>JALFAW010000009.1 GCA_022773305.1 Spirochaetia bacterium
GGAATGCTTCAGTTTCAGGGATTAAATTTTGCAATTCCAGTGGAATATTTACGACAGGAATTAAGTTTGATGTATAATCACTGTGAAGTTGTACATTCCTGGATTGGCTGCTATGGACATACAAAACGCAATGGAAAGCAAAAGATTGGTCTTGAAATCCAATATCTTTTGCCAGGAAGTCCAGCTTTTCTTGCTGGTTTGAAACAAGGTGATGTGATTACAAGTGTTGATGGAAAAAAAGTTACCAGTCTGGAAGATTTTCAGTTTATCTGCATGGGATATGAGCCAGAAACACTTTTGAGTTTTTCGTATATTACCGGTTACGATAATGATGATTCAGCAGAAACAAAGAATGATAATCTAACCGAAAAGAATGGTTTTTTATATTTGGATAAACGCCCAAAAGATCCAGGTTATGAAATATATAAAACAGATTTTATTCAAAATGGTTTTGTTCCGCTTTTTGGCATGAAAATGATTCCATCATCGACTTTAAATAAAAATTCATATACAATAGAAAGCGTTATTAAAGGAAGTGCTGCTGATGAACTTAATTTTTCTAAATTTGATGCAGTAACTGTTCGTGATATGAAAATTGACATGGAAAACGAATATATTTTTGTGCAAATTTATTCAAAACGAAAAAAGAAAGGTTTTCTTGACATCTCAATGGTGCTTTCTGCCCCTTTTGATAATCCTTATTATTTTTGATTCAGGGGTTAATACAACCCCTGAAAACGAGCGAGTCAAGGCCTTGAGCGAAGCGTGCCTTGACCGGTCGTATTGAGGGGGTAGTACAACCCCTCAAAACGGCGAAGTCAAGGCTTTAAGCGTTAGCGTGCCTTGACTCGACGTATTTATATATTTAGCTAGATTTTATTGATGAAATGTTTCCACGGAGGAATTAATTAAAATGACTGACATGAAATTTAAACGTAATTTTTGTATTGTTGCCCACATTGATCATGGAAAATCAACTTTATCAGACAGGCTTATTCAAAAAGCAAAAATTATTGATGATAGAAAAATGATGAACCAAATTCTTGACAATATGGATATTGAACGTGAGCGTGGAATTACTATCAAAAGTCAGGCTGTTACAATTCCATATCATGCAAAAGATGGAAATGATTATGAATTGAATTTTGTTGATACTCCAGGTCATGTGGATTTTTCATATGAAGTTTCCCGAGCAATTGCTTCTTGTGAAGGAGCTTTACTTTTAATTGATGCGACTCAAGGAGTTGAAAGTCAAACTGTTAGCAATATGTACATGGCAATCGAGCAGGATTTGACAATTGTGCCTGTAATTAACAAAATTGATTTGGCTTCGGCAGATATTCCGTCCTGCAAAAATCAGATTGATAACGAACTTGGGCTTGATTCTGAAGATGCAATTTGTGTTTCTGCAAAAACTGGTGAAGGCATAGATGAACTTCTGGAAGCGATTGTGACGAAATTTCCTTGTCCTACTGGAAATCCAAATGAAAAACTTGCAGCGCTTATTTTTGATTGTCATTATGATGTTTATCGCGGTGTAGTTGTGCATGTACGGGTTATGAACGGCAGATTAAAAACTGGTGATTTAATCAAAATGATGAGTTCAAACACAGAGTACAAAGTAGAGCAGTGCGGAATTTTTAAAATCAATTATGAAGAAACAGGAGTTTTGGAAGCCGGCGATGTTGGTTATATTATTTCTGGTCTTAAAACCGTAAGTGATGTAAAAGTTGGTGATACAATAACTTCAGTTGCAGGTGGTGTTACAGAAGCTCTTCCAGGTTTTAAAGAAGTTAAACCCGTTGTTTATTCTTCAATTTATCCTATGGATTCGAATGATTACGAAGAATTGAAAGACAGCATGGAAAAACTAAAACTAAACGATGCAAGTTTGATTTACGAAAAAGACAATTCACTTGCACTTGGCAATGGTTTTAGATGTGGATTTTTGGGTTTGCTTCATCTGGAAATTATTCAGGAAAGACTTGAACGTGATTTTGACCAGTCTGTAATTTTTACAGCTCCTTCTGTTCGATATCTGCTTCATCTTTCGAATGGAGAAGATATGTTCATAGATAACCCTTCTGAATATCCTCAAGGGCGCATAAAGGATGCAGAGGAACCTTATATAAAATCTTCAATAATTACTCCAGCCGAATTTCTTGGATCTATAATGTCACTTTGTACTGAAAAACGCGGAGTTCAAACAAATATGCAGTATCTTGATACAAAACGCGTTGAACTTACTTATGAAATGCCTCTTGCCGAAGTTCTTTTTGATTTTTATGACAGACTAAAAAGTTACAGTCGTGGTTATGCTTCTTTTGATTACGAAATAATAGGTTATCGGACAACAGATTTGGTAAAGGTTGATGTACTTTTAAATGGAAAAATGGTCGATGCTCTGTCATTTTTGACTTACAAAGAAAATGCTGTGGAACGTGCCAGAAAAGTTTGTGAACGTCTGAAAGGAGAAATTAGTCGCCAGCAGTTTAAAGTTGCAATTCAGGGAGCAATAGGCAGTCAGATTATTGCAAGAGAAACCGTTAATCCTGTTAGAAAAGATGTTCTGGCAAAATGTTATGGTGGTGACATTACTCGAAAACGAAAACTTTTGGAAAAACAGAAAGAAGGAAAAAAACGCATGAAGATGATTGGCGATGTTGAATTACCACAAAGTGCTTTCCTTGCTGTTTTGAAAGAAAAAGAAGAATAGGAATGGAAAATTAAATCACTTTAAGAAAAAAATCAATTTCATTTCTGATTCTGTTCAAAAAAGATTGTTCATAAACAAACTTATGCCCATCAGGAAAGTGAAGGAATAAATATTCTTTCTGGGTGACAATTTTAGTGATTTTTTCTCGTAATTCGTCTTGTGAAAGTTCACATTTTTCCGAGAGAAGTTTTTTTAGTTCTAAAAGTTCATTTCTCTCATTTTTAAGTGCATTTTTTAGTTCATTTTTTTGTATATCATCAAATAATGAAAAAGGGAATTCTAATGTATTCTGATAGCAAACAGAGGTTTCTTTGTATTTTAAACACAATTTATGCATTTCAGAAATATTTATACAAGGAAGATTCAATTGAATTCCACATTCTCCAATATCAAAAATATTTTTTATACCACTGAAAAGTGTAATGAATAATTCGGCATAAGATTTAAGAACAATTGAAGTGTAAAAGTTTTGACCTTTTTTATCAGTAATTTCAATGATGTTTTGACCAAAACAAGCATTAAAGTTCTCAATACAGCATAATCGGTTGTGATTTAGAATTCGAGTTGTATAAGCCAGTGTGTTTTTAGCATGAGTAAATCCTTTTGAATATGAAAAATCAAGACCACAGATGAAAATTGGTACAGACTCGTCTGCACGGAATTTCAATGCATAATACACAGCAGTTAATCCGACAGAACCAAATGGATTGTTTAGTGGTGGAAGAAATGAAAACTGAGAAAAACGAGAAATAAAATTCGCTTTAGTAAATTCTGTGGTGAAAAAAGAAATTTTTGACGGGGAAACAAAATTTTTTAGATATGGGATTGAAGATAATCCTGCAAAAATTTGAGTTTTTAAGTTATCAGTAAAACCAATAAATGCCTTTAAAATCACACTCTGCGCTTCTTCTATAAAAACAGCATCAGGAATAATTTTTCTTGCCAACAATGGTTGCAAGGCAGTGTCAACGCAAACTATAAAAAAATCTTGAAAATTTAATGAATTTTTTTGCAAAAACAAGTCTATACTTTGTCCCGCCCCAAAGATTAATACAGGTTTGGAAATTTTTTGAAAATAATTTGAAATTGGAACAGTTTGAGAAAGAACTGAAAGGTTTGAAAAAAAGTTATAACTGTAACGTCTCCCAAACTTTGTCAGCGTAACACGATTTTTCCAGTAAGTCATAATAGAATTTGTGCAGGCTAAAGTAAGTTCATCATAAAAACTGGCAAAAAATTTTACGCCAGCTGAAAAATCAATTCGTTTTACTCTTTTATATTTCCCTGAACGAGTCAAATCATAAATCATCAAAGGCAGATTTTTTAAGTCATCAGGCATCACAAATTGAATCTTTTGTTGATATTTCTCACAGTTAATCGATGATTTAGCAAAGTCCAAAAGTGCAGAATCTGCTTCTATCAGAAAAACAAGACAATCTTCTGGAATTTTTGACAGAAGTTCCTCCAATCCGTAGCCTAGAACTGGAGATATGCACAAAAAAATCGTTCCTGGAAGAATCTGTAGATTTTTTATCGTCTGAATGATAACTTTTGAAGGATTATATTTTGAATAGAGTAACTGATTATTGTAGGAAACAGAAAAGCCCTGCGACGTTTGAACGAAACAGGGCTTTTGATTATTTATTTCTGACAAATGAGTAATGCTCCAACTTTATTAATTCATCATGTTTGAAAAATAAACTTCAGCAAAATTGTTTTCAAGTTTATCACTTGAAAGAATATAATTGTTTGCAGAAGACTGATCCAAATCAGAAATATTTGAAAGAACGTCAGCTGTATTATCATCTTCAGAATTGTCTGTTTCTTCATCATTAGTGTCAGCAGCTTTTGCTTCGTTACCGTCAGATGTATATTTGATAACAGCAACATAACCGTTTAGAACTAATGGTTCAGACATTTCATTCATTTTCAAATTGAAAGCAGTTTCCAAAAACTTTTCATTTGTGTCAGCAGAACTTAAACCTTCAATTGAAGTGTTAAGTGAATCTGCAATAGCAACACTTCCATAATTTAATGGGAATGCTGGAATTTCAACATTCTTGATGTTCATTGAGGTGCAGGCAGAATCAAAATCTGATTTTGCAGCCTGCGCAATAAAATCATTTGCTTTTGCTGTAAAATAATCTTCGATTCTTGTTTTTTCATAATTTCTCAAATATGTTGAAACTAAATCTTTATATTCATCAATCTCAAAATCAGGAGTTTTTGTTTCACCATTCTTTTTGAAAATAGAGAAAGAATTTGAAGTTTCAATAACATCAGTAACAGAATCTACAGCCAAATCAGTGAGAATTGCCAAATCATCTTTATTTACTAAAAGATTTTCAATCTGATATTGGTAAGCACTTGTAACTTTTCCTTCACTGTTTGTAAAATAATTCAAAGAATATTCAGAAATGGCATCTTCAAAAGTGATTTCATTATTATTGATTCTTTTTAACACAGTTTGAGCTTTTGCTTTATCTTCAACAGTTACAATTGAAATGTCAAATTTATTGAATTTTGCCTGATTTTCTTTTGCAAACTTTAATTTTTCTTCTTCTGGATAATCACTTGTGTTAAAAAGTGCCATTTGGAATCCGCGTTTATTTGCATTGTAAGATTTCAAGAAATCAAGTTCTGCATCTGATTCTTTTAAACCATATAAAGCTTCACTTCCAACAATATCTTCTTCCGAACCAAAAAGATCATCGCTATAACGAGAAGCAACTAATCCAGATTGAATAGATTTTCTTAAATTTTCGACAGTTTTAGGATCTGTCTGTTTATAAAGCTTTGAAGAATAATTTCCGTTTTCATCAGAGAAAAAAGGAACCATATTGCGATTTACTGCAGCTTGTGGAACCACATATCCGCTTTTGTTTACAGCATCTTCGTATGCGAATTTTCTAACTGTAGCATCAAAAGCATATTTAAAAACTGTATAATAAGTTTGTTCGTTAAGCTGCTGTCCGTAAGCTTGGAACATTTGTCCATATTGTGAAACATAATTAGCGAAATCAGAATCTTGTTCGTATGTAATTTCTCTCTTGTTATATTTTCCAAATGGTGGAAGTTTATTTTGTTGTCCTTCTGAACCTGTAAATGCAGGTAAAACTACAAAGCAGAATGCACAAATCAAAAGAACAATCAAAGAACCGATTGTGTAAGCAGTATTTTTTTTCATTTTTAAATTCCTTAAGAAATAAAATAATAGTAAAATATTTTATCATATTTCTATTGATAAGTCTAGTTTTTAATTTTTTTTATTTTTTATCCTATCGTTGGGTAGATAAACGACTTTTTGCTTCGTAACGAGAAAAACCTTCTTGAATCAAAAGTTCTAGCAATTCTGTAAAATGAAGACCTGCACTATCGCACATTTTTGGAAACATGCTGATTGGTGTAAAACCAGGCATAGTGTTCACTTCATTTAGATAAACTGCATTTGTGTCTTTATCAATGAAAAAATCCACACGAGCAAGACCTGTTACATCAAGAGCTTTGTAAGCGGCACAGGCTGTTTTTCTGATTTTTTCTAAATCATTTTCACCAAGATTTGCTGGAATCAAAAGATTTGCCCCGTTTGGGTCATTGTATTTTGCATCATAATCATAGAAAAGTGCATTTGGAGCAATTTCTCCTGGAATATATGCAGTTACATCATCATCACTTTGATTTTGTGCATTAACAGAATTTCCTGTAACTGAACACTCAATTTCACGAGCATTTATGGCTTTTTCAATCAATACTTTGTTGTCCCATCCGAATGCTTCCATGATTGCATAAGAAAGTTCCTTACGATTTATAGCTTTGTTTGCACCGTTTGAACTTCCTGCACAGCAAGGTTTTACAAACATAGGATATCCAAGTTCTTTTTCAATATCTTCGATTACAGCATCATATACCACAGAATCTTCTATTATATTTTGTTTTATGCAAACATAAGGAACAACAGGGATTCCGACACTCTGCAAAATCATTTTTGTTTTTTCTTTATCCATTGTGATTGCAGAAGAAATGTGAGAACAACCAACGTAAGGAATATCCGCCATTTCAAAAAGTCCTTGAATCGTACCGTCTTCACCATAAGTTCCATGAAGAACTGGAAAAACAATGTCAATTTCCAAAGGATTTCCTTGAACGTAAAAAGATTTGTTTTTAAGTCCAGGAAAAATGTTGATAAGTTTGCTAGAATCTTCAATTATAGTAAGTTTTTCCGAAGGAT
Organism: Spirochaetia bacterium; assembly: GCA_022773305.1. Lineage (GTDB taxonomy): Bacteria > Spirochaetota > Spirochaetia > Treponematales > Treponemataceae > Treponema_D. The sequence continues at coordinate 6,945 of JALFAW010000009.1, forward strand.
TATTGAGCAATTTTTCTTGTAATGAATCATCCTGTAAAAACCATCTTCCATCTTTTGTAATTCCAATCAAAAATATTTTGTGTTGTTTAGAAAAACCTCTTAAAATAGCTGCAGCAGAAATAAGACTGATTTCGTGTTCTCCACTGCGTCCACCATAAATTAACGCAATATTCATAAAAACCTCATTTTTAATTTATTTTCTAAAATGATTATCAAAAACTAAAAGGACAAATATCGAGTTTTGAATTTTTTTATTTTTTAGGGTGGCTTTTTGCTTCGCAAAAAATGCGAGAAATGCATAGCATTTCTCGTCCCCGAGTTTGCAATGCAAACTCGCGCTTTTCAGGGTTACGTACGCACTTCGTGCTACCTTCATTCCTTCGCTACGCTTCGGAACTGGCTTCGCCAGCCCTTACAATCCTTGCCACGGTTTGTAAATCAAATACTCGAAATTGAACCTAAAAAATTATTTTTTTAATTCTTGTAGAGCTTTTTTTGCTTCTGAAATTTCATCATATGGCATCACATAATCTTTGTAAATGATGCTATTTTC
>JALFAW010000091.1 GCA_022773305.1 Spirochaetia bacterium
CCGAAGCGGAGCGAAGGAATGAAGCGATAGCGGAACCCTGAAAAGCCTGTTTTTTGCGAAGCAAAAAGCCACCCTAAAAATACGTCGAGTCAAGGCACGCTAACGCTTAAAGCCTTGACTTCGCCGTTTTGAGGGGTTGTATTACCCCCTCAATAAAAATTCAAAACTCGACATTTGTCCTTTTATAAAATCGGTTTTTTGATTATTCCACCGCCTATAATCACGCCATCTTTATAAAGGACAACAGACTGACCGGGAGCAATCGCCCTTTGTTTCTGGTCAAAAACGACTTTCCAAGGTTGTCCAACAAAATTGTCTTCTTCATTTTCATCAAAGTATCGTTCGATGCGAGCCAACACAGGTTTACTTGCCAGTCTGATTTTTACCATAGCTTCGAACGATTCTGAAGGTTCTATATTTCCTGGCCAGACAAAATCATCAGCAATAAGTCCACTTGCATTCAAATCTTCATTCTTTGCAAGAATTACAACATTATTTTTTACATCTATCGAATGAACATAAACTGGATATCCAACTGCCACTCCGAGTGCACGACGCTGTCCCACTGTATAATGTTCAATTCCTCTGTGACGTCCTAAAACTTTACCATCCAAATCTATAATGTCACCAGGAACAGAAGGTTTGTCTGAAAAAATCAGCTCAAAATATTCTTCACCAATAAAATCCTGACTTTCTTCACGTGACGCTGCCTGAAGGTTTGCTTCCTGTGCAATTCTAAAAACATCAGATTTCTTCATAGTTGCAAGCGGAAATCTTACTTTTTCAAGGATTTCTGACGGAATTCTGTACAAAAAATATGTTTGGTCTTTTGACACATCTTCTGCACCGGCAATCATACAAGGTTTAATCTCAGAACCAAAAACGCCTTTTTCAGGACGGACAATTTTTGCATAATGTCCAGTACAAAAATAATCATATTCTATACCAAGTTTCTTGACACCTTCCAAAAGCGCACCAAATTTCACCAGTCTGTTACACCTGATACAAGGATTTGGCGTTCTGCCATTTCTATACTCATTTTTAAAATATTCCAAAACTTCTTTTTTATATATTTCTTTTACATCAACAACATGATATTCAATATCATTTTCATCACAAAACTTCTGACACTCCGCAATATTTGTATTCTCATTTGGTCCATAACAGGACGGTTTGATTTTTTGTCCGTCTTTTAATTGTGGCATAAGTCCATCCCAAAGCGACATTGTCACGCCTATAACACGACAGCCTTTTTCTTTGAGCATTAAAGCGGTAAGTGTAGAATCCACACCACCAGACATTCCCACAACAACTGTATCACCAGATTTCGGCATTTCCTGCATTATATAATTCATTTTATCTTCCATAATAGAAAAATCCAAAAAATAAAATCAAAAACCAGATATTAATTCAAAAAGTAAAATAATTAAAGCACTTTACCATAATAATTACAAAAATAAAAGTGCATTTTTTTTCTATTTCTGTTAGAATAAAGTAATGTTAAACTCATGAGGGGATAAAATGGGTATGAGATTAGTAACACGGTCAGATTTTGACGGATTGGTTTGCGGTGCGCTTCTTTTGGAAGCTGGCATTATTGATAGTTGGAAATTTGCACATCCAAAAGATTTACAGGACGGTTTAGTTGAAATAACTGAAAATGATTGTCTTGCAAATGTTCCTTTTGTTCCAGGATGTGGACTTTGGTTTGACCATCATTCTTCAGAATTTGAAAGACAGGAACTTGAAGGAAAATATAAAGGTGAAAGCAGAATTACTCCTTCTTGTGCCAGAATTATTTATGAATATTACGGCGGAAAAGAAAAGTTTCCAAATTTTGATGATATTATGGAAGCTGTAGACAAGGTAGATTCTGGTAATCTTACAATCGATGAAATTCAAAATCCTACTGGCTGGATATTAGTTGGATTTTTGATGGATCCAAGAACTGGTCTTGGGCGCTGGCGAAATTTTACAATTCCAAACTATGCATTGATGGAAAAGTTAATGGTTGCCTGTCGCGATAAATCAACTGAAGAAATTCTTAATCTTCCAGATGTAAAAGAAAGAATAGAAGTTTATAATGAACAGTCGGCTAAATTTACTCAAATGGTAAAAACCCATACAACTGTAGAGGGTAATTTAATAATCACTGATTTACGTGGTGTTGACCCGATTTACACAGGAAACCGCTTTATGATTTACAGTATGTATCCTCAACAGAATATTTCCTGCTGGATTGTAAATGGAAAAGGCGGAGAAGGATGTTCTGCTGCAGTTGGATATAGCATTTTAAATAAAACTTCCAAAGTAAATGTTGGAAGTTTGATGCTTAAATATGGCGGTGGCGGTCACGAAAAAGTTGGTACATGCCAGTTTACAAGCGAAAACATGACATCAGACCTTCCAAAGATGCTTGAAGAATTAAAATCTTTAGCAAATTAAAAAACAGGAAATTCTCTGAAAAATGAAAAGAAACGCTTTTTTTGAAGGTTGCCGCGATGGACTCCCTATTGGATTGGGTTATTTTGCAGTAGCTTTTTCATTGGGTATTGTCGCCAGGAATGCTGGGCTTACTCCACTGCAAGGCTTTATTGCAAGTTTTCTTAATGTTGCTTCCGCAGGTGAATATGCTCTTTTTACATCAATACAAAATGGAGCAACTTACTTTGAAATTGCCTTAATCACTCTCGTAGTAAACGCACGTTATTTATTAATGAGTTGTGCTTTATCTCAACGTTTTGATTCTAAAACTCCACTGATTCACAGATTCCTTGTAGGATTCGGAATTACCGATGAGATTTTTGGAATTTCAATTGCAAGACCTGGATATATTGAACCATCATATAATTATGGAGCTATTTTCATTTCTGTTCCACTTTGGAGCATTGGAACATCGCTTGGTATTGTTGCAGGAAATTTTTTGCCGGTAAGAGTTGTTAGTGCGCTTTCGGTTGCACTTTATGGAATGTTCATTGCAATCATTGTTCCTCCAGCCAAGAAGAATATTACTATTTTGATTGCTGTCATTGTTAGTTTCATTGCCAGCTTTTTGTGTTCAGTTTTGCCTTTTATAAAAGATATTCAAAGCGGAACAAGGACAATAATTTTAACAATAGTGATTTCATCAGTGATTGCTATCATCAAACCAATTCCTGAACTGAATGAAGAAAACAATTAATTCTGCCTGCACTGCCTGATTTGGAGGATTTAGTTTATGTCTGGAAATATTTATATCTCTATTATATCTGCTTTTTTGGTTTCATATTTAATTAGAGTTTTACCATTAACTTTGATAAGAAAACCCATAACAAACAGATTTTTGAAATCTTTTTTATTTTATGTACCTTATGTTACCCTTGCAGTAATGACTTTTCCTGCAATTATTCAAGCAACTCAATCTCCTGTTGCAGGAATTGCAGCATTGATTATTGGAATTGCAGCTTCTTATTTTGGAGCCAGTCTTTTTCCAGTTGCTTGCATTAGTTGTGCAGTAGTTTTCATTTTCGAATTATTTTTGGTGTAATTTATGTTTGATTATCTTTTTTTTGATTTAGACGGAACTTTGACAGATCCTGCGACAGGAATTACAAATTCTTTTATTTATGCATATAAATATTTTGGAATGGAGATTCCTGATTATAAAACTTTATGTTCTTATATTGGACCTCCCTTATTGGATACTTTCAAAAACTCATTTGGATTTTCCGAAGAAAAAGCGAAAGAAGGTGTAAAAATTTACCGGGAATATTTTTCAAATAAAGGATTATTTGAAAATACTGTTTATGAAGGAATTCCCTGCCTTTTGGAAAACCTTCTGAAAAATGGAAAAAAACTTGTAGTTGCTACTTCAAAACCAGAAATCTATTCTGTTCAGATTTTAAAACATTTTGATTTATCAAAATATTTTATGTATATATGCGGAAGTAATGAAGATGAATCAAGAAGTAAAAAAGACGAAGTTATCAAATATGCTTTAGAAAAATGCCAGATTTCTGATAATTCAAAAGTATTAATGATTGGTGACAGAATGCATGATATAAAAGGTGCAAAGCTAAACAATATTAAATCTTGTGGAGTTTTATTTGGTTATGGTAGTAAAGAAGAACTTGTAAACGAAGGTGCTGATTTTATTGCAAAAGACGTAAATGAACTTCAAAAAATATGTCTTTCTTGATTTTAATGTAAATCAATATTTAGAATGATTAAAAAGGATTGTTTCATCAAGAGGTCACTGAAAAAGTCTTTTAAAGACTGAATTTACAAACACCATTTGAATATAGTAAGATTTATTCAGGTGGTGTTTTTTTTATGCTCAAGTCACAGCAAGAATTAAATTTCAGTCAATACACAGATTTATATGACA
>JALFAW010000093.1 GCA_022773305.1 Spirochaetia bacterium
CCGAAGCGGAGCGAAGGAATGAAGCGATAGCGGAACCCTGAAAAGCCTGTTTTTTGCGAAGCAAAAAGCCACCCTAAAAATACGTCGAGTCAAGGCACGCTAACGCTTAAAGCCTTGACTTCGCCGTTTTGAGGGGTTGTACTACCCACTCAATAAAAATTCAAAACTCGACATTTGTCCTAGTAATTAAAATTTTAAAGATTTACGCTTTTTTTGTAAATTCCCAACTAAACTCGAAATTCAGACTTATTATACAAAACAGTTTTATTACTTAGAGAATAAAAATTTGATGAAGCTTTGGAAAAATGTGAATTCTCTAACAAGTTACTCCCATTCCAGTCCGTTTTTTTCACACCATTCTTTTACAATGTCTTCATATTCTTTATCTTTAAATTCATACCACTTCTGTAAAATGCCTGTCTGTTCAACTACCTGACGAAATTTTCTAAAAGCTCCTTTCTGATGAATAGCATCGTAAATTGCATCATGGATTTTTTTATCTTTCTGGGCAAACATAAAATCTTTCATAATTCCATAATCATCAATGGAATATTTTGATGGGAGCGCTACAAAGTTTTCGTCTTCATCGATTTCATCAATATCAAGGTCATTGGGATTTTCCTGTTCGCTGTTAAAATATTCAAGTTCACCGGTTATCTTATTATAGAAAAAACAGTCCTCATCACTTAATGTCTGTAATTCCTGAGCAATTTCTTTTAAATTTACTTTCATATAATCCTCCAATTATTTTATAACTTCACTTTCAATTTCCGAAGCAATTTTTGCATCACAGATACGCATACAGCAGGCTTCTTTATCAGAAAATCCCAGATAATTTACGCTTCCATACCATAGGATTTTTTCATCAATAACACAAAGATTTTGAGATAGCTCCTCCTTTTGCCGAACTTTAAATCCTGCATTTTCCATATTCAGGACAAAGCCCGCCTGTTTCTTCTGTTTTTCTTCAGTATCGGCTTTTTTCACAAATATAATTACTTGTACTCCATTAAGCATAACTTTTGATGCTATCCATATAAAATCCTGAACTTCCTTTTTTGAAAGATATGGTGCAGAAACTATTATTCTTTTTTTTGCATGAACAATGTCTTCGGTAAAAATTTTCTTTAATTCTTCATCCTCATTAGAAAATATCTTAGATTCCTTATCCTCGTCAGAATTTTCGCTCATCGGTTTTAATTTATATCCAAGCTGTTTATAACCCTTAAGTCTGTTTTGATACATTCTATCAAAAGTCGGAATTCTTATATCCACATAATCAAAAATCTGAACTTCGTCTTTACCCTCAAAATTTCTATGAAGTCGGCCACAATACTGCTGCAGCATTCCTTTCCATGAAAATGGAAGAGCAAGCATTAAAGTATCTAGTCGTGGTAAGTCAAAACCTTCACCTGCGTATTTTCCAGTTGCAAGAACTATGAGTGTCTCATCATCAGAAACAGATTTCAATTTTTCCAGTTGTTCTTTTTTCTGCTTCTGAGTTCCCTTACCAGTTATAAGAATTACATTTTCTGCAGAAGATTCCAGTTTTTCTTCAAGATACTCAAGATGTGAAATTCTGTCAGAAAGAATCAAAGGTGTTCTTCCATTCTCAACAGATTTTATTACATCCTCTATTATAAGCTGATTTCGTGCCTCGCTCTGACACATTTTTTCATAATAATCATTTATACCAAGCTCTTTTCCTTCTTTATTCTCAACAGTATGAAAACTGGTAAACCGAGGTTGAAAATAATGAGCAAACCCTTGCACTTCATTCATTTGTTTTGTTGTCGTTGAATAAAGAACAGGACCGCATTGCATAAAAATAATGTGCTGATGCCCATCTCTTCGAATTGGAGTTGCCGTCAGTCCGTAAACATATTTTGCCTTAAAACTGTTTATCAAATTCTCAGTAGTAAATGCTGAAACATGATGGCATTCATCAACAATAACCATTCCATACTTGTAACTTCGTGGACGCACTTCATCGGAACCTTTTTCCGTAAGTGAATTGACTATTGCAATATCAATAATTCCCGTTGACTTGTCTTTTCCGCCAGCAATTGTTCCGACTGTAATTCCAAGAAATTCTTTGATTGATTTTTTCCACTGTTCCAAAAGATTATGATTCTGAACAATAATAATTGTATTAACCCTTCGTTCCGCAATTAATGCTGCAGCTGTTACTGTTTTACCAAATCCAGTTCCTGCAGAAAGAACTCCACAATCCGATTTTAGAAGCTCTCTGAGTGCCGTCTTTTGTTCTTCATATAGCTCAGAATTAAATACAACATCAACTTCCTCACCTGATTCCCTGTCATCTGAAATTTTATAGTCAACATCTGCCTTTTTAAGCATTTCTGTTATTTCTGCAAGATTTCCTCTCGGCAAAATCAGCTCAGAATCAGTTTCCTTTGAACAATCGATGTATCTTGGAATATTATACAAAGGAAGATGCATTCTAAGCTTTTTAAAATATTCAGGATTCAAAAATACTGCAGTTCGACGCATAATACCTAATGCATGTTCTGAAATTCCCTTTTTCTTAATACAAATCTGATTGCTAAGTGTAATCTGTACAGTTCCTGAAAAATCCTCTTTGATGATTTCTTTCTTTGGTTCCACATTAAATGCAACTTTATTTATGGAAGAAACTTGTTTATTTTCATCATCTTCATTTCGTCTGACATGAAAATCACCGGTTATTGCAAGCAATTCTTTTACCGCTCGGTTCAAATCTTTTTCTTTTAATTTTTGAACTGAACTCAAATATGCCCATTGATCATCAAAAGGCCTAAAATCATCATTTACAAAAACTGAATGCCCCTGTTTAACACTATGGCCCTGAAGTGGGAGAGCAATCAAATTCCCATAACCACCTTTAGGCATTTCATCCTGATTAGGAAACATTCTGTCAAAACTTTCGAAGGATATTGAATGATTTTGCTTCATTGCAGCCTTCAGAAGATTTGTTCCAAGATTTCGAGCCTGTTTTGCAGGAACTTTTTCAGAAAAGAAAATCCAAAGATGAATACCATTTCCAGACCGTGATATTTCCATATAAGAGGGAATTGAATACTCATTGCAAACTTTTTTTACTGCAAGAATATCGGATTTCCATTGAAAAGGAACTGTTTTATCATGCGAGTCAAAATCTAATGCAAGAAACTGGCATAAGTCACCTTCCATCAGTGGATAAAGTCCAATAACATCACGACAAGCAAAATCCCTTCCTGCAAGATGATTAAAAATATACTGATCAGATAGTCGGACAGGCAACTTAAACGGACAATCAGCACATGAATATTTTTTCATATCACATTTACCGGACTGCCACTTATTTTCACAGACAGGAGAATATCCGCTTTTCCCAGATTTCGCATTGGACCATCGCAAGGCAAAAACGTCTTCGCGACCAATGAACAGAGATTTAAAAAGATTTATTTTTTCTTGAGGTGTCGAAGTTTTAGTAACAGAATTTGTTTTCTGAACATCATTTGAAAGACAAAAAACTTCCCCACTAGTATATGACGTAATTTGACCTGATTCAATTTTTTCCGCAATTTTCAGAGCCAGTTCAAAACAATTTATCTGATTTGATATTTCCACATTAGTTCCAAGTGTACCACGAGACCAATTTATATCTCCAAGCAGATCACCTCCGAAGAAAAACTGATATAACTCAAGTCCTCTAAAATTACATATTGCTTGAAGTCCTGCACACTCCATTTCAACACAAATACAACCTTCTGACTTACGAATATTTTTATTATTTACAGTTTCTCGATATATAGCATCAGTTGACCATGTTCTTCCAGAAATGTTTTCTATGTGCAAATCATTTAGAATTTTTATCAGTACAGGGGATTTTGAAATTTCAATATAATCAGCTGCTTTTTCAAAGTGATATGAAAAACCTTCATCTCGATAAGCTTCCGTTGGAACAATAATTTTTCCAGAGCACTTATTTTCATCAAGGATTCCACATGAGCCGAAAACTATAAATTTACAAGCCTTAGTAAGACATCTCACTTCATCAATAACTGTCCCGGCTATTGCGGAGCCTATTGGTGAAAGATAAAATAACACATTTTTTTCTTTAATAAAATAAATTGGAATTTTTCCATTTGCAGTTCCAGAATTAGCAATTTTATTGCAACTATAAGTTTTCAAAACTTTATCATAAACGGCATGAGAAAAAGTGACGATACAAATATCCGCAATTCTTTCGTGATTTCCATAGATCTTTTCAGGAGTAATCAATGCTTCAGATTTATCATCAAATGACTTCTCTATACTCATATCTTTTTTCCTAAGTCATTAATTTCTTTTTCAAGTTTATAATTACAGAAAGAACTTCTTCAAAAGACAGTGAATTACTAAAAATCATCTGCTTCATATTTTTATAATCTTTCTTTAAATTAGGAATACTATTTTCATTTGGATAGAGCTTAAATGTGCCAGGAAAAACTTTTTGCCAATTGAATAGCAATGTCATCAATTGGAATAGCAACAAACTCTTGCAAAAACTCAGAATACTCAGGTTTGGAATAAAGTCCATCAAGTTCTCGCTTAATGAGATGCTCTTTTTCAAAACGGGTTAATATAACTTTTACACTTTTATAAGCACCAAGAGCAGTAAAATCTTTAATACTGAACAGCGAATTTTGAGGAAGATTTATACTTCGATTTTTAATAGTTGATGAAATATTGTTCATATTGTTACTAAAATTATATACTTTTGATAACAATATGTAAAGGAAGTTTCTTTTACCATTCCCAGCCATCATCACGACTTCTGCTCTTTTTTCGAACCTGAGCAATTTCTTCTTTGATTTCCCTGGTTTTCTTAATCTGGTTAATGGTCTGTGCTTTCATTCCTTTTTCGATATATTCACCTAAGTTCTTACAGTAATTTTTCTTCATGTATTCACCGACATTGATTATTTCATCAAGTGTCTTTTTGCAGAACGTTTTGACAAAATATTCTGCCTTGTTGAAGCCGGACTTAATGAAGAGAGCATTTGAAAATCTATTAAACGCAAAGTTGTGTTCAGTTGATTTCAGAAAAATCTTGATGGAATCGACGATTGGTACGGTGATTTCCTAAAATCTCTTAAACGACTTACTGAAGAAAAAAAAGTCGTGTTGGTTTGAATAAGACAGAATATTGGGAAGTTTTTAAACCATCAGAAAGACATGGAAGTGATTTTTGAACCGCATGCACAATCTGTTTTTCAATTTCTGGGAATTCAACTGTTTGCGGTTTCAATTTTTTTTCTTTGGGTATTCCCTTCGTTGCACTCAGGTCGCTACGTTCCAGGTTCCGCTATCGCTCCAGCCGCTTCCTTCGTTCGTTTCCTTCGTTCACTCACTCAGTCCAGTGGCCGGCTTCGCCGCCTTTCACATCGCTTATATGTTGTGTCTCCTGTCAAGAAAAAAAAGCAGGAAAGATCATTCGGCAATTTACCAACTCTTATATTCTTGGATAATGAACATGTTCATCCCGTAAGGTCAATGGATTCGCCAAAGTTCTTTCTGTCTA
>JALFAW010000122.1 GCA_022773305.1 Spirochaetia bacterium
GTAAGGGCTGGCGAAGCCAGTTCCGAAGCGGAGCGAAGGAATGAAGCGATAGCGTAACCCTGAAAAGCCTGATTTTTGCGAAGCAAAAAGCCACCCTAAAAAAAAATCAAAACTCGACATTTGTCCTAATAAACTGTTAAAAATACAATGTACTCATTTTCTTATGTTATTTTAATTTAAAATTTTATCTTTTTGCCTGCATTTTATTGCTTATGTGAGTGCCGAGAACTTGTATAATCTCTACTAGAATCAAAATGATTGCAACTGACCCCAACATGTATTCAACACGATAACGTTGATATCCATATCGGATTGCTACATCCCCAAGTCCGCCACCACCAACAGTTCCTGCCATGGCTGAATACCCAATCAGATTGATAACTGTCAAGGTAATTCCATTTACGATTGAGGGCATTGCTTCTGGAATGAGAACTTTAAAAATAATTTGAAAATTCGTAGAACCCATTGCTCTTGCTGCTTGAATAACACCAGGATCAACTTCTTTGAGACTAGATTCAATTACTCTTGCAACGAAAGGTGCAGCTGCAATTGTAAGGGGAACTATCGAAGCTTTTGTTCCAATTGCTGTACGCACAACAAGTCTTGTAAAAGGAAACAGAAGAATAACGAGAATTACAAATGGAATTGCACGAAGAATGTTGATTATTATAGAAAGAACTTGGTTAACAGCTTTTTGAGGATGCAAACCATTTGCTGGGTCACTTGTGCAAAGGTAAACACCAAGCGGAAAACCTATAATCACACTGAAAAGAGTTGAAAATAAAACCATAACAAAAGTTTGCCAGGTTGCTGTTCCGATAACACTCAAATATTTTATCACTGCCTGATTCATTTTATTCACCTGCCTTTTTTACTATGATTTGTTTCTCTTTTAGATAATCCAAGGCTTCTTTGATTTGACTTCCGTTAAAATCAACAATCATTTTACCAACTGTCGTATCTGTAAGTTTTTGAACACCGGCTGCCCTGATGTTAAACTCAACATCAAATTTTTTTGCTATTGTACTCAAAACTGGTTCACCCTGCTGGTCAGAAGGAAAACTCAATTCATATTCTCCGCCTTCCTGCGACCAACGAATTATTCCTGGATTTTTTTCTACGGAAACAGTTGAAAACTCTTTTTTATCATCATTTTTTGTATTTTGATTTTGAGAAACAGAAGTTATATGCGAAATAAAATCTTTTGTGACTTCATTTTTTGGATTAATGAAAATTTCAGAAACGTTTCCATGTTCTACAACTTTTCCATCACTGATGACAGCAACTTGACTACAAGCATCACGCACTACTTCCATCTGATGTGTAATCATCACAACTGTAAGATTCATCTGTGATTGTATTTTTCTGATAAGATTCAAAATGGATGATGTGGTCTGTGGGTCCAAAGCTGAAGTTGCTTCATCACAAAAAAGAATATCAGGATTATTTGCAAGCGCACGGGCAATTGCAATTCGCTGTTTTTGTCCACCCGACAAAGTACTGATTCTAGCGTTTTTTCTGTCAGAAAGTTCAACAATTTCCAAAAGTTCGTCTACACGCTCATTAATCTTTTCTTTTGGAACACCGCAAATTTCCATTGGATATGCAATATTCTCTCCAGCGGAACGAGAAGAAAAAAGATTGAAATTCTGAAAAATCATTCCTATGCGTCGTCGCTTTAAAACGAGTTCTTTTTCATCCAGATTATCTACACGCTGACCATCATAATAAACTTCACCAGAATCAGGTTTTTCCATCATGCTGATAAGGCGGACTAGCGAAGATTTTCCTGCTCCACTTTTTCCTATTATGCCAAAAATTGTATTCGAAGGGATTTCAAGAGAAATGTCATTTACGGCTGTAACTTTAGACTCGCCATCAACACTTGTATAAGTTTTCACAAGATTTTTAAGTTCTATCTGCATAACTGCATTATAACAGATTCGTTCAAAAATGTCATCGTTCTTCTTTTTATTTAATAGGGCAAACGCATTATAAAATGATTAGTTGTAATATCTGGCTCCCGGTCGTGATTCACAGGTCAAAAACGCGCAATAATGCGCTAGACGTTTTTTGGGGTATAGAAACTATAATTGTAAATCTCGCTTTTTCCTGAGT
>JALFAW010000210.1 GCA_022773305.1 Spirochaetia bacterium
GCCGACTTTCCTTACAAAAATGATGCTTGATTCTAATTTTGACTACAAATCTTTGGAAGAAGGTGTTGAAGTAAGTATTCGTACCCTTGAAAATTACCGCCTGACTTCCAGCGAGCCGCTTCCAATGCTTTATCAGACAGGATATGTAACCATAAAAGATTACGACAAAGAATTCCGGAGTTTTTTCCTTGGAGTTCCAAACGAAGAAGTAAAATTCGGACTTTATGAGCGGCTTCTTCCACTTTACGCTGGCTACACGCAGAATTCGGACAATATCCAGGTACTGAATTTTATTCGTGAACTCCGCGCTGGTTGCGTGAACGAGTTTATGGAACGCATCAACAACATTTTCGCCGCCGCTCCAAAACAGACAAATCAAAAACAATATGAACTCAACTGTCAGGCGTTTGTCTGGCTCATTTTTAAGCTTATGGGCGAGTTTGTTCTGTGCGAAGTTCAAAACGGAAAAGGTAGAAGCGACGCCGTTGTGTGGCAAAAAGACGCAATCTACATTTTTGAGTTTAAAATGGACGGTTCAGCTAAAGACGCCCTTGAACAGATAAACAGCCAGAACTATCCAATCGCCTACAAAAACGACGGACGAAAAATCGTGAAAGTTGGCGTGAATTATTCAAGTGAACAAAAGCAATTGACTGAGTGGGTGATTGAATAGAAGAGAGAAAATGAAAAAAGGAAATGAATGATTATGATTCAGATATTTGGAACTTTAAAGAATTTTGATGTAAAAACAGCACAAAGATGGTTTGCTGAAAGGCGCATTCCTGTTCAATTTGTGGATTTGAAAGAAAAGGAAATGTCTCGAGGTGAATTTGACAGTGTTTTGGATGCAATTACGCGCGAAACGGGAAACAGACAGGAAGCCATTGAACAGATGATTGACAAAAAATCAAAAGATTATGCTTCCATTGCTTATCTGGATGATAGCAAAAAAGAAGATAAAATTTTTGAAAATCAACTTAAATTAATGAAACAACCAGTCTGCCGTAATGGAAAAATGTTGGCAACAGTCGGACTTTCTCAAAAAACTTGGGAAGGATGGAAATGAAACATATTTATATTGCAAGACACGGATTAACAGATTGGAATTTGGTGCCAAAAGTACAAGGAATTACTGATATTCCGTTGAATGAAGGTGGGATTAAACAAGCATACGGATTGGCAGAAACCATCAAAAAATCTGGAATCAAATTTGATAAGATTTTATATTCGCCATTAAAAAGGGCAGCGGAAACAGCAAAAATTGTTGGTCAGGTAAATGACATTTCATGTGAAAAAGAACCTCGCCTTTTGGAACAGAACTTCGGTAAATGGGAAGGATGGGAATGTGTAAAAGGGGACCGTTCTTTTCATGATGCAAAACAGCAGTTTGCAGATGATTATAAAAATGGCGAAACTATGATGAAACTTGCGCAGCGAATTTATAATCTTCTTGATGATTTGAAGGCAATTCCCGAAGATAAAAACTACCTTCTGGTAACTCATGGCGGAATAGCTCGTTGCATCCATTCGTATTTTTTCAGCATGACAAATGAAGAATATTCAAGTTTTCAGTTAAGAAACTGCGAAATCAAAAAATACAATTTTTAAGCCGAAATCGAGGTCTGTCCCTGCACGTGCTGATAACTTCCACACCAACGTTCGTTATGTTTGCACGTGCTGTGAGTTTTTTTAACGCTGCGCTAAAAACTCAGGGGAAATTTGGTTTACAATTGAGGTCTGTCCCTGGCTCGTGCTGCAAGTTATCACACCAATGAACGTTTAGTTTGCACGAGCCTTGAGTTTTGGCAATTTCAGTTCCTGATTTTAAGTTAGAATTTCACTTCTGTCAAAACTCAGTGTTAGCCCTGTTTACAAAAAAACAGGGACAGACCTTCACTTTTTTCAATTTGCCAGTTGACTGAGAAAACTGCAGGGTTTGATGTGCAACAGCGTGCCGAGGCTTGAACAGGCATGCGAAGCATGAGTTGCGTCAGCAACCGAGCCCGAATGGGCGAGCTGTGAAAGGCGACTTGGAAAGGTGAATTTCGCTGAAATTCTATCTATAAAAAATCTTTCTTAAAAAAATTGATATGTTGGATTTCTTACTTGACGTTGTTAAAAAAAATCTATAAAATAAAAGAAATATACGGCAAAGAGGTCGTAGATGAATTTTTGTATTTTACAAGAATTTGTCTACGGCCTTTTTTGTTTTAACCTTGCATTTGGGGGCAGGATTAATTATGGAAAGAAAAAATACTCTTTATGAACGGAGTTTTGAGCATGATAACTGTGGTATTGGTGCAGTCGTAAACATTAATGGCAGTCAGAGCCGAAAAATTGTAGACAATGCTCTTTCAATTGTAGAAAAACTTGAACATCGTGCTGGAAAAGATGCTTCTGGCGAAACTGGGGATGGTGTTGGAATTCTTTTGCAGATTTCTCATTCTTTTTTTACGAATGTTGCAAAGGAATTAAACTTGAATCTTGGTTCAGAAGGTGATTATGGAATCGGTATGTTTTTCTTTCCTTCTGACTTGGATTTATATAAAAATGAAAAAAAACGCTTTGAAGATGTTTTGAAATCTAAAAATCTTGAACTTTTAGGCTGGCGTGAAGTTCCTGTTTCTCAGGATGTTCTTGGTAAAAAAGCTCGTGATTGCATGCCTAAAATCATGCAGTGTTTTATTAAACGTCCTGTGAATGTAAAGAAAGGTCTTGATTTTGACAGAATTTTGTTTGAAGCACGTCGTATTTTTGAAAAAAATGGTAAATCTGGTTCGATAAATGAGGGCGGTGTGACTTACATTTGTTCACTTTCAAGTCGCACTATCGTTTATAAGGGAATGTTTCTTGTTCAGCAGCTTCGCCTTTTTTATAAGGATTTGCAGTCACCAGATTATGTAAGTGCTTTGGGAATTGTTCATTCACGTTTCAGTACAAACACAAATCCAAGCTGGCAGCGTGCTCATCCAAACAGATTTATTGCTCACAATGGTGAAATAAATACTATTCGTGGAAATGTGGACAGAATGATTGCTCGGGAAGGTGAAATAGATACTTCCGGGTCAGATTCTGCAATGCTTGATAACACTTTAGAATATCTTGTGATGAAAGGGTTGCCTTTGCCTCTGGCAGTTATGATTTGTATTCCTGAACCTTGGAAAAATGATGATGCAATGTCTCAGGATAAAAAAGATTTCTATCACTATTGGGCTACGATGATGGAACCTTGGGATGGTCCTGCTGCAATTCTTTTTAGTGATGGTGATGTTGTTGGTGCAACTCTAGATAGAAATGGTCTGCGTCCTAGCCGATATTACATTACAAAAGACGGAATGCTCATTCTCTCAAGTGAAGTAGGTGTTCTTGACATTCCAGAAGAAAATATCGAAATCAAATCACGTTTGATGCCTGGTCGTATGCTGCTTGTTGATTTAAAGCAAAAGCGTGTTATCAGTGATGAAGAAATCAAAGCTGAATATGCAAAAGAGTATCCTTACGGTGAATGGCTTGATTTAAATCTTTATCATCTTAAAGACTTGAAAATTCCAAACAAAAAGATTCCTGTTCACACTCTGGAAGAAAGAAATCGTCTTTACAGAGCTTTTGGTTATAACTATGAAGATGTAAACGAGATGATTCTTCCGATGGCAAAAAATGGTGTTGAACCGACAGGTGCTATGGGTGTGGATACTCCGCTCGCTGTTCTTTCTGAAAAGCATCCTCCTTTATACAGTTATTTTAAGCAGCTTTTTGCTCAGGTTACAAATCCTCCAATTGACAGTCTGCGTGAAAAAATTGTTACTGATACTATGGTTTATGTCGGCAGCGATGGAGATTTATTTAATCCTCAGGGAAAAAACTGTAACGTTCTTGAGATTCACAATCCTATTTTAACTGGTGTTGATTTGATTAAAATTGAAGCACTTAATCAAAAAGGATTGAAGAGTAAAAAACTGTCGCTTTTGATGGATTTTGATAATATCAATCTTGAAAAAGCTTTGGATGACCTTTTTGCACAAATTGATTTGGCTTATGATGAAGGTTGTAATATCATTATTCTATCTGACCGAGGGGTGGATAAAAACCATGTTGCAATTCCTTCGCTTCTGGCAGTTTCTGCTGTAGAGCAGTTTTTGATTCGTACAAAACGCCGCACTCAAGTTTCAGTAATTCTGGAATCTGCAGAAGTGCGTGATGTTCACCAGGCTGCAATGATTTTGGGATACGGTGCGCGTGCTGTAAATCCATATTTAGCTCACGAAGCTATTGCAGAAGTGATTGATCAGAAACTTTTGGATAAAGATTATCACACTGCAATCGATGCTTACAATAAGGCAATTATTAGCGGAATTGTCAAAATTGCTGCTAAAATGGGTATTTCTACGATACAGTCATACCAGTCATCTCAGATTTTCGAGGCTGTAGGAATTTCTTCAGATGTAATTGACAAATATTTTACAAATACAGTAAGCCGCATTGGCGGAATTGGTTTGAAAGAAATTGAGGAAGATATAATTTATCATCATAATCAGGCATGGAATCCGAATGGTTTGACAGAAAATGACCATCTTGATTCTGTGGGAAGTCACAAATTGCGTCGTGGTCCAAATGCCGAAGACCATCTTTACAATCCTGAAACTATCATTGCTTTGCAGGAATCTACTAGAAACGGTGATTATTCAAGATTTAAAGAATATACGGCTTTGGTTGATGACAATAAACATCCTCATACTTTGCGTGCAATGCTTGATTTTGATTATGCGGCTGGTTCAGAAATTTCGATTGATGAGGTTGAAAGCGTTGATTCTATTGTTCAGAGATTTAAAACTGGGGCTATGAGTTACGGTTCTATCAGCGAAGAAGCTCACAAATGTATGGCTGCGGCTATGAATCATCTTCATGGAAAATCAAACTCTGGTGAAGGTGGTGAAAAACCTGAACGACTGGGAACTGAATATAATTCTGCCATCAAGCAAGTGGCAAGCGGACGTTTTGGTGTAACTGAAGAATATCTTTTGAGTGCAAAGGAAATTCAAATCAAAATGGCACAAGGGGCAAAACCTGGCGAAGGTGGTCATCTTCCTGGAAAAAAAGTTTATCCATGGATTGCACAAACTCGTTATGCAACTCCTGGCGTAAGCTTGATTTCGCCTCCACCTCATCACGATATCTATTCTATAGAAGATTTGGCTCAGTTGATTTATGATTTGAAAAATGCAAACAGAGCTGCCCGCATTTCTGTAAAGCTTGTTTCTGAAGCTGGAGTTGGTACTATTGCGGCTGGTGTTGCAAAAGCAGGCGCACAGGTTATTTTGATTTCAGGTCATGACGGCGGAACTGGAGCTGCGCCAATTTCTTCTATTCATCATGCGGGTTTACCTTGGGAACTTGGACTTGCAGAAACTCATCAGACTTTGATTCAAAACGGATTGCGTGGTCGTGTCATTATTGAAACTGACGGAAAACTTATGAGCGGTCGTGATGTTGCCATTGCATGTCTTCTTGGTGCAGAAGAATTTGGTTTTGCAACGGCACCTCTTATTACAATGGGATGTGCAATGATGCGCGTTTGTAATCTTGATACATGTCCTTTTGGTGTTGCAACACAAAATGAAAAGCTTCGTAAACGTTTCCCTGGAAAGCCTGAATATGTTGAAAATTTTATGAAATTCATTGCTCAGGAACTTCGTGAATATATGGCAAAACTTGGTGTTCGTTCAATCGATGAAATGTGTGGACGTACTGATTTGCTTAAACTCAAAGATAAGCAAGGTTTCCATCGTGCTGGGCTTGTAGATATGAGTCGTGTTCTGGGCGATAAGGAAAATTCTGTTGATTCAAATGAACAGTGGAAAAAATCACGTGATATTTTTGATTTTGCTCTTGAAAAAACAGTTGATGAAAAAGATTTCCTTACTGCTTTTGAGAAACTCACTTCAAAAGAAAATGGTGTTCCTGCTGTGCAGATTAGCATTACTGATAAAGTAAAGAAAGTTGAAAGTACAGAAAGAACTGTGGGGACAATCCTTGGTAGTGAAATTCAAAAGAAATATGGAAACTCTCTTAATGATGATACTTTTGTGGTGAATGTGACTGGTGGTGGTGGACAAAGTTTTGGAGCGTTCATTCCTAAAGGTCTGTCCCTCAGGTTAGAAGGAGATGCAAACGACGCACTTGGTAAAGGTTTGAGTGGTGGAAAAATTGTTGTTACTACAGCAAAAGGTTTTACTGGCGAAGCTGATAAAAATATAGTTGTTGGAAATGTAGCTTTGTTTGGAGCAACAAGCGGAAGTGCATTCATAAACGGTGTAGCTGGTGAACGTTTCTGTGTTAGAAATTCTGGTGCAACAGTTGTCGTGGAAGGCTGCGGTGATCACGGTCTTGAATATATGACTGGCGGAACTGCAGTAATTTTGGGTACAACTGGAAAAAATCTTTGTGCCGGAATGAGTGGCGGTATTGCTTATGTTTGGGATGAAAAGCATGATTTGTATAAACGTTTAAATCATGAACTTGTAAAAATGTATGATATTGATGATGAAACAACCACTTTGCAGGATAAAACCGATGTTGAAAATCTGAAATCATTAATCGAAAAACATGTTCAGGAAACTGGTTCCAAAAAAGGCAAAGAAATTCTTTCTGATTGGGAAAATAATGTGCACAATTTTAAGAAAATCATTCCAAATGATTATCTGCGCATGATGAAAGAAATTTTTATTGCAAAACAAGAAGGATTATCTGATGAAGATGCTGTAATGACAGCATTCAAGAAATGCACGGCATAATCCTTTGATTTACGGAATTCAAAGTGAACGGTAAGAATGTTTTTTTGAGTTTCGTAAAACTGCTTTAATGTTTTATGATGAGGTAAACTAAATGGGAAAAGATACTGGTTTTTTAGATTATAAACGTGTAGAAAATGGAAATATTCCTCCATTAGAAAGGATTCAAAACTTTAAAGAATTTCATCCTGTCCTTGATGATGAAAAAAGACGCGAACAGGCTGGACGCTGTATGAACTGTGGAGTTCCAATGTGTCAGTCAGCAATCAAACTTGCTGGAATGGTAACAGGTTGTCCGCTTCACAATTACATTCCAGAGTGGAATGATGCGCTTTACAAAGGGCAGTATGATATGGCGGCGTGGAGACTTTTGAAAACATCAAGTTTTCCAGAATTTACAGGAAGGGTGTGTCCCGCTTTATGCGAAAAAGCTTGTAATTGCGGAAATCCTGTTTGCAATGACGGTGCAGTTACAATTCATGATAATGAACTTTACATCATAGAAAAAGCATTTGCATCAGGCTATATGAAACCAGAAATTCCGGAAGTAAGATCTGGCAAAAAAGTTGCTGTAGTTGGAGCAGGACCAGCAGGACTTGCTGTTGCAGATTGGCTAAACCGTCGTGGGCACAATGTTACTGTTTACGAAAGAGAAGACAGGGCAGGCGGACTTTTGATGTATGGAATTCCAAATATGAAGCTTGACAAAAAGATTGTTCAGCGACGTGTTGATTTAATGAAAGCAGAAGGAGTAGAGTTCATTTTTAATGCTGATGTAGGAAAAAGTTTTTCAGCAGATGAATTAGCAAAAAATTATGATGCAGTAGCTTTGTGCTGCGGAGCAAAGAAGGCACGACCTCTTTCTGCAAAGGGTGTAGAAGATTTGTGTTTGGAAAACAGCGGACTTATGTTTGCAGTAGATTTTTTGACCCAGGTTACAAAATCTGTTGTGGGACTTACAGAAGCTCAAGATAAATTCAGTTCCGATCTTGTAATAACAAATAAAAATGTTGAATTATCGCTGGAAAAAAAAGGGATTTCTGTTGATGGAAAAGATGTAATTGTTCTTGGAGGTGGTGATACTGGAAATGACTGTACAGGAACAAGCATTCGTTTGGGGTGTAAATCTGTTACTCAGATAGAAATGATGCCTTGTCCACCAGTTGAAAGGGCAGCAAATAATCCTTGGCCACAGTGGCCAAAAGTTCTGAAAGTGGATTATGGTGCAGAAGAATCTATTGCAAAATTTGGACACGATCCTCGAGTTTATGAAACAACAATCAAAGAAGTGTATACAAAAGATGGAAAAGTGTGCGGTGTGAAAACTGTAGAAGTTGAATTCAAGATGATAGAAGGAAAGCGTCAGCTTGTAGAACGTGAAGGGAGCGAAAAAGATTTGCCTGCCGATTTGATTCTTGTGGCAGCAGGATTTTTGGGATGCGAAGATTATACTGCTCAGGCCTTCAACGTTGAACTTTCACCAAGAAATACAGTTATGACATCATCTTCAGAAGAGTATCAGACAGCAAATGAAAAAATCTTTACAGCTGGAGATATGCACAGGGGACAGTCCCTGGTTGTGTGGGCAATTGCAGAAGGTCGTGAATGTGCCAAAGAAATAGATAAGTATTTGATGAAATAAAAAAAGTGAGGGAAAACGAGGTGAGCCCCTGAATAAAAAAGGGACACACCTTGTATAAAAAACAACGCTTTTCCAGAGTTTTTTAGCGAAGCGTTAAAAAAAACTCAAGGCTCGTGCAAACTAAACTTACAATGGAGTTCAAGTTTAAAGCACGAGCCAGGGACAGACCTTGCATAAAAAACAACGCTTTTCCTGAGTTTTTTAGCGAAGCGTTAAAAAAAACTCGCAGCACGTGCAAACATAATGTTTGTTGGTGTAAAAACTATCGGCACGTGCAGGGACAGACCTCCCTTTTATATAAAATATTGGATGGATAATAATGGGTTTACATGATGAATGTGGTGTAGTAGGAATTTTTGGATGTGAAAATGCAGCATCATTAACTTACTATGCTCTAGTTTCTTTACAGCATCGTGGGCAGGAAAGTGCAGGAATAGCAGTTTCTGACGGTGAAAAAATTCTTCTTCATAAAGATATGGGACTAGTTGGTGATATTTTTGCACAGGATCATTTTGAACAGCTTCAAGGAAACATTTCTGTAGGACATGTTCGTTATGCAACAGCCGGCGGCAGAACAATCGATAACGCACAACCATTTTTGAATACATTTAAACTAGGCTCCATTGCGCTTGCACATAATGGTCAGCTTGTGAACTATGAACCATTGCGTGAAATGCTGGAAGATTCAGGTTACACCTTTAGTTCCACTAGTGACACCGAAGTTATTCTAAAACTAATTGCCCGTACTTATAAAAAAGGACTCGAAAAATCACTATTCAATACACTTCAACTTATAAAAGGTTCCTATGCCCTCTGTATTATCACAGAGAATTCGTTAATTGGTGTACGTGATCCAAATGGAATTCGCCCATTGTGTCTTGGAAAAGTTGGAGATGGTTATATTTTGGCAAGCGAATCTTGTGCCATAGATGCAGTTAATGGAGAATTCATAAGAGATGTAGAACCAGGTGAAACAGTCATTATCACAAAAGACGGTTTGAAGTCATACAAGAATGATGAAAAAATGCAGAAACAGACCTGTGTTTTTGAATATGTATACTTTGCTCGCCCAGATTCAGTTATTGATGGCATTTCAGTTCAGGAAGTCAGATATAAAATGGGGTCAGTCCTTGCAAAAGAATCAGCTGTAGATGCCGATGTTGTAATCGGAGTTCCCGACAGTGGCATAGGAGCAGCAATAGGATATTCAAAACAAACAGGCATACCTTATGTCACAGGAATAGTAAAAAATAAATACATAGGAAGAACATTCATCGCCCCTACGCAAAAAGAACGAGAAAATATGGTATTCGTCAAATTAAATGCAATTCGCAGCGATTTAAACGGTAAACGAGTAGTGGTGATTGATGATTCAATCGTTCGAGGAACAACGAGTCGCCGTCTTGTTCAAATTTTGCGTCGGGCAGGTGCCAAAGAAGTTCATTTTAGAGTATCTTCTCCACCAGTAAAATTTCCATGTCATCTTGGCATAGACACACCAAGCAAAGGCGAACTTATTTCTTCAGAACACGATGTTTCAGAAATCTGCAAGGAAATCGGCGCTGATAGTCTCGCTTTCATCAGTTTGGAAGAAATGATAAATGCGTTACGAGAATGCAATTTTCATTCAGATGGATTTTGCAAAGGATGTTTTACAGGTGAGTATCCAGTAGGATAAGAAAACGGTTTAATATCCCTTATGCCCACTTTTCTGACACTTTTTCTAAATGCGTTTGCCCTGCTGTCGGTTTTTAACAAATTTGTTAATTCTTGATATATCTTCATCAATTTAATATACTGTATTAGAATATTGATATCGGTGACGAGTTAAAAAAAATAGCGATTTAAAATAAAAACCGCCATATTTGCTCTTATTTTATCTTGTCTAAAGGTTAAATTCCAAAATTAAATTATTATCTGGGAGTGATAAATGAAAAAAAATCATGTTAAAAAAGTAATATCAACCTTACAAGTTGTTCTGTCTTGTTTATTTTTTGCTGCTTTAATCTTTACATCCTGTGCATCAAATAATACAAAAGGTCAAAATTTTCAGGAAACACAGATACCCTTCGATTCTTCTGTAACAAAAGGAATTCTTGATAATGAAATGTCGTATTTTATCAAAAAAAATGCAATTCCTGCAAACAGAATTTCACTTCGCCTTGTTGTAAAAGCTGGCTCTGCTATGGAAGAAGATGATCAAAAAGGAGTCGCACATTTTGTAGAACACATGGCTTTTAATGGAACAGAAAATTTTGCAAAATCAGAAATCATAGATTTTTTTGAAAAGAATGGAATGAATTTTGGCGCAGATTTGAATGCATACACAAACTTTGAACACACTGTTTACATGCTTGAAATTCCTTCTGATAATCCTGAACTTTTGGAAACCGCAATTTTGATATTAAAAGATTGGGCTAGTGCCATCACATTCGAAGAGGAAGAAATTGAAAAGGAACGTGGAGTGGTTACAGAAGAATGGAGATTGCGTCAAACTTTGCAGGGACGTATTTCCGAAAAACAATGCGATATTCTTCTCAAAGATTCAGTTTTTGCAGAAAGGCTTCCTATTGGTGATATGAACGTCATTAAAACAGTATCACGTCAAAGAATTGTTGATTTTTATGAAAAATGGTATCGTCCTGAGTATATGAGCGTCATCGTTGTTGGAGATGCAGATCCTCAGACAGTTGAAAAAACAATCAAGAATACGATGAATAAGATTCCAGAATCTAAAGAAAAAAATGAACTTCCAGAATACAATATTCCTTTGCGTACAGAAAAAAGTCTCACCATCATGCAGGATGTAGAGCAACCTTATATAAATGTCTTTTTATTCAATCAGGACAAAGGTTTCAAAACCGTCAAAACAAATGACGATATGGAACTTCAATTGACAAATGAAATTGCAAGAAACATTTTCAATATTAGAATGCAGGAAATCACAAGTTCTCCAGATTCAAAATGGCTTCAGGCAGGAATGTCAACAGTAAGTTTGGTAAGTTCTTCAAGTGAAAATTATGCATATTTTGTGCCAAAAACTGATATGTTTGAAGACTCATTAAAATCGTTTTTAGATAATATTGATAGATTTGTTGATTATGGTGTGACTCAAACTGAATTAGACAGAGAAAAAGAATTACTGTTGAATAAGGCGGAACTTAGTTTCCAAAATAAAGATAAGATTTATAATTCCACTTATGCCAATCAAATCACAAATCACGTACTCACAGGAGTAGCAGCACCTTCTGAAGAAACCATTTTGAATCTTTACAAAGAAATTCTTCCAAGAATTACTGTAGAAAAAGTGAATGTATGTGCAGCAAAAGCATTTGAAAACAGAGCAACAGATATGCTTGTTATTGCATCTCCAAAAGAAAAAATTCCTTCCCAGGAAGAAATAAATTCCATATGGAAAGATTATAAAAATTCAGAAATTCAGGCATATACAGATGAAGATTATAACAAAGAGTTTATGAAAAAGCCTTCTAAAAAAGCGAAAATCTCATCAACAAAGAATAACAAAAATCTTGGCGTAAATGAATATGTTTTGGAAAACGGTATCAAAATCATCACGAAAAAAACAGATTTTGAAAGAAACTATATGTATATGTACATTGATAGTAAAGGTGGTTCATACAAACTTAATCCAAAAGATGCTCCGAGTGCAAATCCTGCAGTAAATTATATGATATATTCTGGAATTGGAGACCTGACTTTTAATCAGATTGTCAAAAAACTTCAATCATCACAGATAGATGTGAGTATTTCTATAAACTCAACAAGCGAAAACATTTCTGGTTCATGCAAGCCTTCAGAAATGGAAACGCTTTTCCAAATGGTTAATCAGTTTTTTGCAGAACCAAAGTTTACTCCAGAAAGCTGGCAGAAAGTTTCACAAGATTACTATGCAGTGGCTCAGGCATTTGGAAGCAAATCGACAGACTGGTATTCCAAAGCAATAATCGAAAGTTTATATGGAAAAAACAATCCATATCATTCTGTTTTTGATATGAATCAATACAATCAGATAAATCCAGAAACAGCAGAACGAGTTTATCGTGAACGATTCGGAAATCCTGCTGATTTTACATTCATTTTTATTGGTGATTTTGATGAAAAAACATTGATTGATAATTGTTGTTATTATTTTGGAAATCTAAATACTTCTGATGAACGCGAAGAGTTTGAATATAAAACCTGGTCTTTGCCTGAAAAAAGAGTTTCTGAAACTGTTCAAAAAGGAATTGGCGACCATGGACAAGTTTATCTGGCATTTACAGGAAAACTTCCTTCTCAGGAAGATATAGAAAACAGTTATAAAGACAGTATAGAAATTGATTCTTTAAGAATGCTTTTAGATATTCGTTTACGTGAAATAATCCGAGAAGATAAAAGTGGTTCATATGGAATCAGTGTGAATTCTAATATTATAGGAAATAAAGAACGCACTTATATTACAGAAATTTCTTTTGGATGTGAACCAACGCGAGTAGAAGAACTCACTGATGAAGTTGTAAATCAAATTAAAATTTTACAATCTGCGCCTGTTGATTCTGTTTATGTAGAAAAACTAAAAGAAACTTACAGACGAAGTAGGGAAGTGAACCTTTTTGAGAATTCATGGTGGTATAAAAGAATTTCAAGAGAACTTGTTTATGACATGGAACCTCAATGGGTTTCAAACGATATAGAAAAAATCATCAGTTGGATTACACCAGAAAGTTTGCAATCTGCTGCACAAAAATATCTTGATACTCAAAATTTTGTGTCTGTCTATTTAGTCCCTGAAAAAGAAGACTTATAAAATTAGGAAACAATTGATGGAAGCAAAGGAAAACAATGAATTTCTTACTACGCAGATTATTACATACATAGGAAACAAGAGAAGTCTTCTTGCAAGAATAGAAAACGAAATATTTGAAGTCAAAAAGGAAATTGGAAAGCAGAAATTAGTTTGTGTTGATTTATTTTCGGGTTCGGGCATTGTTGCTAGAATGATGAAAAAACATTCTGAAAAACTGATAGCAAATGATTTGGAAAAATATTCTTGCATTATTAACAGTTGTTATTTATCTGATCGAAAAGATTATCCAAAAGAGCAATGTGATATTCTCAGAAAACAAATAGAAAAATTTGTTTTCGAAAATCCGATTGAAGGAATAATCACCAAAAATTATGCTCCAAAAGATGATAAAAATATCCAAAAAGGAGAACGCGTTTTTTATACACACCAAAATGCAGTTTTGATAGACAGTTATCGACATTATATCGATGAGATTGTGCAGGAAGAGAATCTTAAAAAATATTTTTTATCTCCGCTTTTGACAGAAGCCTCTATTCATGTTAATACAAGTGGAGTTTTTAAAGGATTTTATAAAGATAAGAACACTGGAATTGGCAGTTTTGGTGGAAGCGGAAAAAACGCACTTTTAAGAATTACTGGCAGAATTGAACTGAAAGAACCTGTCTTCAGTAATTTTGAATCACAAGTGGAGATTTATCAAAAAGATGCTGTTGAACTTTCCAGAGAACTGAAAAATATTGATATTGTATATCTTGATCCACCATACAATCAGCATCCTTATGGCTCAAATTATTTTATGCTAAATCTGATTTTAAAAAATAAGCTAGACGTGGAAATAAGTAAAGTTAGTGGTATAACACAGGATTGGAACCGTTCAGTTTTCAATAAGGCATCGACAGCACTCCACTCAATGGAAGAAATCATCTCGAATATTTGTGCAAAGTATGTGATTATTTCTTATAATTCAGAAGGTTTTATAAATCTTGAAGAAATGAAAGAAATGTTAAAAAAATACGGTAATATTAAAACTGTAGAAATCACATACAACACATTTAGAGGAAGTAGAAATCTGCAAAATCGTGAACTGTACGTTTCAGAATATCTGTTTATACTTGAAAAAAAATGATAACAAGGTTTAACCTTTTTTAACACTTTCCGTAATATTCATATCCTGCATCTGAAACAGCTTTTTTGATGAGAGCTTCATCAACTTCCTTTGTAGTTTCTAGAGTAACTATTCCTGTTTTGTGGGAAGCTGACGCACTTGTAACTCCGTCGATTGCTTCAAGTTCTTTTTTTACATGCATTTCGCAATGGCCACACATCATTCCTTTTACTAAAATTTTCATTTTATAGTCCTCCTTTTTATAGTCCTTCTTTTGATTAGTTGTAGTGTCTAAAATATTTTTCGTTGATAAATCTGTTTTCTTTAAAGAGTTTTTGTGAATTTTACTATGTGTTTCTTTATATGGTTTTATAAAGTTCAATCTCAAGGCATTTGTTACGACACAAAAACTTGAAAGTCCCATTGCAGCAGCGCCAAACATTGGATTTAAGTTCCAGCCAAATGTAGCTACATAACAACCTGCAGCTAGTGGAATTCCAATAACATTATAAAAAAATGCCCAGAAAAGATTTTCATGAATGTTACGGAGTGTTTTTCGACTGATTCTGATTGCAGCGGCTACATCCATAAGCGAGTTCTTCATCAAAACAACATCTGCAGCATCTATTGCAACATCAGTTCCAGCTCCAATAGCAATTCCAACATCTGCGGAAGTTAGGGCAGGTGAATCATTTATTCCATCTCCAACCATTGTAACTTTTCCATTTTTCATCAGATTTCGGATAATTTCGGCTTTTCCATCAGGTTTTACAGAAGCGATTACCTCATCAACTCCTGCCTGCTTTCCAATTGTACGTGCTGCAATCTCATTGTCACCTGTGAGCATAACAGTGTGAATTCCCATTTTTTTTAGCTGACTGATAGCGTTTTCAGAATCTTCTTTTATTGTATCTGCAACTGCAATGATTCCAAGTAATATATCATCTTTTGCAAAAATAACAGGTGTTTTTCCTTGAGCAGAAAGTTGCTTGAGTTTATTTTCCACAAGAGAAATGTCTGTAATATTTTTGATGAACTCTGCATTTCCGCCATAAATCTCTGAATTACCAATGCGTGCTTTTAATCCGTTTCCTGGAACTGATGTAAAATCCGTTGTTTCTAACGAATTGATTTGTTTTTCCTTTGCAAAAAGAACAATTGCCTTTGAAATAGGATGTTCACTTTTTTCTTCTATAGAGAAAGCTTTTTGAATCAGTTCATTTTCATCCACACCTTCTGTTGCAATAACATCTGTAACTTTCATTATTCCAGTAGTAATAGTACCAGTTTTGTCAAGAGCTACGATTTGAGTGCGCCCTGTTTGTTCAAGAGAAGCCGATGTTTTAAACAAAATTCCTGATTTTGCTGCAACTCCGTTACCGACCATAATTGCCACAGGCGTTGCAAGACCCAATGCACACGGACAACTAATCACCAAAACTGATACAGCTCGAGCTATTGCATATCCAACTGTCTGACCCACAATCATCCAAGCTACGAAAGTGACGATAGAAATCACAATTACTGTAGGAACGAAAATGCCTGATACTTTGTCTGCAATTTTTGCTATTGGTGCTTTAGTAGCCGCAGCATCGCTTACCATTCGAATAATTTCCGAAAGCGTAGTATCTTCGCCAACTCTTGTAGCACGACAAACCATATAACCTGATGTATTAATTGTCGCAGAAGATACTATATCACCTTCTTTTTTTTCTACAGGAATGCTTTCTCCTGTCAAAGCTGATTCATTTACCGCACTTTGTCCTTTTTCTACAATTCCATCTACAGGAATTTTATCACCTGGACGCACAACAAATAAATCATCTTTTTTTAAGTTTTCAACAGGAACAGTTTCTTCCTTCCCATCTACCAAAATAACAGCGGTTTCAGGCGAAAGATTCATCAAAGATTTTAATGCGTTTGTAGTTTTACCTTTTGCTTTTGCTTCCAGCATTTTACCTACTGTAATCAAAGTGAGAATAGTTGCAGCAGATTCAAAGTAGAACTGATTCATCCAGTACATAATTTGTTCGTTATTGTTATCAAGAACAGACGCGCTCATAGCAAAAAGTGCAAAAACACTATAGCCAAAAGCAGCTGTTGCGCCAAGAGCAATCAGAGTGTCCATATTTGGCGATTTATGAAAAAGAGCATTAAATCCACTGATAAAAAATTTTTGATTTATAATCATCACAAAAGAAGTAAGCAAAAGCTCATAAAGTCCCATAGCTACATGATTTCCATCTAAAAAAGAGGGTAGAGGCCAATTCCACAACATGTGCCCCATAGAAACATACATCAGGGGAATTAAAAAAATGACAGATGCAATTAATCGTTTTTTCATTTTTGGAGATTCTGTGTCCTCTAAAGAACTTGGTTCTGACTTACTAGAGTTTCTATTGCTAGAGCTGGAATTAGAATATTTTAAACTAGCACCATATCCTGCTTTTTTTACCGCTTTTATGATTTCTTTACTTGAAGCTGTTCCTTCTACACCCATTGAATTGGTTAGTAAACTTACAGCACAACTTGTTACGCCAGGAACTGCACAAACAGCTTTTTCAACACGATTTTGACATGCAGCACAACTCATTCCAGTTACATTAAAATGTTCCATAAAAGCCTCCTGATAAAGATTGCAATAATATGCATTTTTTTTATCCTGACCTAGAGTTTTCTCATATTCTGATTCTATTATAAACCAACCGATTAGATAGGTTTATAATAACAAAATAAAAATTCTCAGTCAATCACATTATTTCCACCAATAAACTTCAAAACTTTTATCAATAAAAGCTACATTTTTTTCAATTCCTTTTGTTACGAAAACACGTTTGTCTTTTGTAAAAATCAGCATTTCAAAATCACGATGTTCCTTCCAGAAACAGAAGGCTTTTTCCGTTCCCATCACAAAAAGTGCAGTGCTTAAAGCATCCGCATAAGTTCCGCTTGAACTAAGAATAGTGACGCTCGTAATTTCGTTGTCCACTGGAAAACCTGTTTTTGAATCTATAATATGAATATATTTTTTTCCATCGGAAGCTGTGAAAAAACGTTCGTATCCGCCGCTAGTAATGACAGCCATATTTTCCACTTTTATACCCGCCGCAACTTCTCCAGTAAGCGGATTTTTGATGCCGATATTCCATTTTGTTCCGTCTGGTTTTGTTCCTAAAGTTTGAATGTTGCCTCCAAAATCAAGCAGTGCAGACTCAATTCCATTTTCCTTTAATATTTGAATAATTCTATCACCAGTAAACCCTTTTGCAATTCCACCCAAATCTATCATCATATTATGTGGAATAAAAATCTTGTACGAATCTTTAAATTCTATTTTTTCAAAATCAGTAAAGTGCAGAAGATATTGAATTGTATCATTTTCAGGAATTGAAAAACTGCCAGTTGTAAATCCCCATGCTGACAATATCGGGTAAAGACAGGGATTAAACGAACCATGGGTCAACTGAGCCATTTGTTTTGCTTCCAAAAGAACTTCCCATGTTGTTTGAGTTACATTCTGCCATTCATTTTGGTGATGATTTATCCTAAAAATTTCACTTTCAATGTCCGTAACCGAAAGAAGTTTTTCAATCTTTAATATTTCTTCTTTTGCCTTTTGATTTGCAATTTCAGCGTCTTTTTTATCACCATAACTTTGGATTGTCATAAAAGTGTCCATTGCAGTGATATTTAAAGTCGATTTATGAGAATAAGAAAGAGAAGAGCTCTCAGAGTGTGCATTATATAAAACATTATTATGTAAAGTGTTAACAAAATTAGACTTTTTTTGGCATGAAGTAGACAGAATATTTATCGCCAGGATGCTCAGAAATCCTATTTTATACAAAAATCGTGAAAACTTCATAATTTTAAAACCCTGCAATTCTTTATGAATAAGTTTTTATGATTTCTTCTGAAAGATTAGTTCGCTTGATACAACGATTCATTGCTTCTTTTTCAATATATCTGTGTGCATCTGCTTCTGACATATTCAGATTCTGCATTAAAAGCATTTTTGCACGATTTACAAGACGAATTTCTTCCATTTTTTCTTTCAATTTGACAGTTTGCGATGTTAAAACTTGAATTTTATACTGAACGGCAATTGAAATTTTAATCATATTGTAAAAATAAAATGCATCAAATGGTTTTGTGATTGTCAGAATGCCGTAGCCTTCAACCTGATAGGAAGTCTGGTCAAAATGCTCAGGTGAAACCATCAGCAGGACAGTGGAAGAAGAGTCAGAAACATCGATGGCAAAATCAGTATCAAAACCATCCCCAGAATCCACAATGATTATATTATAATTACGTTCCTTTGCAGTTCTTCTTGCTTCATTAAAATCATTAGCAACAGACACTTCAAAAATCGGAGCCATGAGCATAGTTGTAATGGAAGAGATAATTTTACTGTCTTTTGAAACAAGAAGAACACTGTGAACGTCAGCTGTCATTTGTGTTTATCCTATTTTAATAGCCTTGAGATAAAATATTTTTGATAAAACTGCTGTTTGCTGCAAATGTTCTTGCAGAATCAATAGTATCAGGCAAAAGTTTTAATCCATTTGAAAAATTCTCATTAAAAAGATTATCGCCAACAGGATTTGGAGGAGTAATCTTATTTTTTATTCCATCAAGGGCAGCAAAAATTACAAGCGAAAATGCAAGGTAAGGATTGCAGGATGGATCAGAAGAACGGATTTCAAAACGAACATCATGTTTGCTGGAAGGAACGCGTACTAAAGCTGAACGATTTTCTTTTCCCCAGCAGATATATTTAGGTGCTTTGAATTCACCAAGTCTGTCATAAGATTCTTCCGAAGGATTCAAATAATAAGTCATTTCTTCGATATGATTTAAAATCCCGCCAAGCATATACGGCAGATAGTCAACTTTATCCTCTGTTCTTAAACTTTTGTATGAAATATTGATGTGCATACCACTACCTGGTTTATCAGCAAGTGGTTTTGGTGAAAAATCTGCAAAAAGTCCGTTTGAAGCAGCCTTTGTGCGAACAATCCATTTAAATGTAGCTGTATTGTCAGCTGCAGTAAGAGCATCAGAGTAGTGGAAGTCAATTTCGTTTTGACCTGGACCTTCTTCGTGATGACTAGCCTCTGGAATAATCCCCATCTGTTCCAAAGTAAAACAAATCTCGCGGCGGATATTCTCACCTTTATCATCAGGAGCTATATCCATATAACCAGCCTGATCAAAAGGTTCTTTCGTAGGTTCACCTTTTTCGTTTAATTTGAAAAGATAAAATTCAACTTCAGCACCTATGTAGATTTCAATTCCAAACTCATCTTTTGCCTTTTTTATAGCATTTTTCAAAAGATTGCGGTAGTCTTTTTTGTAAGGAGAACCATCTGGATTTTTGATATTGCAGAACATTCGCACAACTTTTCCAGAAGTTGGACGCCATGGTAAAATTGCGAGAGTAGAAGGATCTGGCTGCAAAAATAAATCAGATTTATCAGGAGATTCAAATCCTAAAATTGCGGAAGCATCAAAAGAAATTCCTTCTTTGAAAGCTCGTGGAAGTTCAGAAGGCATAATCGAAATATTTTTTTGTTTTCCCGAAATATCAAAAAAAGCAAGACGAATAAATTTTACATCTTCTTCCTCAATGAAATCTAGAACTTCATTTTCTGTGTACATATTTTCCTCCGCAAAACTGAATTAATTATATCAAATTTTAAGAGTTTAGTCTTTAGTTTTTGAATTATTAATGTACATAACTGGGAGTACAGGTGCAAAATATTTTTTTTTACGAGTTTTTGGCACAGCGTTTAGAAACCTTGCTGCTCTTTCGAACAAAACTCCCATTGGTATTCGAGCTTACAATATAAAACAGGGACAGACCTTGATTTTTAACATAACGTTTCCTGAGTTTTTGGCACAGCGTTTAGAAAACTCGCGGCTCGTGCGAACAAATCGTCCGTTGGTATGTAAGTTTTCGGCACGAGCCAGGGACAGACCTCGATTTATAAAACAAGGTCTGTCCCTGTTTTTTCAAGGTCGTACCCCAATTAAATCAAAACAAGGTCTGTCCCTGTTTTATACGTTCCCCATCAATCATCTTTTTTGCAGGCTTTCACAAATTCTACAAAAAGTCTTCCTGCATTGTTCGGACGGCTTTTGAACTCCGGGTGAAACTGCACGCCAACAAAAAATGGATGCTCGCTTTGTTTCAATTCAACCGTTTCGATAATTTTTTCATCTGGGGACATACCTCCAATTACAAGCCCAGCCTGTTCCATCTGCATCTTATATTTATTATTAAATTCATAGCGATGACGGTGGCGTTCGTAAATCAAATCAGTTTTGTAAGCATTATGAAGGACTGTCCCTTCTTTAATCTTACAAGGGTACTTTCCAAGCCTCATAGTTCCGCCCAAAATCACACCTTCCTGATCTTTCATCAAATCGATAACAGGATAATTACATTGTTCGTTAAACTCAGTTGAATTTGCATCCTCAAAATTCAAAACATCGCGGGCAAACTCAATCACGGCAATCTGCATTCCAAGACAAATCCCAAAGTAAGGCATTTTATGAGTTCTGGCAAATCGAGCAGCGTTAATCATTCCTTCAATTCCACGATTCCCAAATCCGCCTGGTAATATTATTCCGCTGCAGTCATTAAAAATTCCGCTGGCAGTTTCATCTGTAATGCTGTCACTATCCACCCATTTGATTTTTAATTTACATCCCACTTCAAAACTGGCATGATTCAAAGCTTCCACAATACTCAAATACGAATCATGAAGTTTTACATATTTTCCCACAAGAGCAATTTGAATTTCACCAGTGCGGTTGTGAATGTTATCAACCATCTTAATCCATTCGGACAAATCAGGTTTTTCACATTCCAATCCCAAATCACGACAAACAACATCATCCATATTCTGTTCGTGCAGCATAAGCGGAACTTCATATAAAGACGGCATAGTAGTGTTGTTAATAACACAATCTTCTGAAACATTGCAAAAAAGTGAAATCTTTTTTCGGATGTCGTCAGGAATATTTTGTTCACATCGGGTAACAATAATATCAGGATGAATACCAACACCCATAAGTTCTTTAACAGAATGCTGCGTAGGTTTAGACTTGAATTCATCAGAACCACTTATGTAAGGCACAAGACAAACATGAATAAAAAGACAATTTCTTCTGCCAATTTCAAGAGCAAGCTGACGAATAGCTTCCAGAAAAGGCTGACTTTCAATATCACCCGTAGTTCCACCAATTTCCACAATGCTCACATCCGCCCCAGTAAAATCAGCATTCTTCAAAATAAATTCTTTTATTTCGTTAGTTACATGCGGAATAATCTGAACAGTCTGACCAAGATATTCGCCTTTTCTCTCTTTATTCAAAACTTCCCAGTAAACGCGACCTGAAGTCATGTTTGAATATTTATTTAAATCCTCATCAATAAATCTTTCATAATGACCCAAATCCAAATCAGTTTCTGCACCATCATCAGTAACAAAAACTTCACCATGCTGATAAGGACTCATCGTTCCAGGATCAACATTCATATACGGATCAAGTTTTTGCGAAGCAACTTTTAGACCTCGACATTTTAAAAGTCTCCCCAAACTAGCAGCGGTGATTCCTTTTCCAAGTCCGCTGATAACACCACCAGTAACAAAAATAAATTTAGACATAATCATTTCTCCCATAAAAACTCACATAAAAACTTCGCGTTAGCGATTGCGCAGGAGGCGCAAAATTCCCAATTTCAAATTTTAAAGCGTTTTAATATCAACAAGACTCAAATTTTCAAGAGACCAATTAGTTTTCAAACAGTCAGCCAAAGCATTCGCCGTATCAAGCGCAGTCAAACATTCAATATCTTTTTCAACAGCATGACGACGGAATTTTACACTTTCCGCATCCGGATTGCGCCCTTTAGCCGAAGTCGAAATCACATACGCAATCTTACCAGTATCAAGCAGCGAAATAATATTGTCCTCGTGATTTTCGTGAACTTTATTAACGCGGATTACAGGCAACCCAGAATTGCTGATTGTTCTTGCGTTACCGTCCGTACCGTAAAGACAAAATCCCAAATCATAGAATTTCTTAGCAAGGGCAGGGAGCTCAGGCAAATCCATAGCCTTCACGCTGAACAAAACGCCATCTGGAACATTAACCCCAGCTTCACTTGCATCACAATGCTCCTCGTTTTTTTTCGGTCTAATCATCTTGATGCCAGCACCGCTCATACCTTTAAACAAAGCCTCTTCTCGTGTAGTAGCAATTCCCAAAACTTCTCCAGTCGACTTCATTTCAGGTCCCAAAGCAGTATCCACATCCATAAGCTTTTCAAAACTAAAAACAGGAACTTTCACGGCAAAATACGAAGGCGCCCTGTAAAGACCAGTTCCAAATCCCATATCCTTGATTTTTTCACCCATCATAGCACGCGTAGCAAGTTCAACCATCGGAATACCAGTCACTTTGCTGATATAAGGGACAGTCCTGCTAGAACGTGGATTTGCCTCGATAATGTAAAGTTCATCCTTATAAATCAAATATTGAATATTCACAAGCCCTTT
>JALFAW010000001.1 GCA_022773305.1 Spirochaetia bacterium
GGTGGCTTTTTGCTTCGCAAAAAACAGGCTTTTCAGGGTTCCGCTATCGCTTCATTCCTTCGCTACGCTTCGGAACTGGCTACGCCAGCCCTTACAATCCTTGCCACTGTTTAAAATTAAAAAACTCGAAATTGAACCTAAATAAATTAATTTGACTTTTTTACAATTAAACCAATTTTTTATTAACTGTAATCTAAGCCAAATCGATATTAACTCCTGAAAGTCCTACAAAAGCGCCATTTTTTGCTTCATTAGAATCAGGATGAGCAATAAGCCATTTATTTTTTGCCCAAAGCAATTTATCTTCCAGATTTTTTTCTTCGATTTCTGGTTTTGCAGTATTTGTATCTTTTGGAAGTACAATTATTACTCTAAATCCTTCTTTGCTTACCTGTCCAAAATTTACTGCATTACATGGAGCATAATGCAAAGTTGTTTCGTAAACCTGAACAATAGTTCCTTTTGGAACAAAGAAAGCTTCAACAGCTGAAGTATTCAATTTTCCATTTTTTACAGCCTGCAAAGGAGCGAGCAAAAGTACAATATCATTCGATGGAATATTCAATTCTGAACCACGATGATATTCAAGACAATTCAGTTTTGTGTTATTTCCATTACAATATCCAATCTGAATAGGCATTCCGCCATAAGCATTCACAGAAAGTTCCTTAAAAATTGGCAAACTTTCCAAACCTGCGTCAGTTGGTTCATAAATAACAGCATTTTCAGGTTTTTTTGTTGTTTCGTCAAGTTTTTTTAACAAATCAGAAACATCATAACCAGAAAGAACTTTTCCATATTTTTCAAAACTATGCGAAAAAACAGATTTAATACGCATTTATAAATCCTCCAAAATTTTCTTAATATAAATATATATGATATAACTAAATTTAATTTTTTTCACTAATATCTTTTCCTTATTTTCAAATTTTTTTTCTGATTCCACAAAGTATTCTGATTAGTATTTCATTTAGTACAAAAACTTAGTTTCCTATTTGATTTAAACAATATAATTACGGTATAATAAAAAAGAGGTATTTCTATGAGTTCAAGTTTCCCTTTATCAAAAGCACAATTAGATGATTTAATCAGCAAATTTCCAACACCT
The DNA here is from genome assembly GCA_022773305.1 of Spirochaetia bacterium. Taxonomy (GTDB): domain Bacteria; phylum Spirochaetota; class Spirochaetia; order Treponematales; family Treponemataceae; genus Treponema_D. The sequence continues at coordinate 1,109 of JALFAW010000001.1, forward strand.
TTTTATCTATATGATGAAAAGGCAATACGTGAAAATATGCAGAAATTTACAAAAGCATTTAGCATTTTTCCTGTTTTTCGCGAACATTTTGCTGTCAAAGCTTGTCCAAATCCTTACATTTTAAAAATTCTTGCCCAAGAAGGATGCGGTGCCGACTGTTCATCTTTACCTGAATTGATTCTTTCCAAAAAATCAGGAATACTCGGAAAAAAAGTTATTTTTACATCTAATGAAACTCCGGCAGAAGAATACAAATATGCATACGAAAATGGGAATATCATAAATCTTGATGATTTTACACATATAGAATATTTGAAAAATGCAATTGGTAAACTTCCAGATACAATCTGTTTCCGTTACAATCCTGGAAATGATAAACAAGGCTGCAATTCTATAATTGGAAAACCAGAAGAGGCAAAATATGGACTTACTCGGGAACAGATTATTCAGGCTTATAAAATCTGTAAAGAAGAAGGCGTAAAACATTTTGGTTTGCACACAATGGTTGCTTCAAATGAATTGAATCCTGACTTTTTTATTGATACTGCAAAACTTTTATTTGAACTGTGTGCAGAAATCAAAGAAAAAACTGGTGTACGCATTGAATTTGTTGATTTAGGCGGCGGTATTGGCATACCTTATCATCCAGAACAAAAAGCCGTAGATTATGATTATGTTGCAAAAGGCATAAAAAATGAGTATGACAAAATTCTCATCCCAGCAAATCTTGACCCTATGGAAATTTATTGGGAATGTGGAAGACCTATCACAGGACCTTATGGATGGCTTATCACCACTGCAATTCATGAAAAACATATTTACAGAGAATATATCGCTGTAGATTCCTGCATGGCTGATTTGATGCGACCTGGAATGTATGGTGCCTATCATGAAATAACAGTAAGCGGAAAGGAAAATGAACCTAAAACTCAAGTTTATGATGTAGTCGGTTCGCTTTGTGAAAACTGTGATAAATTTGCAGTCCAACGTTCTCTTCCAAAAATCGAAATGGGTGATCACATAATAATCCATGATGCAGGCGCTCACGGACGTGCAATGGGCTTTAATTATAACGGAAAATTAAGATGCGGTGAAATTCTGATGCGTCAAGATGGAAGTTTTAAACAAATTCGCAGACGTGAAACTATTGATGATTTGTTTGCAACTTTAGACTTAGATGGTGTAGAAAATTTTAATTAAATATAAACTTTTGGAGGAAACAAAATGAATAAATACGCAGGTACACAGACTGAAAAAAACTTGCAGACAGCTTTTGCAGGTGAATCACAGGCTAGAAACAAGTATACTTATTTTTCAGCTGTAGCAAAACAAGAAGGCTTAGATAAAATTGCAGACATTTTTGCAAAAACTGCAAACAACGAAGAACAGCACGCAAAAATGTGGTTTGAAGAACTCGGTGGAATAGGCGATACAACTTCAAATTTGAATGCTGCAGCTGATGGCGAAAACTATGAATGGACTGATATGTATGATGGTTTTGCTAAAACTGCTGAAAAAGAAGGATTTACTGAACTGGCAGCAAAATTCAGAGCCATTGCAGAAATTGAAAAACGCCACGAAGAACGCTATCGTTCACTTTTAAAAGACGAAGATTCTTCTGCTCAGTTGAAAAAAAGCGAAATCAAAGTTTGGGAATGTCTAAAATGCGGACACATTGCAGTTGGACCAAAAGCTCCTGATTTCTGTACAGTTTGTAACGAAGCAAATGCATATTTTGAAGTTCGTGAAGACAATTACGATTTAATTCTCACTTGGGGAAGATAATTTTTTTTATAGGCAGATTAAATAAAAATTCTGCCTAAAATAGCACAACTTTTATCTTATTTAAAGTTCGCGTAGAAAACTTATTCTTATAGGAGAAATAAATATGAAACATGTTTGTAAACTTTGCGGTTATGTTTATGACGATAGTCTGGAATCAACTCCATTTGATCAGCTTCCAGAAGACTGGGTTTGCCCTGTTTGTGGTGCAACAAAAGACGATTTTGAAGTTGTCGAATAATCAAAATCTCTTGTTTTAATTAAAAAATGGGAGAGAAAAATAATAAAAAGAAAAATAATTTCTTTTCTCGTCTTTTTGAATTATTGACATCAAAACTTGTAATTGCATCTCTAATCACAGTTCTTGTTTTTACAGCTTTGATGTTAATAATATTTTTATCTGAACAAAAAACTAACTCAGCCATAAACACACTTTTCGATGCTATATGGTATACTTTAGTTACAATCACAACTGTAGGTTATGGTGATATAACACCCCGCTCAATTCTGGGAAGAACTTCCGCAATGATTTTACTTCTTGCAGGAGTTGCACTTTTTGGTGCACTTTCTGGAAAATTTGCTTCTTTTTTGTTTGACAGACAGCAAAAAAAAGATAGAGGTCTTTTAAAAATGAATAAAATTAAAAATCATTTCTTAATCTGCGGATGGAAACCTAATTTTGAACGCATTCTTGAAGGAATTTTACTTGCAAATCCGGAAATTCCACCTGAAAAAATCATTCTGCTTAATAATTCATCACAGAATGAGATGGAAAAAATCAAAGCTGATTCTAGATTTAAAAACATTAATTATATTCACGGCGATTTTACAGATGAAGACACACTTTTAAAATCTCAGATAAAAACAGCTGAACGTGCACTTGTTCTCGCTGATAATTCTGAAAACTTTTCAAACCTGGAAACTGATTCTAGAACTGTTCTTGCTGTAATAACGATAAAAAATCTGAATCCAAAAATTTATTGTGTTGCTGAAATAATTGATTCGAAATTTGAAAAACATCTTTCTTTGGCTCATTGTGATGAAATCATTCTTTCTGCTGATTATGGTCAGAATCTCTTGATTCAAGCTTCAAGCGGGAAGGGAATGAGTCACATTTTGCGAGAATTGATTTCCGAAGAAAACGATAGCGGAATTTTGATTTGCGATATTCCATCAAAATTTGTGGGAAACAATTATGGAGAATACAGGCTTTCCTTGAACACAAGTGACATTTTGATTGGACTTCTGGAGAATACTGGAAATTTTTATTCTCGCAGAAAGGAAGCTCTAGCAGAAGCTCAAAAAAATCCTAACGTAGAAGAAGTAGTAAATAATCTAAAAAAAGTAAAATCTTTAAAAAGCAATCTACCTGTCTTCGCTCCAAAAGATGATTATATTATTCCAAAAAATGCAAAAGCAATTTTTATTCATGGAAATTCATTTTAGTATTGGTAAACGCGTTAGGCACTGTAGTTGGTGCCGAAGGCAGCGACCACAGCGAAGCAAAGCGAGCGAGGACGCCGAGGGTTACCGAGCCACGAAAGCGCCGACGGCTTTAGCCGGAACGCCCAAAAAATTATTTACGAGGGGAAAAATGCAGGTTAGTAACGAAATTATTGAAAAACTGTCACAAGTTGAATTATTTTCCGATTTTAACATAAATAATTCTGATGATTTTGAAATTTTGAGTGAAATCTGTCAAATTTTGGAAACTAAAAACTTTGCTACCGGCGATATTATTATTCAAGAAGGTGATATTGGGGATGTTCTTTATATTTTGTACGAGGGGAGTGTACAGGTTCGACGGAATACTCCTAGTAATGAACAGTTTGCTGTAGTGAATTTAAATGCTGCTCAGAATGTTTTTTTTGGAGAAGTTGCTCTTATTGATAAGGATAAACGTTCTGCTTCGGTAATTGCTGTTGAAAATTGTAAAACTTTGTGTATTGACGGGGAAAGTTTTAAATCTTTGTGTGACAGAATTCCACTTTTGGGTTATCGTGTTATTTATAAAATTGCAAAACGCATTGCTTTGTCACTTAGAAAATCTAACAGAGATTTTATGGTTTTGTACGAAGCCTTACTTGACGAAGTTCATGGTGAATAAAAGGTTATTCCAAATTATTTTTACAAAAATCAACTAAATCTTTGATTTGAGTTCTATCTGAATTGTCAAAATCTGTTGCAAGATTTTTTGCCATAAATTCTTCTTGTCGTGTTTTTTCTATTTTTTGATTTACTACTTTTTTGATTGCCTTGAGTATAAATTTTTTGAAAAAACCAAGTTGTTTGAAATGAAGTCCACCTTCAAAATAAAAAAATGGGGTTTGATTTTCTAAACCAACTGAATTCATTATTTTTATTTGATTGACTACTTCTTCAAAATTAGAAGGAGAACATCCAACTGCAAATACAGCAAATGGGCTGGTAACTTCTCTTATTTCTTTTAAGCCCATAATCTGTCCGCCAAAAATCCAGCCGCCATAAATGATTTTGTCATAGTTCAACATTTCTTTTTTTGAGATTTTTTTTCGATTTACGCAGTCACAATTTAGTTCTTCACTTATCCATTGCGCATATTGATTTGTAAATCCTGTTCCAGATTCATATATGACAGCCGTTTTCATAGATTTCTCCAAAAAAATTTTGCATCTGCCAGCTTTAATTACTTATTTTTCAAATGCCAGCAGATGTTTAAATTCTTTTTTTATTTTACAACTTTTACATCGAAACAAATGTAGGCGTTTCCTGGAATTACTCCTGGATATCCTTGACTTCCGTATGCAAGTTCTGGAGGAAGAACCATGTGACGTGTTTCTTCGTATTCCATTTCCTGTACCATCTGATCAAAACCTTTAATCATCTGTCCAGCACCTGTTGTAAATTCCAAAGGTTCGTGACCCTGAGGATGGAAATCTTTTGAAGCATCAAACAAAGTTCCGTCTACTAAATATCCTTTATATTCAACTGAAACTTTTTTTCCGCTTCCAACTTTTTTTCCATTACCTTTCTTTTCGATTTTAAAATAAATTCCGTTTTCTGTTTTTTCACAACCTTCAATTACAGCTGCCATTTTTTTGGCTTCTCTTTCTTCGTTCAATTTTTTTTGTGCTGCAATTAAACTATCAAAATCTTTTTGAGTAGCACTAAAATTTTTTGCTTCTTCACCTTGTCTTACAATAGTAATAGATTTGATTGTATCATTTTGTTCTACTGAATCAACAACTTCCTGTCCTGTTACTACTTCGCCAAAAATTGTATGCTTGTAATTCAGCCAGTCTGTAGGAACGTGTGTGATAAAAAACTGACTGCCGTTTGTATTTGAACCAGAATTTGCCATTGCAAGTTTTCCTGGTTTATCAAAAATCAAACCGTCAACAAATTCATCAGGAAATTTATAACCAGGACCACCTGTTCCATTTCCTTTTGGATCTCCACCTTGAATCATAAAATTTGAAATAACACGGTGAAATTTCAATCCATCATAAAAAGGTTTTCCTTTAGCAGCATCTAAAGTACCTTCTGCAAGACCTACAAAGTTTGTAACTGTCATAGGTGTTTCTTTATAAAATAAATTTAAAACAATTGTGCCTTTTTCTGTTTCTAAAACAGCATAAAGTCCGTCTTTTCCATTCAAAATTTCCATTTTTTTCCCCTTGGAATTCGATTTTGCTTCACAAGCTGCACTGGAAAGCACAGTACAAATCAGCATTAATCCCATTAATATTTTTTTTATCACTTTCATAAATCATCTATCCTTTTTTTATTAAAACTGAGTAATAAACCATTTATAGATTGCATCCATACGAGATGTCATTGAATCTACAATCTGACCTTTAATACCTGGAAATTTTACACTATCTAAATCTGTACATAAATAAAGCAAAAAGTCTTCGCCACAATCAATTACCAGAATATTATTGATAAATTTTCCCGGATAAATTGCTTTGAAAGGTCCTAATCCCATAACATCAACAAGATTAAACTGTGCTAAAAGCTGATTTTCATTTTGAAAATAGCAGAGTTTATATCTGTTTGGTCCAAAACTATTATCATCCTGATATGAATAAGAAACTTGACCGTCTGCATTTCCAGTATTTTTATCAGGAATTGGTTCTTTGCTATTTTCATCTGCAATCATATAAGCTTTTTCATACAATACCATTTCTTTTTTCTTTGAAGTTGAATAATACTTCATTCCCTGCATTTTCGAAACGGAACGACAAATTCTAGAAACATCTGTAATATCCAGATTTTCAGCTGATGAATTGCTGGATTTTATCAAATCCTTTTTATTCAATATGTACAAACCTTCATAAACAAAAGGAAAATTTTTTTTATCTTTTTGAATTTTACATTTGTTTATCTGTTCAGAATATTCTGACTTAGGAAGTAAAAGATATTCAGACGAGCCATCATCTCGATAGATTGTAATTGAACCATCTTTTACAAGTTTTTCATAATACTTTTCATCTACAAGTTCTTTTATTTTTGGATTTTCAGCAAATAGATAAAAACAAATTCCCAAAAATGCCAAAAAAACAAAGATTCTTTTATTATTTTTCATTAGCGGATTCCTTTATAAATAACTCGAACTTGTTTGTAAACTCCTTCACCTTCACTTTTTGTTTCAACATCAGGAATATCATTAAGTGTTGTGTGAATAAGTCTTCTTTCAAAAGGGTTCATTGGTTCAAGCAAAATTGATTTTTTTGAAGAACGAACTTTATCAGCAGTAGTGTAGGCAAGTCTTACCAAAGTTTCTTCACGTCTGATTCTATAATTTTCTGTATCCAAAATAATCCTGATTTCTTCGTGACCAAGTCTTCCAGCATAAATATTTGCCAAAAGCTGCAAAGCATCAAGATTTTTTCCTTTTCTTCCAATCAAAATTGAAGAATATGAAGATTCAAGTTTGATGTTTAACTTTTTATCTTCTCTAAATGAAATACTTACTTTTACATCATATCCCATTTTTTCAATTATATTCTGAATAAATTCTATAATTTTCTGTTCAAATTCACCTTGTGGAAGAGGATTATCATATATCTTTGAAAAATTTTCTTTTTCATTATTATCTTTTTCTGAACTTTTATTTTCCTCAAGAACATGAACTCTAATTTTCACATATCCTTTTTTAAAAAGTGAATTTTTTTGAGATTCTAAAATTTCTACATCAAACTGGTCTCTTTCAAGTCCAAGTTCACTTGCAGCAATTTCAATTGCTTCTTTTTCATTTTTACCTTCGAATTCGTATTTCATTTATATTTACCTCGTTATTTATTTTTTTTGCTTAGCTTTTGCTTTTGGCGGCAATTTTTTATTATTCTGATTTCCATTCATTTCTTCACGTTTTTCTTTCATTATTCTATTAATAATTAATTGTTGACCAATCTGCAAAACATTGCTTGTGAGCCAATAAAGCAAAAGTCCAGCTGGTGCATTGTAGAACATAAAGAAGAAAATCAAAGGCATACCGTACATCATAAATTTCATAGAACCTGCATTTTGTCCGCCAGAAGGTTGACCATACTGTGTTATTTTACCAGAAAGAAGTTGCGTTCCAACGTAAATAACAGGTAACAGGCGAATTTGATTTCCAAGTAAAGGAATGTTGAAATTCAAAGTAACAATGCTATCTCCTGATGACAAATCTGGAATCCAGCCAGGAATAAACATAGCTCCACGGAATTCAAAATAGTTATTAAAAAGATTATACATTGCAAAAATTACAAGGAACTGGAATATCATCGGCAAACAACCGCTCATTGGATTATAACCAGTTTCCTGATAAAGTTTTTGAGTTTCAAGTTGAAGTCGTTTTGGATCATCTTTATATTTTGCCTGAATAGCAGCCATTCTAGGTTGAACCTGCTGCATTTTCAAAGTTCCAAGAGATTGTTTTTTTGAAAGAGGGAAGAGTATAATTTTCAAAAGAAGTGTCATCACAATAATTGTGGCACCCCAGTTTGGAATAATTTTATACAGAATTTCCATTACAAACTTTAATATTTTTTCAAGCCAGTTAAGCCATCCGCTTGTCTGCAAAGCTTCTGAAAGTTTTTTTCCACCAAGTCCCCATGCATTGTTTTCTGAAACATTATAGCGTTTCAATTCTTTATCATCACGAGGACCAAAATACATGTAATAAGTATCTGAAATATCATTTTCGCTAAAAGCTTTTCTTTCAACTAAACCTTGAGCATTTGCATAATCATTTACTTCAATTTTTGTTGAATAATAAGTTGCATTTATATTCTCTGGTGAAGAAGGAACAACAAGTTCTATAAAGTATTTTCCTGCAATTCCAGTCCAGATACTGTCTTTGTCATTCTTTTTAAACTGCTCATTTCCCAAATTTATTTTTTTATACTTGCTTCCGTTGTATGTAACAAACTGACGATATTCGTATTTATTTTGTTTTGGATTGTAATGAGGACCAATCTGAGGCGAAGTTCTCAAAGTATAAGAAGCATCATCTATATTCAAACCATTTTTATCAAATGTATGAATCATAATATCTAACTTGAAAACATATTCACCAGGTTTAAAAGAGTATTTTTTTCCAAGTGAAATTTTTTGACCATTTACGGTAAGATTCTTTTTGAAAAAATATGTGTAATCATCAATTTTTTCAGTTTCAAAAACTTCATTTACAATTGAACTTCCTGCAGGTCCAAAAGATAATGCACATGTTCTGTTTATTTCAGATACATTATCAGAAAGTTGAACACCTTCATTTGTATCCATATCAAGGTGATCTTTAAGCTTATAACTTATGATATCTCCACCCTTATTTGTTAAAACAACTTCAACTTTATCTGTAACAATTGTAAATGTTTCTTCATTCAAAGTTACAGATGACTGTTCATCTTCATTTTCTACAGATTCTGCAATTTCAAAAGTATTATTTTCGCTTTCAAATTCTGTTTTTTCTAAATCAAGTTCTTCTGGTTGTTCCGAAACAGTTTCAGGAACTTCAGAAACATTGTTTTTTCCCATAAACATTGGAATAAACAAATATGATGCAATAACAACAACTGTAGAAAGAACTATAGCCCAAATTAAATTTTTATCCAATTGAGTCTCCCATATAACTCCGCGAATGCGGCAAAAATGAAAACACAACATTTTTTTTGCTGATTTTTTAAATAAATCTGTTAGCAATTATTCTGTCAGCTTTCAAAATATTTGTTTTGAATGTAATTTTTAAGGAACTGGATCATAACCGCATTCATTAAAAGGATTACATTTTAAAATGCGTCTAACTGCCAAAAAAGTTCCTTTAAAAGGACCATATTTTTTTATTGCTTCTAATGCATAAGCGGAACAAGTCGGTGAAAACCTGCAACAAGGTCGATGCAAAGGAGAAATATATTTCTGATAAAACTTAATCAATGAACAAAGAAAAAGTGATAAAAAATCTTTCAATCGCTTGAAAAAAATCATCTGAATTAAAACCTTATTCCTTGAATAAATCTGCTTTTTGACACAATAAACGAATTTGATCACATCGCGAGCTGAACGAGTCATTTCCAGGATAAATAAGAAAAAGCATATCATATCCTGTGTTCAAATGTGATTTTATTAAACGATAGACTTCACGGCTGTACCTTTTTGATAAGTTCCTTTCAACTGCGTTACCGTATCCACGAATTAAAGGAAAACCAACTCTGTTCATTCCAAGATTATTTTCAAGATAAAATAATTTTGCACCCGGAATACTTATCTTTTTTCCACTTTTAAACAGTTTTTTAAAATCAGCGGGATTTTTTATACGTTCATCGCGTTTAAAAAATCCCGTTTTCATTAAGTCTGTTTCCATCCCTAATAATTAGTATTTTTTCTTTTCGTCTGCAACTGAAAGCTTAGCGCGTCCCTTTGCTCTTCTTCTAGCCAAAACTTTACGACCACCTTTTGTAGCCATTCTTGCTCTGAATCCAAATTTTCTATTGCGTTTTACTTTGCTTGGTTGATATGTTCTTTTCATGGAACGTACTCCTTTATATATTAAAAAAAATTTTTTTCACTATAACTAAAAATGAATAGTAATAAAATATATCATTTAAATTTTGAATTGGTCAACACACTATTTCTAATACTATCGAATTTTGCCAGCATTTCTGGCGGTAAAGTGCATTCATTTTCATTTTCGTCATTTTTTTCAGCTTTATTAACATTTTCTTCTGCACTTTTTCTTTCCTGAATTTCAACTTTTTCATAAAATTGCTTGCTTTCATTTTTCATTTGCTCTACATAAGTATTATAAAGATTAACATTTGAGCCAGCTTGCCTAAATGCAAGTGAAGAAATATTCAAATCAGGAAGTTCTTTTTTAAGTCCATTTAAAATAAATTTTTGATAAGTGCGCAAATATTGAATCCATCCTGAATGGTCTGTTTCAATCAAAAGAATTCCATTTTTTAAATCTACCACTCTTGTATTTCCTGCTAATCTTTCTCCAATCGACATTCTCTTTTCACTATTTTCACTTTCAAATTTTGTTACGCTAATTTTTGAAACAACTTTTTTCCAGACATTTGTCAATCTGTCACTTTTGGAAAAATCAATATTTGTAAATCTTGACATAAAATCAGAAGCACTTAAGATTCTATTTTCATTCATACCATCCTCCCTCTGATATTTTGTAAATCTTTGTTCCATCTTTTTTGTATCTTTCGTAAGGTTCACCAGGCAAAAAAGTACAAAAAAGCTGTTCATATTCTGGAAGCATTGCAGTTATTTTTGCACGTTTATTAGGATCAAGTTCCAGTAAAACATCATCCATCAAAAGAACAGGATTTTTTCCAACTGCCCGTGAATAAAAAATTGCCTGTGCCACTCGTAGTAAAAGTGAAATTAATCTGCACTGTCCTGTCGAAGCTGTTGGAACAAAAAGATGATGATTTAACACAAAATCAATTCTATCACGATGAGGCCCAGACAAAGTTGTTTCAAAAGTCTGGTCTTTTTGGGAATTCTGTTTTAAGTATTTTAAAATATAATCAAAATCAATATTTCCGTCATCATTTTTCCATGAAGGATGATAAGAAATGGTAACTCCATTTATTCCAGTAATCTGTTCAAAAACTCTTCCAAAAATTTCGTTAAACTCAAAAATTGTTTTTTTCCTTTTCTGTTGAATTATAAGACCAAATTGTGCAAGCTGAGAATCAAAAACTTCAAGCATTTGATATTCATGATTTTTTAATATTTGATTTCTACTTTTCAAAATTTTTTTATAGTTTCTCAAATCATCGATGTAACTTGAATCATACAAAGTCAATGATTGGTCAATAAAAAATCTTCGGCATTCGGGTTCACCAGTTGCAAACCTCATATCATCATGACAAAATAAAATACATGGAATTGTATTAATCAGTTCTTTTCTGTCTTGAATTTTTTTCCCATTTTTTTCAATTCTTTTTTTATTGTTTTCAAAAATAATTGAAATCTTTTGAACGCCATCATTGTCATTATAAACAGAATTTATACTAAAATTTTTTTCGCCTTTTTTTACAATCTGAGAATCAACATGTGTTCTAAAAGAAATTCCATATGAAGCATAATAAAGTGATTCCAAAATATTACTTTTTCCCTGACCATTTTCTCCAACAAAAAAAATTTCTTTTGGAGAAAGGTCAATGGTATCGTTTTTTAAATTGCGAAAATTGTAAAATGTTTGATATAAAAACGGCATTTTTCCTAGAATGTCAAAGGCATTACTACATGAATATAATCACAATCTTTATCAGATTTGATGATAATTGCTTTTGTAATATTTACTTCATTGCTACCTTTCGATTCATTGATATTAAAATTAAATAAAACATTTTCTGAATCAATCACTCGAAGAGGCTCAGTTATTGAATTTATATTTAAATTCATTGAAGCATCAGGTCCGTCATAAACACAAGGAATTTCTTCATCAACAGTACCAATATCAGTTTCAGGTGAAACAATTTTTAATATACCAGACGAAATATTAAACATAAGTCTTCCTGTCTTTTTATCGACCATGATAAAGTTTCTTTTCAAAGCTGAATCCAAATCATCTTTATTTACAGAGAATGAATACTGTAAATTTTCTGGAATTACTTTTTTATAGTTTGGAAATTGACCATCAATCAAAACTGAAGAAAATTCAACATTTCCATATTTAATAAAAATAGATTTATCAATAACAGCAACACTTAGATTTCCTTCATCCGGAGCATTTTTTAAAATACAGCTTAATATCTTTATAGGAACTATTGCAGACTGAAAATCCGGAACATCAAAATCATTTTTACTGTCACAGGAAAGTCTTCTACCGTCAGTTGCAACCATTGTAAGACTTTCACCATCTTTTGCAAAATAAACCCCTGACATAAAATATCTGTTTCTGTCTTCTGAAACTGCAAAAATAGTTTCTTTTATCATTTCTTTGAATTCACTTGAAGGAACCTCAAAGAAAGGAACATTCTCTGAAGTACCGATTTCTGGAAATTTATCACTTGCCTGACTTTTTAATTGAAATTTGATTTTTTTAGAAACAGGTTTTATAGTAACACCAATATCTTCCTGAATAAAATCAACATCTCCTGATGGAATAGAAGAAAGAATGCTCATAAATTTATCACAATAAAGTGTGGTTCTTCCTTCTTCCTGAATATCAATTGGAATTACTGTAGAAAATTTTACAGTTGAATCAGTAGCCTTTATTGTTAAAGAATTATTTTCTGCAATTAATAAAATATTTGAAAGAATTGAAATAGGACTTTTGTTTGAAATAACTTCCTGTGCAATTGCTATTTCGTGAATCATAGCATCTTTATCAAATGTAAATTTCATTTAGTATTCCTCCTGATTATCCACACACTTTATTATTATTAAATTTTTATAAATTTAGTAATAGTAATAATAAGGATTGTGGATATGTGGATAACTCATCTAATTATAAATAGAATATAGATTTAAAATGTTTATAAATCTATATTCATATTTAACAATTTATCCACTTATCCACATATTACTTAAAATTTAGTACTTTTTCCACAACTTAATATCAATTATTTTAAAATTATCCACAATTTTTTTATATAAAATAAATTTCAGTTTTAAATGTAAAAAATTATATTTTGGAAAGTCGAAATTTTATTTTTTGTATTCTTTTATCTCCCGAATTAAAAGTTGAATTTTTGATTCCAAAGTAGGGTCTATTTTTATTTGTTCTGAAATTTTTTTATAAGCAGTCATAATTGTAGAATGATCTTTTCCACCAAATTCTTCACCTAATTCTGAATAAGAACTTTCAGTTAATTCACGGCTGATATAAATGGCAATCTGTCTTGGAATGACAAATTTTTTTTCACGACTTTTTCCACGTAGATTTGCAACTGTAATATTATAATTATCTGCAATAACTTTTTGGATAGTTTCTAAAGTAACATTATCATTTAGATTTGAATTTAAAATATCTTTTAATAGATGTTTTGCAATATCAATACTTGGATTCTGACCTATTAAATCAGCATAACCAAAAACTTTGTTTAAAGCAGCTTCTAGTTCGCGAACATTAGTTTCAACATTTTTGGCAATGTATTCTATAATCTCAAAATCAAGACTTTTATCCATGATTTCAATTTTTTTCTGTAAAATGGCAACTCTAGTTTCGTAATTTGGTGGTTGTAAATCGATGCAAAGACCGTTTGAAAGGCGGCTTATCAATCTTTCAGCCATATTCTTTATTTCACGGATAGGACGGTCACATGTAAAAACCATTTGTGCATGTTTTTCATGAAGTGCATTGAAAGTGTAGAAAAGTTCTTCCTGAGTAGCATCTTTGTTTTGTAAAAAGTGTATATCATCAAGAAGTAATACATCAAGATTTCTGTATTTATTTTTAAATGAATTTGTGTTTCCTTCTTTCGTTGATAAAATGAATTCGTTTGTAAAACTTTCAGCTGAGACATAACAGATTTTCAATTTTTCATCATTATTATAATAAATATAATTTCCAATTGCCTGCATAAGGTGAGTTTTTCCAAGACCAGAACCACCATAAAGCAAAATTGGATTATATTGTTTTCCTGGATTTTTAGAAACTGCTATAGAAGCGTTGTATGCAAAATTGCTATTATCACCAGGAATAAATGTATCAAATGTATATTCTTCTTGTAAAAGAGGATGTTTTTTCTTTTTGGAATTTGAAGAAAATGAAGTTTCATCGTTTTTATATTCTTTGTCAAAAGAATTTTTAATAGTGATTTCAGGTAATTCTTTTTTTATTAAAGGATTTTTTTCTTCATCATTATTTTTTTTATTCAAAACAGTTTGATTTTCTATTTCAGAATTATCTGATTCTTCAGGTTTATAAAGATTTTCATTTTTTATAATGCATTCTAGTTTTAAATTATCAATTCCAGTTATCTCTTTAAGTTTATTTTCAATAATTTTTAAAGAACCTTTTGTCGTAACTTGAGTTTTCATAAATAAAGAAGCAACAGACACAGTTATCGTATCAATTGTGTCTTCAACATAATTAACGTTAAAATTAAAAATGAATTCACTTTCTTTTTCTTGAGATATGTATTGTTTGTGGAGTTCTTCCATTGCATATTTAAATGCTTCTTTATAAATATTTTCAGACATAATTCCTATTATCCTAAAGTTTTTGTTTTTCTTCAAGATATATTTTGATTATCATTAAAACTAATATATGTTAGTTTCAGCTCAAAACACTAGAAATTAAATCCTAAAAAAGATATAATCAATTTTATTCTTATTTTATAGATATTTATTTAGTGGGGTAGATATCTTTTAAATCTTAAATTCTATTTGAAATTCAAATAAAGCTCAGTTTAGATTTTTTGAATAAAAGTGTGCGTTGCAGACTTAATTTTAAATCAATAAAAATTATAAAATAAATAGGAAAAAAAATGTCTGATTATAGTGCAAGTAATATTCAGGTTTTAAAAGGACTTGAAGCTGTTCGTAAACGACCTGGTATGTATATTGGTTCTACTGGACCTAGAGGTCTTCATCACCTTGTTTATGAAACCGTAGATAATAGTATTGACGAAGCAATGGCAGGTCATTGTGATAAAATAATTGTTGCTTTGGAAAAAGATGATGTTGTTCGTGTAGAAGATAATGGTAGAGGTATTCCAGTTGATATTCATCCGACAGAAAAAATAAGTGCT
>JALFAW010000005.1 GCA_022773305.1 Spirochaetia bacterium
GGTGGCTTTTTGCTTCGCAAAAAACAGGCTTTTCAGGGTTACGCTATCGCTTCATTCCTTCGCTACGCTTCGGAACTGGCTACGCCAGCCCTTACAATCCTTGCCACAGTTTAAAATTAAAAAACTCGAAATTGAACCTAATAAAAACAAAAATACTATTAATACTATACTTAGTTTACAAAAAATGATAAAATGTCAGAATATCGAAAATTATTTTATAAGGGTATTTTATGAAAAACATTCAAAACAAATGGATTAGAGGTGCAATTCCTGCACTTTTACTTCATTGCAGTATCGGAACTGTTTACTGCTGGTCAATTTTTAGTCAGGAAATTGCTGATTACATTGGCTTTTCAAAAGGTGCAACTGAATGGGCTTTCAGTTTTGCCATTTTCTTTTTGGGAATGTCAGCTGCTTTCTTGGGTAATCTTGTTGAAAAAAACATTCACAAGTCTTCATTGATTGCTGCTATTACTTTTGCAGCTGGTATGGCTGGAACTGGTTTTTTTATTTGGTATGGTGGAAATCATCAACATAGTATTTTAGCTTTAGTTGGAATTTATGTTTGTTATGGTTTTATCATGGGAGTGGGACTTGGAACTGGTTATTTGTCTCCTGTAAAGACTCTTATGCTTTGGTTTAAAGATAAAAAAGGTCTGGCAACAGGTCTTGCTGTCGCTGGATTTGGAGCAGCAAAAGCTATTGCCTCTCCAATCATGCAGAAACTTTTAGGTGATAATCAAAATGGTGAGATTTACAAAATGTTCTATATTCTTGCGATTGTATATTTTGTAATGATGTTTGCAGGTCATCTTCTTTTGGCAAAACCAGCTGATTGGCATGAACCCCAGACAAAAACTAAAGATGAAGGTATTCTTGCTACATTGAAACGAGAACCTATCACTTCTTACATTGGCATTTGGCTTATGTTCTACTTAAACATTACTTGTGGACTTGCATTGATTTCACAGGAAAAGATGATTGTTAAATGTATTGGTCTCGCAGGTTCAGTTGGAATTATTTCTACTATTTCTGCTGTATTTAATGCAGGTGGTCGTCTTGGATTTTCAGCTTGGGCTGATAAAATGAAAGACCGCAATACTATTTACAAATTGATTTTTATTCTTTCCATTGTATTTACAGCTCTTGTTATTGTTACAGGCGGAATTAAAAATGGAAATGGTAACATTTTCCTTGTAATTCTTGTTCTTGCTTTGATTTTTGTAGTAAATGCAGGTTATGGTGGAGGTTTCTCTAACGTTCCAACTTTACTTTCTGATCATTATGGAATGGGTGCAATTTCTGCAATTCATGGAATCACTCTTTCTGCATGGGCATTTGCAGGTCTTACTGGAAATCAAATGGCAAATGCAATTGTAAACGCTGTTGCTAAGGCTCATCCTGAATCTTTGCGAGAAATCGAGTATCATGGAGTTATGCAGACTGTAAATCCAACAGGTTATCAAACTGTGCTTTATGTAACACTTGCATTATATGTTGTTTCGTTGTGTTTGAGCATTTTCCTTGTTAAACCAACCAAAAAAGACTAATTTTTCTAGAAAAAAGATAATCAAATCAAAAAAAAATGATTATCTTTTTTCCCATTTTTTTAATTTTTTAAATATGAGTAATATGTTTTATAAAGAAGCGTGTGCAAATATTATATGTTCTGATTTTCCCGATTTAGATGTAATTCGTGTTGACGATGTTTATTATATGGTTTCTACAACTATGCATTTTATGCCGGGTTGTGTTATTTTACGTTCCTATAATCTTAAAGACTGGGAATTTTGCAGTTATGTTTATGATGAACTTGAAAAAACAGAAAAACAAACCTTAGCCGACAATCACGGAATTTACGGAAAAGGAATGTGGGCTGCTTCGCTTCGTTACGACAATGGAACTTTTTATATAGCATTTGTAGCTAATGATACTCATAAAACTTATCTTTATCGTTCAGAAAGCATTGAAGGTCCTTGGAAAAAAACTGAAATTCAAGGATTTTTTCATGATTTGTCTCTTCTTTTTGATTATGATGAAAATGGAAAACGTCATGTGTTTTTAGTTCATGGAAATTGTGATCTTCGGCTTACTGAACTTGAAGATGATTTTTCTGCTCCAAAAAAAGGCGGAATTGATAAAATTATCATTCAGGATGACAGAGAGAAAGTTGATTTAGGTTACGAAGGAAGTCATTTTTATAAAATAAACGGAAAATATTATATTTTTTGCATCCATAAAGAAAAAAATCAAATGCGTTCCGAAGCATGTTTTTATTCTGATAAAATAGAAGGTCCGTATACTGGTGGTCAGGTTCTTTGTGCTGATTATGATGACTGGAATAGTGGGGCAGCGCAGGGTGGAGTTGTTCAGGCAGTTGACGGAAGCTGGTATTCCATTTTGTTTCAAGATCATGGTGCTCTTGGTCGCATTCCAGTTTTGATTCCTGTTGATTTTTCATCAGAATTTCCAAAATTTTTAAGTCAAAATGGAAATGTGTTGAAAACTGTAAAAGTGCCTGATAATCGTCCAGATTATGTTTACAAAAAACTTTATGGAAGTGATTTTCTTGATGAAAATGGAAAACTTCAGTATTATTGGCAGTGGAATCACATTCACAATCCATCTCTTGGGTATTTTACACAGATAAATGAAAAAAAATGTTTAGCCATCAAAACAGATAAAATCGTAAAAAATGTAGTTCAAGCTACTAATACATTAACTCAAAGAGTTTTTAACGAAAAACGTTCTGCGGAAGTTACTGTTGATGTTTCTGGCATCAATGATGGTGATTTTGCAGGTTTTTGTGCATTGGAAGGTGAATATTCCTTTATAGCATTAACCAAAAAAAATGGTAAAGTAAAACTCGTTCGTGCTGAACATAAAATTTCTTATGTTCCATGGGCAATGGGTGTTTTTGATGAAGATTCTCCAGACATTACAGAGCAAGTTGATTTTGCGGATAGTGAAATCTCATTTAAAATAGACTTTGACTTAACAAAAGAAAATCAAACTGCAAGTTTTTCTTATTATGATAAATCTAAAAAGAAATTTGTAGAATTTGGAAAATCTTCAAAATTGCGATTTACACTTGATCATTTTGTTGGCGTGCGTTTTGCTTTATTTAATTATTCAACAAAACAAACAGGTGGAATTGCAATCTTCTCTGATTTTAAATATAATGACTAATCATCATGAAAAAAGAACCAAAAATTTCTTCATTAATTGATAAGGCTATTTTTGATTATCAATTAATAGAAGAAAATGATAAGATTCTGCTAGGTGCAAGTGGTGGAAAAGATTCGACTTTACTCATTGAATATTTTGCAAACAGAATAAAACGTCCCCAAAATCATTTTGAAATTCAGGCTGTTCATATTCAAAGTGATTTTGCACCAGATTTTTCAGATGAGTTGAAAAAACTTTTTGCGCAATGGAATATTCCTCTAGAAATTATAAAAGTTGATATTCATAAAAGATTGAAACAAAATCAAAAAATGAACTGTTACTGGTGTTCTACACAGCGTAGAACTGAACTTTTGAATTATGCTTTGCAAAATGGTTATAATAAAATCGCTCTTGGTCATCATCTGGATGACATTCTTGAAACTTTTATCATGAATATGACAGAAAAAGGTAATCTTTCTACAATGATACCAAAAATGCAATACGAAAAGTGGCCTGTTTCCATTATTCGACCACTTTGTTACGTCAGCGAAAATAGAATAATCAGTCATGTTCAGAAAAAAGGATATAGTTCATTTACTTGCACTTGCAATTTTCAAAATAATTCAACAAGAAAGGCTGCACGAAAAAAACTCGAAATATTAACAGAGGGCAGTGAAAATAAAAAACAATTGATTTTCAAAGCCCTTAAAAACGTTCAAAAAGAATATTTACTGTAGAAATCTATTTTTTGTAAGAAAGTTCTACATTCTGCTATCGTCTTCAGCCAAAACAGTTCAAACTTTTATACGCAAAGTTGAATCTAATTAATATTTTTTTCGATAAATTCACGTTTTAAATCTTTAAGTTTTTCAGTTAATGAAACTTTATAAATATGAGGATTCAAAATTCTTTTATAAGATTCATCAAAAGCTTCAAGCTGTGCCTGCATATTCTTTCGGCTTATTTTAAGCTGTTCACAGTCTGCAATTCTGTTTTGAATTCTTTCGCCATTTTCAATTCTTTTTTTGAGTAAAGGTTCAATCTTTGCTGCCTGACAAGTAAATTGTCTGTAATCAACCATAGGATGATAAAAACGATATTCTTTATTTGTTTCAAGATTTTCATCTTCCAAGGCAAGAATATCAGCACTTGCCATTCCATTTGAGTCATAAAGACGGAAAACATTTTTAATGCCAGGATTAGTAGTTTTTGCAGGATTGTCACTGAATTTCATTGCAGGCATCATTTTATCAAGTTTTTTATCATGACGAGCTGCCAGTTTGTAAACTCCTGTAAAAGAAGATTCATTTCCACCAGTTACCATGTGTGTTCCAACACCCCAACTGTTAATTGGTGCACCTCCAGCAACAAGAGTTGTAATGATTTCTTCAGTCAGTTCATTTGAAACACTGATTTTTGCCTGTGGATAACCAGCTCTGTCCAGTTCTTTTCGCACTTCCCTTGTAAGGTATGAAATATCACCAGAATCAAGACGTACTCCAAAATTATATCCTTTTTCCACAAGTTCACCGCCTGCAATTATTGCATTTTTAATTCCAGACTTTAAAGTATCATAAGTATCAATCAAAAAAACAGAATTTTCAGGATAAATTTTTGCATATTCTCGGAATGCTTCAAGTTCAGAACTGTGAGACATAATCCAAGAATGAGCCATTGTTCCCATTACAGGAATTCCAAAAATTTTTCCGGCAAGAGTATTTGATGTTCCTGCAGCACCACCAATATATGCCGCTCTTGTAGCACTCATTGCACCATCATATCCTTGAGCACGACGTAAACCAAATTCCATAATAGGAGCTTTTTTGCTTGCAAGCCAGATTCTTGCAGTTTTTGTTGCAATAAGACTTTGAAAATTTATCTGATTTAAAATCAAACCTTCAAGAATTTGTGCTTCTATCAGATTTGCGTGAATTCGAACAATAGGTTCTTGTGGAAAAACAACTGTTCCTTCATCCATAGTGTATAAATCACCAGTAAACTTAAAATCTTTCAGATAGTCAAGAAATCCTTGTTCAAAAATATTCTGTTCAGCAAGGTAAGATATATCCTGTTCACTGAAACGAAAATTCAAAATGTAATCCATCAAAGTTTCATTTCCAGCCAGAACTGAAAAACCACCATTAAAAGGGTTTTTTCTGAAAAACATATCAAAAACCACTTTCTGATTCATATTGTCTTTCCAATAACCCTGAGCCATTGTAAGTTCATAAAAATCAGTAAAAAGCGCACTTGAAATATTATTTGTAATCATTTATTTCTCCCATAAAAGAAGTTTGCAAAGCAAAACTAAAGTTATCTATTTCCATAATCGTATGGTCGTTTGTGATATTTATAAGTAAACTCTGCTACAAAAAATCTTCCTACAAATCGACTTAAAAAAGCAGTACAACGCCATTTAAATCGATAAAGACTTGTTTTCTTTCCCTTAAAAGCTTGTTTTAAACAATGTTCAACAACCTTTTGTGGCGCAATTCCTCCCTTTACCTCTTTTCTGACTCCATTTGAAGCAACATTTGCAAATTCTGTGCTGACAGAACCAGGACAAAGTGCACAAACTTTTATTCCTTTTTCTTTAAGTTCGGCAGCAAGAGCAATAGAAAAACTTAGTACAAACGATTTGGATGCCGCATAAACTGCAAAATTTCCAAGAGGCATGAATGCAGCGAGGGAAGATGTGTTTATAATAATGGAATTTTCGTTCATAAAGGGAAGAGAAATTCCACAGATTCCAGTAACAGTCGTACAGTTTAAATCAACCATCTGCATTTCTTTCTCTACAGGAGTTTTTTCAAAAGGTCCGTATGTTCCAAAACCTGCATTATTAACAAGAATGCTGATTTTCATTTTTTTGTTTTCTGCTTCAAGTTTTTGTTTTTCAGCAATAAAAATATCATTCAAGGTGTTTACACCATTTTTACCGCTCAAATCTAAAGAAATAGTTTTGATTTTTTTTCCTTGAGAAAGAAAAGAAATTTTTCCAGCAAGATTATCAAGATTTTCTTTTCTTCTTGCTACAAGCCAAAGTTCGTCAAAAAAAATTTGATAATTATGCGAAATTTGAAGTGCGAATTCAGCTCCAAGCCCAGAACTTGCTCCAGTAATTACAGCAATCTTTTTCATAATAAAGATTATAACCTAAAAAACTTTTTCTTTCAAATCCCATTAGTTTCACATTGCTTAGTAATTGTTTCTAATATTTGCAATTTAATTTTCAAGGATTTTTCTACTAGGACAAATGTCGAGTTTTGAATTTTTCATTTTTAGGGTGGCTTTTTGCTTCGCAAAAAACAGGCTATCCGGGGTTCCGCTATCGCTCCAGCCGCTTCCCTCGCTTCGCTCAGTCCAGTGGCCACCTTTGGTGCCCCTACTATCCTTGCCACGAGAGAAATCCGAAATTGAACCTAATAATCAAATAATAGGTCAGTTGAGAAGACGATACTAGAGTTTAAAGCCTTGACATTCTTGTATTTGCAGTTATGATAAACTGCAAATTTTTTACCTCAGTTTAAAACTAACTAACTTAAAATTAAACCATTTAAGTAATTTTTGATATGAAAATGTTCAGTATGAGCCATTTATACAATTTTACTGATACAGTTTAACTGTCAAAAACTTAATTTCTGGAAAAATCAATAAGTCGTAACAAAAAAAACTAAGAAGTTTTTAAAAGTGATTCAATTTTTTTTGCTGCTTCTTCAAGTTCTGACATTTCAATGCTTTCCACATCACCAGCATCAACTGCACGACTTGTGTTTTCATCCATAGGAAGGCGAGCCAAAACTGGAAGTTTGAAACTTTCGGCAATTTTATCTATGTTACTTTTTCCAAAAACTGTGATTTCTTTTCCGCAATCAGGACATTTTACATAACTCATGTTTTCTACAATTCCCAAAATAGGAATATTCATCATATTTGCCATATTTACAGCTTTTTCTACAATTACACGAACAAGCTGTTGTGGAGATGAAACTACAATAATACCATCTACAGGGAGCGACTGAAAAACAGTAAGAGGAACATCGCCAGTTCCAGGAGGCATATCTACAAACATAAAATCAACATCTTTCCAAACAACATCAGTCCAAAACTGTTTTACAGCACCACCAATAACTGGACCACGCCAAATTACAGGGTCAGTTTCGTTTGGTAAAAGAAAATTCATTGACATCATCTGAATACCAGAATCTGTCATTACAGGATTTAAAGCATCTTCATTTTCCACAGCTGTAGCACGTTCTTGAGCGACACCAAAACTCTCTGGAATTGAAGGACCTGTAATATCTGCATCCAAAATTGCTGTTCTAAAACCATCTTTATTCACTTTACTAGCAAGAAGACTTGTTACAAGTGATTTACCAACACCGCCTTTTCCACTTACAATTCCAATAACTTTTTTTACAGAACTTCCAGCACGCAAACTTGCTCTAAAATCTCTTTCTGCACAACTTTTATCACAAGAACCACAATTGTGTTCACAATCAGCCATAATTACCTCAATTCATTTCAAAATTTTACATATTCCATATAAAATATAATAATATATATAAGAAAATGCAAATCATTTCTAAAATTTTACTATCTAAAAAAAAGAACCACTTTTGTTTGGAAATAAAAATTTCCTTTCAAAAGTGGTTCTCTCTCACCGAAAAAACAATCTCCGACAAGTTCTCTCCAATAGCTCAACTCTCAACATAAAAAAGACAAATTTCTTTTTTTTGCAACGCTTATCTATATAAAAAACATTATTTAATAATCTTTACTTTCAAAAGTCTACTTTCATTTTTTTATACCGTCAATTAGGTTTTTAAAGAAATAACCAAGGTGTCATAAAAAATAACCAAAGTGTCATAAATTAACCTTGGTTAATTCAGTAATTTTAAAAACCTTTAATATTATTAAACTTTTTAATAAAAAAAACTGGTATAAAAAAGATTTATTCACCTTTTATATACCAGTTTTAAAAAAATTTTATAAAGTATTGAAAACAGGGCAAACGCATTATAAAAAATATTTTCATAAAAGTTGGCGCGAGGGAGTGAGACACAGGGCAAAAAGACTTTTTTTGGGGCTGCCGCGAGAGCGGCATTATAATAGTTTCTATACCCCAAAAAACGTCTAGCGCAT
>JALFAW010000016.1 GCA_022773305.1 Spirochaetia bacterium
GGTGGCTTTTTGCTTCGCAAAAAACAGGCTTTTCAGGGTTACGCTATCGCTTCATTCCTTCGCTACGCTTCGGAACTGGCTACGCCAGCCCTTACAATCCTTGCCACAGTTTAAAATTAAAAAACTCGAAATTGAACCTAAATGTTAGTAATATCTTCAAAGAAAGATTTATAAGGTTAATGACGATGAAAGAAAATATCATAGCTAAGTTAACGGTAAAAGATGATAAATATGCTTGTGCGCTTGCTGATAAAATTATATCAGAAAGTCAGGAAACCGATGAATGGTACGAATATTTTGATGACTTTGCCACGTTGCTTGACCATCCAAAATCATTGGTAAGAAATCGTGCGTTGTATATCCTTGCTGCAAATGCACAGTGGGATGAAGAAAATCGTTTTGACGGAATTATTTCAGATTATCTTTTGCATATTACAGACGAAAAACCGATTACCGCAAGACAGTGTGTTAAGGCACTTGCCCAGGTAGGATTGGAGAAACCGCAGTATATTCCCAGAATATTGTCATGCTTGCGAGCTGCTGATTTGTCAAAGTATAAAGACAGTATGCGTCCATTGATTGAAAAGGATATTGAAGAAACTGAAAGGATATTGAAAAATTATAATACGGTGAAATTATGATAATGTTAGAAGAATTAAATGTTGATAATTGGTTAAAAGTCATGGAGCTTACTGTTTCAGAAGAACAGAAAGACATATTTCCTATTGCCAATGTATATTGGGTTGGTATTAGCAGGTATGAGGAAAAGACAACCTTATATGCAATTAAAAATGATGAGTTATATGTAGGAATGGTTGGTATAGGCTATGACGAAGATGGTGTATCAGGATATATTAATCCGATGATGATTGATGAAAAACATCAGGGGAAGGGATATTCCAAAGAGGCAATGCTTTTATCAATTGAGAAACTAAAAAGTGAATATAAGGTTTCTGAGATACATTTAGGACATCGTAAAAATAATATGAAAGCCGGTAAATTATATGAGAGTTTAGGATTTATAATTATTGATGAAGACGAAATGGATTATTTTAGAAAACTGGATTTAAACAAATAATACAATCAAGGTCTGTCCCTGCACGTGCCAAAAACTTGCACACCAATGCACGTTTTAATCTGCACGTGCAGCGAGTTTTTTTTAACGCTTCGCTAAAAAACTCAGAAAATGTTTTGTTAACAATCGAGGACTGACCCTGCACGTGCCAAAAACTTGCACACCAATGCACTTATTAATCTGCACGTACAGCTAGTTTTTTTTAACTCAACGATAAAAAACTCAGGGAAAGTTTTGTTTAAAATCGAGGTCTGTCCCTGCACGTGCTGAAAGTTTGCACACCAATGTACGTTTTAGTTTGCACGTGCTGCGAGTTTTTTTTAACGATTTGCTAAAAAACTTAGGGAAAGTTTTGTTTACAATCGAGGTCTGTCCCTGCACGTGCTGAAAGCTTGCACACCAATGCACATTTTAGTTTGCACGTGCTGCGAGTTTTTTTTTAACGCTTCGCTAAAAAACTCAGGAAATGTTTTGTTTACAATCGAGGTCTGTCCCTGCACGTGCTAATATACATACATTGTTTATTTCATCTTCCATAAAATCCTTTTTTTTGGTAAAATTAATTTTATGGAAACTCGTAATATTTTTGAAAATTTGTCTTGTATCGATCACAGATACTCTTTGTCGGAAGCCGATGTTTTTGCTGGCCTTTCTAAATATATTTCAGAAGAAGCTTCTATTCGTTCTTGTGCAAAATGCGAAGCTGCCCTTGTAAAGGCTCATCTGAAGCTTCGCGGAAAACTGACTGACCAGATTGCTGCTGAACTTGATTCTGTTGCAGAAAACATTGATCCTCAGGAAGTTTATACAGAAGAAGAAAAAACAAAACACAATATTCGTGCTCTTGTAAACGTAATGAAAACAAAAGTTAATGCTGAAATTGGACCTTTCATTCATTTGGGTGCAACTTCAGTTGATATTCTTGACACTGCTTTAAGCTGCCGCATGCGCGATGTTACTCAAAATGTTGTTCTTCCAGAACTAAAAAAACTTGAAAACTATCTTTGTGATATTGCTGAACGCGAATCCAGCACTCCGCAAGTTGGTCGTACTCACGGTCAGCATGCTGTTCCTATTACTTTTGGCTGGTCAATTGCTGAATTTGTAAGCAGACTTGGAAAATCAATTCTCCGCATTGAAGAACTTTCAAATCAACTTGTAGGAAAACTTGCTGGTCCTGTTGGTTCTTACAATGGTCCAAGTATGATTGTAAAAGATCCTGAAGAATTGGAAAGAATGTATACATCTTATCTGGGCTTGCAGCCAAGTGAATATTCTAATCAACTTGTTGAACCTGAATATGTTCTGCGCCTTTTGCTTGAGATGAATGTTGCTTTTGGAATTATTGCTAACCTTGCTGATGATTTGCGCAATCTCCAGCGTTCAGAGATTGGTGAAGTTTTTGAATATTTTGCTTCTACACAAGTTGGTTCTTCAACTATGCCTCAAAAACGAAATCCATGGAATTCTGAACACGTTAAATCTTTGTGGAAAGCTATGTGTCCGCGTGTTATTACTTTCTATATGGATCAGATTTCTGAACACCAGCGTGATTTGACAAACTCTGCAAGTCAGCGTTTTATTGCTGATTATGTTTCAGGTTTTACAATGGCTGTTGCCCGCATGAATAGTGTTGTAAAAGGTTTGCAGGCTGATAAAGAAGGAATGGCAAAAAATCTTCAGGGAGCTGGCGGAAAAGTAAAAGGTGGTGTTCTTGCTGAACCTGCTTACATTTTGCTTGGCGAAGCTGGATATAATGATGGTCATGAGATTATTCGTAATATAACATTGGAAGCTGAAAAATCTGGTAAAACTTTTTTTGAAGTTCTCAAAACTCATGAAAAAGAATTTGCAGATATTACTGCTCAACTTGAAAAACTTGGAATTGAAAATCCTGCAAATTTCTTTGAAAATCCTGCAAATTATTGTGGTCTTGCTGCTGTTAAATCTAAAAGACTTGCACAAAAATATCGTGATTTGATGAAAAAATAAGTTTTCGATTGATGACTGCACAGCGCACCGAGCATGGAGCCACCGCTGCAGGCGGGTCCGTAGGACTGAGCGGCTAGCGAATGGCGTAACGCGACTTGGAAGAAGAATTTTGCTGAAATCATTAAGAAGCAGAAAATTTCTTCCAGGTTTTTGAATATTTATATGGAAAAAAAATGAATAATATTGGTTTTATTGGCATGGGAAATATGGCTCAAGCCATTGCGTCTGGTTTTTTGAAATCTGGCAAGATTAGTGGGAAAAATATTTTTGCATATGCGCCAAATCAGGAAAAATTGCAGAAAAATGCTGAACTGATTGGTTTTTGTGCGGAAAAAAGTCTTGTGGATATGGTCAAAAAATGTGACACGTTGATTATCGGATGCAAACCGTATCAGATTGAAGGCGTGCTTGCCCAAATTGGCGAATTTCTGCCTGGTAAAGCGCTTGTTTCTGTTGCCGCTGGTTGGGTCCATTCTACTTTTTTTGAAATTCTTGGTGAAAAGGTTCGCATTCAGTGTATTATGCCGAACACTCCTGCTATGGTTGGTGAAGGCGTGATGCTTTTTGAACAAAAAAATTCGCTTTTGCCGGATGAACTTTCTGAATTGAAAGATTTGTTCAGTTCGCTGGGACTTGTGGAAATGCTTCCAACTGAGTTGATGGGAATTGGCGGTGCTGTAAGTGGCTGCGGTCCTGCATTTATGGATTTGATTATGGAAGCTTATGCTGATGCTGCTGTAAAATACGGCGTTTCGCGTGAAGTTGCTTACCGCATTGTTTCTCAGACTATGCTTGGAAGTGCAAAACTTCAGCAGGTTACAAAAAAGCATCCTGGTGTGTTAAAAGATGAAGTTTGTTCACCTCGAGGAACAACTATCCGCGGTGTTGATTCTCTTGAAAAAAACGGTGTTCGTGGAGCGCTTATTTCGAGTATTGACGTGATTATGGATATGAAAAAGTAATCGAACTGTGTTGAAGGTTTTAATTATTGCATAAAAATAAAAAATCTTTATTGCGTCCGCAGAAATAAATCTGGCGGACTTTTTTTATTTGATTTCGTCGATTGCAAACGGTGTTGCCTGGTAAACGTAATAATTTAGCCAGTTTGAATAAAACAGATGGGCTGTTGCTCTCCAGTAACTTGTTGGCATTCTGTTTACGTTGTTTGTGGGGAAATAATTTTTTGGAAGCGGAACTTTCATTCCTTTTCCGATGTCGCGATAATATTCTTCTGCCAAAGTTAAAGTGTCATATTCCAGGTGTCCTGTCATAAAAATTTCACGGTTGTCTTTTGATTTTATAATTGTAACGCCGGCTTCTGCACTTTCTGCTAGAATTGTTAAATCAAAAACTTTTAGCACATCTTCTTTTTTGAGTGTAGTGTGACGACTCTGAGGAATTGGAAAAGTGTCGTCAAAACCACGTAAAAGAGGTTCGCCTTCCACCGAACGTTCATTCATAAAAATGCCGGAAAGTTTTCTTTCAAGAGGATATTTTGGAATGCCATAATGATGATAAAGTCCTGCAAAACTTCCCCAGCAGACATAAAGTGTGGAAAAAACATTTTTTCTTGCATAATCCATAATCTGACAAAGTTCTTCCCAATAGTCTACATCTTCAAAAGGAAGCTGTTCAACCGGCGCACCTGTAATTATCATTCCGTCGAATTTATGTTTAAAAACTTCGCTTGAGGGAATGTAAAACTTATCAAGGTAGGAATCATCTGTGTTTTTGCTCTGGTGATTTTCCATTCGCACAAGAGATATTTCAATCTGAAGCGGTGTATTTCCCAAAAGCCGCAAAAGTTGTGTTTCTGTCACTTCTTTTGTGGGCATTAGATTTACAATTGCAATTTTTAGTGGACGAATATCTTGAGTGCTTGCCCGTTTTTCTGTCATCACAAAGATGTTTTCTTTTTCAAGAATCGAGCAGGCTGGCAGTTCTGATTGAATTTTTATTGGCATGGCTGCATTGTAGCAGAAAAAAAGAAAATTTGCTATAATATTTTTTTATGGATATTGTAAATGACAGAAAATCGGCAATAAAAAAAATTAAGACTTTGCTTTTCGGAGCAAAAGGAACGCCAAAATCAAATTATGAAGCTTTTCGTGCAAAAATTGATGATGAGTTTAAAACTGTTTTTTTGCCAAACGGAGTGGAGTGTTCTGAAAATAATTACGGCGGAGTTCTTTGTGATGTTCTTGCGCCCGAGATTTATTCTTCCAACAGAGTGATGATTTACATTCACGGCGGTTCTTTTGTGGGAGGTTCACGTGAAGCTTACAGAAGTTTTTGTTCATCACTTGCAACAAAATGTTTTTGTCGTGTTGTAGTTCCTGAATATCGGCTTGCGCCAGAGTTTCCTTATCCTGCTGCAAACGAAGATTTGCAAAATGTTTTTAAAAATCTTTTTACTGAAGAACAGGTTGCATGTGCTCTAAATGCAGAAAAAGGAGCAAAGCCAAAGCTTCCTGAAATTTTGATTGCGGCAGATGGAAGTGCGGCTAGTATTGCGTGTTCGTTGATTTTTAATCTCCGTGACCGCTACCGAAACTGTATAAAAAAAATTATTTTATTTTCACCTTGGCTTGATTTTTCTGACAATTCCATCATTTTGAGTTCCAAGAAAAAATCTGATGAATTGATTACACCTGAAATCATCAGAAAATGTCGTGATATTTACACTTATGAATCAAATGCTTCAAATCCTTTTGTTTCTCCGCTTCTGGCCAGTGAGGAAGATTTTAAGAATTTTCCATCAGTTTTCATTCAGATGGGGGCAAAAGAAGTTTTGCTTGAGGATGCGAAAACTTTTAAGGAAAAGCTTAATAGAGCAGGAACAGAATGTGAACTTGATATTTGGCCAGATATGATGTTTATGTTTCAACTGGCAGATGAATTTTTGCATGAATCGCATCTTGCAATAGATAAGATTGGCAGAATGGTAACTGGTGTAAACAGTGGTGATGAAACTTTACAGATAGAAAACAAGCCAAAACTTGAAAAAAGTTTGTATTCGGAGGCATAAAATGGAACTTTTATCTCCTGCAGGAAATGTTGAAAAACTGAAATATGCTTATGCTTATGGTGCAGATGCTGCTTACATCGGACTCAAAAAATTTTCTCTGCGTGTCAAAGCGGATAATTTTTATGATGACGAATATAAAAAAGTAATAGAACTTAAAAAAAAATATCCACAAAAGCGTCTTCATTGTGCGCTGAATATTTCTTTTCATGATGAAGAAATTGATTCGCTGAAAGAAAATCTTGATTATTTTAAACAATACCCTATCGATGCTTTTATTGTGCAAGATATCGGGATTGTCCCCCTTTTGCAGAAAGAATTTCCTCACGCCCAGCTGCATCTTTCTACTCAGGCAAGTTGTGTAAATTCCGAAGCTGTGAAAATGTATCAAAAAATGGGATTTAGTCGTGTTGTTTTAGGACGCGAGATTTCTATAAACCAGATAAAAAGAATAAAAGATTCTGTTCCTGATATGGAGATTGAAACTTTTGTTCACGGTGCGATGTGCATTGCTTATGCTGGGCGATGTTTGATGAGTGCGTATCTTACAGGTCGCAGCGCTCAAAGCGGATTTTGCAGTCACACTTGCCGCTGGAATTTCAATCTTTCTACTGATAAAGTTTCTGTACCTGATAAAAAAATTCTGACGTTGAAAGAAGCAAAAGAGATTGCACAAAGTGGTACACTTCAGATTGAAGAAGAACAGCGTCCAGGTGAATATTTTCCGATTTTTGAAGGAGAAGATTTTACAGCCATTTTATCTTCCAAAGATTTAAGGATGATTGAACATCTTGATGATTTGAAAAAAGCTGGCGTTGATTCTTTGAAAATCGAAGGGCGCATGAAAAGCATTTATTACGTTGCAATGGTTACTCGTGCGTATCGAAAAGCTTTGGATGCATTGGAAGGAAAAATTTCTGTTCAGCAGGCAAAACCATTCATCGATGAACTAGAAAATGTAAGTCACCGCGAAAGTACGACAGGTTTCTACTATAATAAAGCAGATGCGAACAAAACAACGATTGGTGCCAGCGACAGTAAATATCAGCTTGCTGCCCAGATTGGTGAGCAAGTGCGTGGACAGACCTTTGAGGATTTGTATAACGAAGGTCAAAAAAGATATTCAGACTTTTGCGAAAATCTTGAGAAGATGCATCCTGCAGCACGTGAAGCCCGCCTTAAAGATTTGGAAATTCATACTGACCGAAAAGTAGCTCCTTTTGAAAAAAAAGACGGCTGGAAAATGTATTACTGTACTGCAATGAACATGATTAAAGCTTCAGACGAAATAGAACTTGTTTCCCCAAATTTTTGTAGTCTAAAAGTTTCACCTTCCGATTTTGAAATCATAAGTCTGGAAACAGGATTAAAACTCAACTGGATTTGCGACGGTCATCCGGCTGTGATTTATCTGAATCAAAAGTTACCTGAGGGAACTCTTCTAAGAACAATTGATCCAGATTACGTTGAAGGAAAAATCCGCGACACTGGAAGGTAAAAGTTTATTTTTCTTCCATATTATATATTAAGTAAGGCGACAAAAGTGCAAGAAGTCTACCAGTCGTTCGGGCAGTAATGTGCACACCGTCTTCGAGCCACTGTTCATCTTGAATGCAGCCCGCTTTACGAAGTTCATTTATCAAAACTGTCTGACTGACTGGAACTACATAATCTGCAATCTCACCATAAACCATCTCATAGATTCTGTCTTTGAGTTCTAAAAATCCTTTTTCCTCTTTTGCACTCACACAAATAGCATTTGGGTGTTTTAATCTGGCGGTCTGCAAAAGTTCTGGATTTTCATCAGTCTTGTCAATCTTATTCAATAAAACAATTCGTGGATTTTTGTCTGCCCCAATGTCAGCTAAAACATCGCAGACTGTTTCATATTGAAACTCAACATCTGGATCTGAGCTATCAAGAACCAAAAGCAGCAAATCTGCATCAACAGCTTCTTCAAGTGTAGATTTAAATGCATCAATCAGATGATGAGGAAGATTGCTGATAAATCCAACAGTGTCTGTCAGTAAAACACCAGCGCTTTCATTTAAAGGCATTTTTCTAGTAAGAGGATCAAGCGTAGCAAAGAGTTTATTCTCTACGAATGCTTCTGAACCTGTCAATGCATTTAATAGTGAAGATTTTCCAGCGTTTGTGTATCCTACAAGAGCTACAGATGGAATTTTTCCGCGTTGTTTTCGTTGAGTTTTTCTATTTAATTCCACTTCTGAAAGTTCGTGTTTTAATGCAGCAATCTTATCCCTAATCTGACGCTGATCAAGTTCAAGTTGAGTTTCACCAGAACCTTTTGCACCAAAAGCACCACCGCGTTGTCTTGCAAAATCTTTGTTCATGTGTGCAAGTCTTGGTAATGAATACTGAAGTCTTGCAAGTTCAACTTGCAGTACAGCTTCTTTTGTCTGAGCCCGTTGTGCAAAAATGCGGATTATAACTTCCTGTCTGTCAAAACAAGAAATACCAGAAAGTTCTTCCCAGTTTCTTTGTTTACGAGGTTCAAGATTAAAATCAAAAATAATGCAGTCTGCTTCGATTTCTTTTGCTAAATCAGAAATTTCTTTAGCTTTTCCAGTACCCATTCCATAAGCAGGATGTGGCTCAAGTCTATTCAAAGTAAAACGTTGAATTACATCCATTCCAAGAGTTAGAACAAGTCCTTTGAGTTCCTGCAGATTATTCATCGGTTCGCCAACTAATAAAGCACGCGGCTTTTTGAGGGCTTCTTTTTCAATTTCTATCATCAGATAAACTATAACCTACAAAACTTTTTTAGGCAAATGAAATTAATTGAAAAAATTAAAATTTCTATTAGGACAAGTGTCGAATTTTGAATTTTAATTTTTAGGGTGGCTTTTTGCTTCGCAAAAATCAGGCTTTTCAGGGTTGCGCTATCGCTTCATTCCTTCGCTACGCTTCGGAACTGGCTTCGCCAGCCCTTACAATCCTTGCCACGGTTTGTAAATCAAATATTCTAAATTGAACCTATTA
>JALFAW010000024.1 GCA_022773305.1 Spirochaetia bacterium
GAGTGAGACACAGGGCAAAAAGACTTTTTTTGGGGCTGCCGCGAGAGCGGCATTATAATAGTTTCTATACCCCAAAAAACGTCTAGCGCATTATTGCGCGTTTTTGACCTGTGAATCACGACCGGGAGCCAGATATTACAACCAATCATTTTATAATGCGTTTGCCCTGAAGCGTGAAGATGGTGGGGTTTTAAACGAGGTCTGTCCCTATTTCGTGAAGATAAGAGTTTTCGCCAGTTGACTGTCTGTTTTGCAGGGTTTTAAACTGCACAGCGCACCGAGGCTTGAACAGGCGACGTAGTCGAGTCCGAAGGGCCGAGCGTGAGCGAGCTGTGAAAGGCGACTGACTAACTGAATTTTGCTGATTCGCTTTTTAATCTTCGCTAAATAAATCTTCAATTGAATACAGAATCAACTGAGTTTTGTATTTATCATCAATTTCTTTATAGCCTGATTTTGAAAAGAAACCGTATTTTTTACAAACTAATCCAGTATCATTCACCTGCTTGATTTCAGTATAAATCAAATTTTTATCAAGTTTTTCATCTTTAAATTTTGCTTCGTAAAAAATGTAAGAACTATCACTTTCTGTAACAATATCAAATTCACCATTTTTGTGATTAACAGAATCATCGTAATAATACTTTCCAATTTTTTCAAAAGAATCTTCTAATTTTCCAAGACGATTTTTTCTGATTAAAAACTGTTTACAAACCTGTTCAAAAGTTTTTGGAACATAATGTTCTTCAAAATCTTTTTTAATAAATTTTTCATAAAAGATATGTGAATCCATAACAGCAAGTCTAGAAAGATTTCTATAAATATATTTGAAATAAAACAAAGTTAGTTGGTCAGAAACATAATAACCTGCTTTTTTTCTGTTATTCTCATCATTAATTGGAAACTCTTTTGTTACAACATCCATTTTTATAAGTTTTTCAAGAATATCAACCAATGTTGGAGAGCTTGACACTTTCGATTGAGATAAAATATCACTAAACCGAACATAACCTTTGGCAAGAGCTTCAAAGACTTCGTAAGCATTTATCATTTTTGAAATTTCTGACTTTAGATACATTTGAACTTCATTTTCAAAACGACTGTTTGGACTTGCAATCAAATCAATTATGTTTTGCTTTACCGATTTTGAAGAATCGATAAGTCTGTTATAATAAGGAATTCCGCCAAATACAGAATACAACCTGATTTTATCTTCGTTACTAAAACCTTTATAAAATAATGATGATTCATAATAATCCATAGCTTTTAGATGCATCACTAAGTCAAAACGACCATAAAGCGGACTTTTTTCTTCCAATAATGATTTCATTATTTCAACATAGGAACCGCAAAGAATTAATTTTAACTTTGAGTTTGATTTGTAATTATCAACAAAAGATTGAATTATACTGTCAAGACCTTTTACAACATTTCTAATGTATGGATATTCATCGATTATAAGAACGATTTTCTTCTCTGATGACTGTTTATAAAGAAATGCAAGAGTTGCTTCAAAAGAATTAAAAGCTAAAGGAGGAAGCCCAAAAGTTTCTGATATGATTTCTGAAAAGGATTCCACATTATTTTGTTCAGAAGTTTCTTTACATTCATAATAAATTGATGTGGTTAAAATTTGATTTAGACAATGTTTTAATAATTCTGTTTTACCAACTCGTCGCCGACCATAAACTAAGGCTGCGTTATTTTTATTTGAATTTAAAAAGTTTGTAATCAATTTTAATTCTTTTTCTCTGCCTAAAAAAAAATCTTCGTTTGGCATATTATACCTCGTTTTTACTCGGTTGCAACCGACTCGATTCATTCCGAGTAAAATAATAGCATTATAGGGAAGGTGCGTCAAGATTTTTTTTGATACATTATTTGAGATTAAAACGAGGTCTGTCCCTAGTTTATGTGTCCCTAGTTCGTGAAGATAAGAGTTTTCGCCAGTTGACTGTCTGTTTTGCAGGGTTTTAAACTGCACAGCGCACCGAGGCTTGAACAGGCGACGTAGTCGAGTCCGAAGGACCGAGCGTGAGCGAGCTGTGAAAGGCGACTGACTAACTGAATTTTGCTGATTTTTTTGAAAATTTACAAACTTTTTACTTTTTTATATCTTTGATTTAACGTGGCTAGAATAAAATCTGTCTAATTTAAGTTTTTGGGAGATTTTTATGCCGCAATCGATAAAAATAATTTTTGGTCTTTTGGGTGGTCTTGCGATTTTCATTTATGGAATGAATCTGATGAGTGAAACTTTGCAGAAAGTTGCCGGTGAAAAAATGAAAAAAATTCTGGCGCTGCTTACTAAGAATCCATTTTTTGGGGTAATTGCTGGAGCGTTAACTACGGCTGTTTTGCAAAGTTCTAGTGCTACGACTGTTATGGCTATTGGTTTTGTTAGTGCCGGTCTTATGAATCTCCCTCAGGCTATTTCTATTATTCTTGGTGCAAATATTGGTACAACTATCACTGCTCAAATTATTGCGTTTAAAATCTCAAATT
The DNA here is from genome assembly GCA_022773305.1 of Spirochaetia bacterium. Lineage (GTDB taxonomy): Bacteria > Spirochaetota > Spirochaetia > Treponematales > Treponemataceae > Treponema_D. Next base: position 2,506 of record JALFAW010000024.1, read on the forward strand.
ATATTTATCTTTTTATTTTTATTGGTTTTATTATTTCTTTTATTTTTAAAAATCAAAAAATCAAGAATATTGGTATTACAATTTTCGCTTTTGGTTTGTTATTTCTGGGAATTGAAACGATGGGTTCGGTTATGAAACCTCTGGCTAAGAGGCCAATTTTCACGAATTTGATTGCAAAAGTTTCTAATGTGCCTGTTTTGGGTGTTTTACTTGGTACTGTAATGACTCTTGTTGTGCAAAGTTCTAGTGCTACTATTGCTGTTTTGCAGAATTTTGCTTCTCAGCCAGCTGTTGATGGAATTTCTAGTTCTATTGGTCTTGCGGGTGCTATTCCAATCTTGCTTGGTGATAATATTGGTACAACTATTACTGCTATTTTAGCTTCTATTGGGCAATCAAAAGATGCAAAGCGCACTGCAATTGCTCATTCGCTTTTTAATATTTCTGGTTGTCTTATTTTTATTTGGATTATTCCGTTTTTTGCTGATTTTGTCAGAATGATTTCTCCAAAAGGTAATGAAATTGATGTGATTTCAAGGCAAATTGCGAATGCGCATACTTCTTTTAATATTGTAATGACTTTTCTTTGGATTCCTTTTATCTGGCTTATGGTTAAAATTGTAAATTTTATCATTCCTGAAAAGAATAATCGCATTAAAGATGAAACTGAACCAAAATTCCTTGATTCTCGTCTTGTTTATCAACCTGTTGCTGCCGTAAGACTTGTTACAAAAGAAGTTATTCGTAGTGCTGAACTTGTAAGAAACAACTTTTTGCTGATGGTTGATATTGAAAAGAAAAAAGATGAACAGGTTCTTGAAAAAATCTCTCAGAAATGTGAAGTGGTTGATTCTTTGAATTCTAAAATAAGTGATTATATGGCGACAATGTTTTCTGTTGGTTCTTTGAATGAAGAACAGGCAAATGAAGCTTCTGGAATTCTTTATGTTATGAATGATGTAGATCGTATTAATCAACTGTTAAAAGAAGTTTTTATGAATATTGCAGAACATATTCCAGAAAATGTAAAACATTCCAAAAAGAAAAAATCTGTTAAAAATGAATTGGTTTATTCTAAACAAGCCCTTGATGAACTGAAAGCTAGTCTTGAAACTATTTATAAAAACTTTTCAGATATTATTTTTTCTATTGCTGATGGTAACAAAAAAGCAGCACAAAAAGTTTTTGAAAATAAAAATGATATCATGAAAATAAGTACAAAGCTCAGAAAAGGTCATATTTCGAGAGTTTGTTCTGGAATGTGTAATTCAAAACATGTTGTTAGTTTTAATACGATTTTAAATGATATTGATCGAATTGGGAATTCAATCATAAATATTGCAGAAGTTATTTCCAAAAATGAAAATTTCATTGATTTTATCGATGACGGAAAAAATGAGGTGTTATAAATGTCTGAAAATTGTTATATGAATAGAGAATTATCCTGGCTTTTGTTTAATGAAAGAGTTTTAAATGAAGCTGGAAATGCAAGAGTTCCTCTGGCTGAACGTCTTTCTTTTGTTTCTATCTTTCAGTCAAATCTTGATGAATTTTTTATGGTTAGAGTCGGTTCTTTGATGGACCAAATGTTGATTGATGAGAATGAACGCGACAATAAAACAAACATGACTGCTTCTGAACAGGTTGAATGCATTTTGGAAAAAGTCATTCAACTGGAGCAAAAAAAGAAAAGAATTTATGAGCAGCTGATGGGCGAACTGGAGCCTCACGGTGTCCGCATTATAAATTTCAATAAACTTTCTGCTGACGAAGCTTCTATTCTGGAAGAATATTTTGACACAAGCATTGCTCCTTTTTTATCTCCAATGGTTGTGGGAAAACAACAGCCTTTTCCTTTTTTGAATAATAAGGAACTTTATGCTTTTGTTCTTTTGAATAGTAAAAATGATAAATTGAAAATGGGAATTATTCCGTGTTCAAATCAAATTTTCAAAAGATTGATAGAAATTCCTTCTCGTCCTGGAAATTTCATTTTGTGTGAAGAATTAATTTTGCATTTTGCATCAAAACTTTTCAAAAATTATTCGATTCGTGAAAAAACTGTTCTAAGAATCACTAGAAATGCTGATATTGATGCAAATGATATGCTTGATGAAGATTTGGATTACAGAAATTTTATGGCTCATTTGATAAAGCAACGAAAAAAAATGAGTCCTGTACGTTTGGAATTAAGCAGAAAGATAAACAGTCAGGCAAAAAAAGAATTGTCTGAGATTCTTGGAATAGATTACAATCACATCATCAACATTGAAACTCCGCTTGATTTGAAATTTGTTTTTGAATTACAGCGTTATTTGAAAAAACAGCCATTACTCTTTTATAAAAAAAGAATTCCAAAAAATCCTGCAAATATAAAACTTAACAGAAAACTGATTCCTCAAATGGAAAATAAAGATTATTTACTTTCATTTCCTTTTGAAAGTATCAAACCTTTTTTATCTTTACTTCATGAAGCAGCAAATGATAAATCTGTTGTTTCTATCAAAATGACTTTATACAGGGTTGCTGATAAGTCAAAAATAATTGACTGTCTTTGTGAAGCAGCAGAAAACGGAAAAGAAGTTGTTGTTGTGGTGGAACTTCGTGCTCGTTTTGATGAAGAGAATAATATTGAAATGAGCCGCAGACTTGAAGATGCTGGATGTCGTATTATCTATGGACTTGGGGAATATAAAGTACATTCCAAATTGTGTTTGATTACCAGAAAAACGACTGATGGAATAAAATATATAACACAGATTGGAACTGGAAATTATAATGAAAAAACTTCTACACTTTACACTGACCTTTCGCTGATAACTGCTGATGAAAGAATAGGAAATGAAGTTTCTATGGTTTTCCGTGCGCTTATGCTTGGTGAAACTGTAGAAGAAACAAACTATCTTCTGGTTGCTCCAAAATGTCTGCAAAATAAAATTCTTATGATGATAGAGCAACAGATTCAGAAAGGAAAAAATGGTTATATTGGAATAAAAATCAATTCTCTTACGGACAAAGTTATTATAGATAAACTGATTGAAGCCAGCAAGGCTGGAGTAAAAGTTGAATTATGTGTCCGTGGAATCTGCTGTCTTGTTCCAGGAATTCCTGGTATCACAGAAAATATTAAAGTTGTTTCGATAGTTGGAAGATTTTTGGAACATTCAAGAATTTATATTTTTGGTACACTAGAAACAGATAATCAGACACAGATTTTCATTGGTTCTGCTGATTTTATGACTAGAAACACAGAAAGAAGAGTGGAAGTTGCTGTACCAATCTATGATAGTGAAATTCGCAATCGGCTAATCCACATTTTTACTACTGTAATGCAGGATGATGAAAAGGGCAAGGAATTCACAAAAGAGCAAACATATATTGACAGAAATCTGCACAATGGAAGTTTTCTGAGTTCACAGGAATTATTTTACGAAGAATCGTATGGGAAATATAGGGAAGAACCTTAAGTGAAAAAACATAGCTTTTTTATGAGTTTTGGAAAAAGATGAGTTTTGTTTGCAAAAAAGGTCAAAAAAGGGGACAGACCTTGATTTTAACAAAATGTTCCTGTGTTTTTTAGTGAAGTGTTAAAAAAAATCGTAGCATGTGTGGCTCGAGCAAACAAAACGTTTATTAGTGTGAGGGTTTTTAGCCCGAACCACACATGCAGGAAAAGAACTTAAATTTCCTTTTTTTTGAGAAAATAAAATCAAAATAAAAGCAAAAATGGTTGACTTTAATTTTTGTTTAGTATAAAATATGCGAATATACGACGCGGGGTAGAGCAGTTGGCAGCTCGTCGGGCTCATAACCCGGAGGCCGCAGGTTCGAGTCCTGCCCCCGCTATACTGCTAAACCCTTATGTTATAAGGATTTAGCACACTACTAAACCCAATAAAGTAGGGCTTAGCGTGATTCAAATTACTAATTTAAGTAAATACTCTAAGTAAGAGATTTACGGTCTTAGTGAGGTGAATATGGCTAAGCCCTATTTAATTTTTAAAGCCCATACTGGGATTTATTACGCTCAAATCCGTCTTGCAGACGGAAGTCTTTCCAACAACAAATCTACTGGATGCAGAAACCGTACAGAAGCTGAACGCACCGTTATGGAATGGATTGTCACTGGCAATATTCCAGCTCGTGTTGGTTCAAAAGACAGCAAGGTTAAAAGCATTGATAAGATTCGTCTATTCAATGATTTGCGGACTGCAGAGTTTGATTCTGATGATATCAACAACATCATCAAAATTCTGAAGGAAAGAAACTATCTTTATTCTGCCGTTGCATCAACTTCAAAAGGCAGCATCCCGATTGAAGACTTCCTCGAAAACTTCTGGGATTATGACAAATCCCCTTATGTCAAAGAGAAGCTTGGAAAGAAACAGTCTATCCATCGTCAGTACTGCGCTACCCTTTTGAGCAGAACCCGCCTTTACTGGATTCCTCGTCTTGCAGGAAAATGTGTTGCAGAAATTACTCGTAAAGATGTAGATGCATTCTTCTCCAGCGATGAAGCTCAGAAACTTGCACCTAAAACAATAAACTCAATTATCGAGACAATCACTATTCCGCTCAAATGGGCTTATTACAATGAACTTACACAGAACAACTGCTTTGATGGAATTATCAAATGTTCTAATCAGAGTAAGGAACGAAAAGTCATTGATATGGATACAGCAAACCGCCTGATGGAACTTGAATGGGACAATGACGAAGCTAAGATTGCAAATGAACTTGCAATGCATACAGGAATGCGTGCCGGAGAAATCCAGGCCCTTACTGTTGATGATTTAGGTGAAGATGAAATCTATGTTCGCCGCAGCTGGTCTAAATACGATGGCCTCAAATGCTGTAAAAACGGCGAAGAACGTTCTGTTCCAATTCCTATTTCCCATCAGCTTTATCTGAAACTTAAGATGCTTGCAGACTTTAATCCTCATGGAAACGGATTTATTTTCTACAGTACTGTAAAAGACAAGCCAATGGACAGTAAGCAATTCAACAAATACCTCAAACGTGCACTTGCTGAAATTGGTTATGCAGATTCAAAAGATATCTGCTTTCACTCCTGGAGACATTTCTTCATTGCCCGCATGCTCGATTATGTTCAGGACAAACGTTATGTTATGGCCCTCTCTGGTCATAAGACAGAAGCAATGCTTAATCATTACGGAGCACACCTTGAAGATGAAAAAGTTATTGATTTGGCCCGCAATGTTATGAAGAAGGTCTTTATCGACCAGAAAGAAGATGAAGAGACAATCAACATGCTTAATCAGAAACTTGAAGAGTTGAACAAGGAAATCGCTTAAACTGCAGGAGAAATGAAAATGAGATTATTTGGAAATACGACAAAAAAGGCTAACGATAAAGACAATGCAAAGATTAAGATGGTTGAAGTTTCACAGCTTCGTTTTGACAGGGACTTCAAGAATGTATTTCAGCAGGAAAATGATAAGGTAGCTGAAATTGCTAATGATATGAGGGCCAATGGATTTGATAAATCACGCCCGATTATCGTGACTGAAGCTTATATCATTGTTGATGGACATTCACGTTTTATGGCAGCAAAGAAAGCTGGACTTGAGAAGGTGCCTGTTATTGTGAAGAAGTTTGATAGCCGTGATGAAACTATTGAGTACGAGTACAAGATGCAACTCAACTCACGGCGTTTGACTGATGGCGAGTATTTTGCAGCGTTCTTGAAGCTCGATGAAATCAGACGTTCAAATCCTAATGCACAAGGGTCTTCTGATGAGGCAATTGGCCGTCAGCTTAATAAGTCTGCCCGTCAGGTGTGCAAGATGCGCGAAATTGCAAAGAAAGCGGATGCTTCACTTCTGGAGAAGATTCAAAACGGAAGTATTTCCATCAATAAGGCTCATGAATTGATCAAGGCTGCGGAAGCCAGAAAGAAGGCTGGAATTATCGAAGAAGTTACTGATGAAAAATCTTCTAATACTGGCAAAGGCATCAACTCTGATTCATTCAAACTTGGTGTTTTGTTTGTTCTATCAGAGTTGGAAAAAGGACGGAAGAAAGGCCAGATTCTGAAGGATAAACGTATTGCTAAGCTAGAACTTGGAGAACTGATTCTTTCTGAAGAAGATGTTCAGCGGATTTCACAGAGATTTGGGATTGCTTAATTATTTCTCTCTCCATACGTTTTCATGAGAATTATGTATAGAGAGAGAGATAAATCGAATTAAACTATTTTTTTTATTATAATATATTTAACTTTGTCGAGGTTAGATATGTTGGTAAATATTGAAAATTGCGAAAATACGTATGATTCTGAAAAAACTAAGGATTTATTAAAATTATACAGAAATAAAGCTATTAAACAAATAGAAAAAAAATGTGCATTATGCGGTCGGACACTGACCAGTTTTTGTAAATCTCATACAGTTCCCTTTTCATGGTTAAAAAACATAGATAACCAACAAAAAATGTTATCCATGTATTCAATTCTTGATTCTAACTGGACAAAACAAGATCGTGGTGCAAATGAGGCAGGTATTTTTTATTCAATTTGCGAAACCTGTGATCATGAATTATTCTCACATTATGAAAATAAAAGTAATTACAAAGACAGTTTACCAACAAAAGAAATGCTACAAGAAATAGTTCTAAAAATATGTGTTAAAGAAATATATGAACATCGTATTGCAGCAAAACAAATTGAATTACTCATAAAAGATCATATTCTTGAAGATTATTATGAAGAAGTATTAATCGCTGAACAAGAAACACTGTCAACAACAATTAATGAATTACATAAATTTAGTAAAAAATGGCCAGAGTTTAGAATTGTATATTTTAAGAAACTTCCTTACAAAGTACCAATTGCATATCAAGATCAAATAGCTGTTTTTTCTGACTTTGAAAGTTCGATAATAAATAATACTTATCTAAACAGCGATAAAATTCAAGTTTTATATGAATGCATTCTACCATTAGAATCAGAAAGCATTTTGTTACTATTCACATTGACCTCAAACAACAGGTATTCTCGATTCATCAGAAAGTTTTCCTCTTTATCCGAAGATAATAAACAGAAAACGCTTCTTTACTTAATGTTTAGCTATTCTCAAAACTATTTTATCTCAAAAGAACTTGAAGAAATAATTAAAAAAGATGATTTTGTCAAAAGTTTAGCAGAAAAGCTTATGCTGGGAATTCAAGAAAGTAATTATGAATTATCAAGAATAGAAGCCCATATAAAAACGACTGTTGAAACAATGAAAAGTTTTTCATTAGATAAAGCTTTTCATTTAAAGAATTATTTATCTGAAGCATATTCTCTAAAATAAATAAGTGTGTAATACTTCCTTACTAACTCAGTTTTAGAACTCCTTTTCTTTTAATTTCAAGATTCTTTAGAATTAGCTTTAAGCGTTTTGAAACATCTTTCAAATCCTTTCTAAAAATCCAATTTCCAAAAATCATTTAAACGCAAATCAGCGTACTCCCCTCATGCAAGTATTTTCGGGACCTCCTGCAGAATCTGTCCCTTACCTCATGAAAAATTCTTCCGAACCCTCCCGAAAAAAAGTGCACAGTAAATATATAAATTTAGATATATATGAATTTTTAATATAAATAATGGCGTAAAATCAAAAATCCAATTTTTTTTCAAAAATATTTTTTATTTATGCTTCAGTTAACTTCAGCAGATAACAACCGAAGGAAAATGCTGCTTGACGAAAGAAGTGGCTGTTTGTATATTTAAATCAATAGTTCTCAAAAAACTTCTGCCTGCCCCAAAAAAGGACAAGGTTTTATGAGAGTAACTAACACATCTAGTATCTGGCCGGATATTCCGGAAGATGCACTCCTTACACGCCAGCAGGTTGTAGCAATCCTGCACATTGGCATGTCTACATTGGACAGTCTTATCCCAGACTCAGAACTCCCCAGAGTCAGACTGTCAAAAAGAGTTTTCGTTCTCAAAAAGGATCTGGAAGCTTACATTCTTGCACACCGTTCAACAGGCGGCGCCAAAATCCCTGTAGGAGGTGTAGCATGATCAGCGACAATGTTTTTATCCAGGCACTCCAGGAATTAAACAATCACCAGATTCAGCACGGCGAATGTTCCATTACATTTACCTATCATGACGGACGGGTTCAGTTCTACACGGTTTCTACAAGCGAACGGCACAATGTTGTTTCATCAAAAAAGCAACTGGGAGTGACGGATGCTAAATCAGCCTGAAAGCAAGCCTGATTATTTCATCCAGATTCCGCCGGAAGTTCTGTTCGAAACTAAACTGTCTGCAGGAGCAAAGCTTTTCTACGGGGAAGTTTTGTTCCTCACTTACACCTATGGCTTTTGCAGTCAGAAGAATGCATACTTCGCTGCCAATCATAGGGTAAGCCTCAGGACAATTGAAAACTGGATTAAGGAACTGAAAGCCCTGAACCTTATCAAAGTTGAACTAATCAGAAAACAGAACAAGGAAGTTGAACTCAGAAAGATTTTTGCACAGGCTAAAATTGATTTTTCAAAAATGCCCGGCTTAAATCAAATATCTGTACAGGCAGAAGCTTCCACTCCAGCGAGAATCACAAAATCATCCCCAAAATTAAAGAAACCGTACGGTGCCAGTCAGAATGTTTTTCTGTCTGATAATGAGATGGAAGACCTTCTGAAAAATCACACAAAAGAACAGACTGATAAAGCCATAGAGCTTTACAGCGAATGGAAAGCAGATAAGGGAGCAAATCCAAGATCTGATTTTAATTCCATGCAGTGGGCTTTAAGGGAGATTGAAAAGCCTGCTTCAATTACAAAATGCGGAAGGCGGCTCACAGCAGTTCAGGAATCTGGCTGTGATGAAGTGTCTGAAGAGACTTTGGCGAACCTGCCCTTCTAGTGCCAAATGGCACTAACACAAAAACAGTGCCATCTGGCACTCTAACTTTTTTACAACACGAGGTGTACTTACATGAGAGAACAAAACTTAATTGATGAATTAAAGCGGTTTGATGCGGATGAAATCTATGCCCGAGAACTTTGTGACTTTCCCACAAAGGGAGAACTAACTGTCCATGACAAGGCAGTTCTAGAACATGATAAAATTCCAATACGAGAACGCATTGTAAATGAACTTCATCTGATTCAAAAATGGAACCATAAAAAAGAAAGCGGTGTTCCGTCAAGATTTGCAGAATGTTCATTCTTTAATTTTGAATGCCGGACAGAAAATGAGAAACACATTTTTCAGAAGGTATGTGATTTTGTAAATCAGGAACATAATGAAGGGGTTCTTTTAATGACCGGAGCCAAAGGAACCGGAAAGACTCATCTCGGAGCTGCTGCCGTTCGTGATACTCAGGGCCGTTATATCAGCATGGAAGATCTGATTTACAAAGTTGAATCCAGTATGAACTTCAAATCTCCCCAGACAGAAGAAGAAGTTTTTAACGATTATTCAACAGTAAAGTTTCTTGTAATCGATGAAGTTGGCCGTTCTTTGAAGCGTGAAAAGGAAATAGAAATCCTAAGTTACATTCTGCGAAAGCGATATGACAACCAGCTTCCAACAATCGTGATTTCAAATCTTGAAAAGAAAGTTCTTATGAAAAATCTCGGTGAAGCCGTAGTAGACAGGCTTCGCGAGACGGCCACAAGTATTGAGTTTACAGGAGAAAGTTACCGTATCTTAAAAAGAAAGGTTGCCTGACAAATCCGCCGATTGGCGGATGGCAGAGTTTCTGCAAATCTGCCGGACGGCGGTGGACAAGAAATCCGCCAAATGGCGGATCTCCGTCACGTGACGGAAAAAGTCTCTAGAGAGACTTAATCGCGTGTGCATAACCCCATATGTGTTGACGCAAAGCATCAACACCTGGGGCCCCTGAAAAAAGAAAATGCACACTCGCGAACTTATCCGCCAGACGGCGGATGAAAAGAGTGCCAAATGGCACTGCTACAATAAAGTCAATTTTTACAACAAGAGGAGCACTATGACTTATACTACTTACAAAACAACAACCCAAAATGCGCCGGCCGGCATATCAGAGCCAGCATGGAAAGATCCCGTAAACGGACATGACTTCAAAAACGATCCTGAGCGTGACAATCATCTTTTTGATTCGCATAAGGCCTATCATACAAAAGATGATGGCCAGCGGATAAATCAGATTTTGAAACAGCTTAAAGAACTCGGAGGAGATTATAGCTTTAATCCTGATTTCAAAAATAATCCCAAAGGAAAAATGCGCTGTACTCATCATTCTCAAAGAACACAGAAAAGTGGAAAAGCATTTTCAACAAAACACAACGACCGTAACTTTGAATCTAATCCCGATCATATTGTTAAAGACAGAACAGTGAACAACATCACCTGGAACTGGTGCGGAGATGATTTGTCTTTTGATGAAGGTGAAAAGAAGTTCTACGAAGAAAACTTTGAAGAACAGCTCATTGCAACAAATCAGTCATACATAAAGAACCGGCACAAGGAACGCTGCAAGACGATGGACCAGTGGAGAAAGTCAAAACAGCATTGCCCGGAAGATACAATCATTCAAATCGGCTGCATCAACAATCATCCCGAAGTCGGCAAATCTATGGAGTGTTTTGAAGAATATTTAAAATGGCTTGATAACTGGAATGAGAAACACGGACGGCCGATGCAGATTCTAAACTGGGCATTGCATCAGGATGAACAGGGTGCACCTCATTTTCATATGCGCCGAGTCTGGATGTATCGCGATGAAGATATCAATCTTCTTACAACTGGGCAGGAAGCTGCTCTTAAGATTGCTGGAGTTGAACTTCCTAATCCTGAACAAAAAGAAGACCGCTGGAATAACCGTAAAAAGACTTTTGATAAAATGTGCCGCGAAAAATGGATTCAGATTTCCAGGCAGCATGGCCTAGAAATTGAAGATACTCCAAAACCAAAGGAACAGACCGGTCTTACACTTGAAGAGTTTCAAAAACTGAAAGATGAAAAGCGAAACAAAATCTATCAGGAGCTTGTGGAACTGGCAAATGAAAATATGGCAGCTCTGGAAAAAATTTCTGAATGGGAGTTCCTTGGTCCAAAGGTAGAGCGTTTTGAAAAATGGCTCGAAAATGAGTTCTTCTATTATGATACTGGAAATGCCGAAGAAAAAAGATTGATAAAAAAGCAAATTGTTTCTGCCTTTGCAAATTCCACCAAGGCTATTCAGGACAAGTTTATAGGACAGATTGCTGAGTATCAAAGACAGCTGGAGGAAAAGAATCCAAAGCATCAGATTAAAAGAAAGGATATGGATTGGGAGAGATAAGATAGTGTAATTGATTAAGCTGGTTTTCTGTTTGGATACCAGCTTTTTTTATACTAAATGGCGAAAAAAATGCGCCGTCCGGCGGATAATAATGCATTAAATCAATTATAAGAACTCTTGCAAATTTTATGAAAGCACTTTATATTCAAATTAAAGGCACAGAGAATGCTAAAGTAAATCAGCTAAATAAGTCATGATTTTTGTATTCGATGCAAGTTGAATAGTTAAATCAAATGTTTGTTTAGTAATCCAGCTTTTTCATTTCTTTATGTCATTCAGTTACATTTTTAAAGCCCTCGTGTAAATTATGAATGGCATCATTGTGCCTCCAGAAAATTAATACGTCCTTGGAGGTAATTATGGACACATCAACAATCAAGAATATCCAGAATTCAATTGGATATGAATTTAAAAATCCACGTCTTTTGGAACAGGCTTTCGTAAGAAAATCTTATTCTCAGGAACATCCAGAAACAATTTCAAATGAAGTTCTGGAGTTTTATGGAGACAGAGCTTTAGATCTATACATTACAAAAGCAATGTGTGATAAATTTTCAATAACAACCGATGACGGACAATTTTCATCAGATAAAAATGAGGATGAGCTTACAAAAATTAAAGCATTCAACGTAAATACTGATATTCTCTCTCACTGTATCAGAATGTTTGGTTTTCAGAGCTATCTTTGTTTGAATGAAAGTGATAAACAAAATGAAGTTTATAATTCCCCACATGTTCAGGAAGATTTGTTTGAAGCCATAATTGGTGCCGTTGCGATTGATAGCAAATGGAACTTCGAAAGTATATTCAATACTTGTCAGACAATGTTAGTCCTTGCAGATTTTGAAATGAATTATATCGCCTGGCTTATGGATTGGTGTAAAGAGAATAAATTTGAAATCCCAAAATTTGAAGTAGAACTTGGTTCTGATAAGACTAAGAAGAAAACAGAACAATTTGAACTTTATACTTATCGAGATTACTACGAAGACCAGGAAAACAAGCAATCTAAAAACTGGGCTAAATATGAAATAAGAAAATGCAAACTCTACATTAAAGAATTTGATTACAGTGTAGAATCGACTATCAACACTCTTTACGCTGCCGAAATGGATTGTGCAAAAAAGTTTTACGATATTATTCAAATTAGAGTGAGGAATTTAGCTGTAGGAAGGCCTGATATTAATAAAGCCGTAAATCAGCTAAATACACTTTGCCAAAAAGGCTACATAGATGACCCGGAATATACCTTTATAGAAGAGCATGATGATAATGGCAATCCAATCTGGAAATGCAATTGTGATCTTTATGAATTGGATAAAGTTTATTACGGTGAATCGCCTATCAAAAAAGAAGCTAAAAAAGAAGCTGCTTTTTATGCGCTTTGTGCTTATTTGGATTATGATCCAGATGAACTTGAAGATGGTTTTGAAGATGAATTAAACGAAGAAGATTAACCATAAAAACATGCAGTGTCATTAAATGACACTGCTGTATGGTAAAATCTCTATATAATCCGAGCAAATAACGTTATAATAGAAAGAAAGAGGCTTTTTAATGAACTACGAACAAATCTTCAAAAACATAGACGACATACTTTGGAAGGAAGCTGGCTGTTCAAATGAACTTGATTATGTTGAACAGACAAGCTGGATTCTCTTCTTAAAATATCTTGATGATCTTGAAGATGAACGTTGTGATGAAATGGAACTCCAGGGAAAAGAATATAAGCGTATCATCAAAAAAGAATATCGCTGGAATTCCTGGGCATGTCCTAAAAACGCAAAAGGTGAAATAGATCAAAAGAATGCACTGACAGGCGATGATCTTACAGACTTTGTAAACCTAAAACTTTTTCCATACCTCAAAGAATTTAAGAACACAGCTGCAACACCAGATACTTTGGAATACAAAATAGGTGAGATATTCAGCGAGCTTAAAAACAAAATAGTTTCCGGCTACAACATGCGCGAAATCTTAAACTATGCAGACGGCCTTCATTTCCAGACAGCAACAGACAAACACGAAATGAGCCATCTGTATGAAAGTAAGATTCATAAAATGGGAAACGCCGGTCGCAACGGTGGCGAATATTACACACCTCGTCCTCTTATTCGAACAATTGTAAAAGTTGTAAATCCTGAAATTGGAAACACTATATATGACGGCGCTTGTGGTAGCGCAGGATTCTTGTGTGAGGCATTCAATTACCTTGATGAAAAAGCAAAAACTGTAGAGCAGAAACAGATTCTTCAGAAATCTACATTCTACGGAAAAGAGAAAAAAGGCCTGGCTTATATTATTGGTATTATGAATATGATTTTCCACGGTGTTGAAGCTCCAAATATTCAGCATACAAATACACTAGCTGAAAACATAATGCAAATACAACAAAGCGACAGAAAAGACATAATCCTTGCGAACCCGCCCTTTGGTGGAAAAGAGCGAAGCGAAATCCAGCAGAACTTCCCGATTAAAACCGGCGAAACCGCATATCTTTTTATGGAGCATTTTATCAAGATGCTTAAGGCAGGCGGTCGTGCAGGTGTTGTAATCAAGAACACCTTCCTTAGCAACACAGATAACGCAAGCATAGCGCTCCGTCGTGAACTTCTGGAAAGTTGTAATCTTCATACAATTCTCGACTGTCCGAGTGGAGTATTCACAGGTGCTGGTGTAAAGACAGTTGTTCTGTTTTTTGAAAAAGGAAAGCCAACAGAAAAAGTATGGTACTACCAGCTCAACCTGGACCGCAACCTTGGAAAAACAAATCCGCTCAACGAAGATGACCTTGCAGATTTTGTTGCCCTCCAGAAAACAAAGGCCGACAGCCCAAACAGCTGGAGCCTCGATGAAAAAGATTTGAATCCCGACACTCTCGATTTAAGCGTAAAGAACCCGAACAAAAAAGAAGAAAAGACCTTACGCGAACCGTCCGAAATAATTGCAGAAATGCAGGAACTGAATAAACAGAGCGCAGAGATTTTGAAAGAATTGATAAATTAAACTTGATATCACAAATTGTGATTTCCAATTTAATCTCGTCAGAATGGGAGAAAACATGACAAACGAATTGACAATAACAATCGAAAATAAAATATACATTATTCGCGGACAGCAGGTAATGATAGACCGTGATATCGCACAGTTATATGGTGTTGAAACTCGTGTTCTAAACCAGGCTGTTAAACGTAATGAAGACCGTTTTCCAGAAGAGTTTTGTTTCCAATTAGATGATTCTGAATTTGAAAATTGGATATCACAAATTGTGATTTCCAATTCTGAAAAGATGGGTCTCAGAAAGAAGCCTTATGCCTTTACCGAACAAGGCGTAGCCATGCTTTCTGCAGTATTAAAAAGCGAAACAGCTGTAAAGATGAGCATACAGATTATGAAAGCCTTTGTTGCAATGCGAAAGTTTATGCTTCTTAATGCACAGGTTTTCCAGAGACTTGATAATATTGAAAAGCACCAGCTTACAACTGATAACAAAATTGAAGAACTTTTTGACCGCATGGACAAATATAAAATAGAAGACAAACAGGGCATCTTCTTTCAGGGCCAGATTTTTGATGCCTATTCCAAGTTCGAAAGTTTTATTGCACAGGCAAAAACAGAAATCATTTTGATCGACGGCTACGTTGACCTTACAGTTTTAGACCGCCTTGCAAAAAAGAAAAAGAACGTTACCGTAGAAATCTATACCGATGCAAAGACAAAACTTACCGCACAGGATGTTCAGAAGTTCAATGCACAGTATCCGCAGCTGAACCTAAACTATACTTCTAAAATGCACGACCGCTTTTTGATAATCGACAAGAAAACCTTGTATCATATTGGTGCAAGCCTTAAAGATTTGGGTAAAAAGTGTTTTGCATTTGAAGTACTGGATGTAAGCTTGATACCAACGATTTTGCAGAATTTATAGGTGTGAAAGATGAATCATAACTGGCAGATTAAGAAACTTAATGAACTTTGTGAAATCTCTACAGGTAAATGGGACGCCAATCATGCTGTCGAAAATGGTAAATATAGATTCTATACTTGTGCATCTCAATATTTAATGTGTGATACAAAAAGATTTTCTGGAGATTGTTTAATACTCCCTGGTAATGGCGTAAATGTTGGTGAAGTATATTTTTATAGTGGAGACTTTGATGCATATCAGCGTACATATGTAATTTCAAATATAAAAAAAGAATTAGATTCAAGATTTCTTTATTTTAATATGTTACTGAATTGGAAAAAGCTAGGTACTGCAAAGCAATATGGTTCTGCCACAAATTTTATAAAAATCGGCAATTTTACAGAATACACAGTTCCAGTTCCTCCACTAGAAGAACAGAAACGAATTGTTTCCGTACTGGACAAAAAGTTTGCACAGATAGAAACACTTAAAACCGCTGCCGAGAAAAACTTACAGAACGCCAAACAGCTTTTCCAGTCAGAACTAGAAAAAGCATTCAGCAATTCATCTTGGGAAAAGAAACGGTTAGATGAAGTTTGTGCTATTACATCAAAACTTGTCGATCCTACTCAGCCAGAATATTTGGATTTATATCATGTAGGCGGAGCAAATATTGAGAGTGAAACTGGAATTATAATTGATTTGAAAACTTCAAAAGAAGAGGGGCTGTCTTCTGGAAAATTTACATTTGATGAATCTATGGTTTTGTATAACAAGATTCGTCCTTACCTTAAAAAAGTTACACGCCCTGATTTTTCTGGATTATGCAGTGCAGATATGTATCCTCTGAATCCAAAGGGAAATATCACCAAAGATTATTTATATTACATTCTTATTTCAGACAATTTTACAGAATATGCAATTTCTAAATCTGGCCGCGCAGGAATGCCAAAAGTAAATAGAGAAGCACTTTTTGCATATGAGTGTTATCTTCCTCCTCTAGAAGAACAAAAACGCATCGTAGCACATCTCGATTGTCTCAGTGAAAAAGTTCACCAGCTGGAAGAAATCTACACAAAGCAGCTCGCCGACTGCTACGAACTAAAGCAGGCATTTTTGCAAAAAGCCTTCGAAGGAGATTTATAATGGAATTAGCTCAGACAATAGGTGTTATAATTACAATTGTTGTTTCTGTAATCAGTTTAATAATTTCAATTCTTGCATTTATTCAACAGAAACCAAAATTAACATGTGAAATTGTTAGAGCTTATTATGGACCTGCACAATTGAAAGATAACATGAAGAAATTTTACATAGCAGCAGGAATTGAAATTACACTGCAGAATCCTTCTCCAGCAAATATTACAATTTATGATTTGAAATTGAAAATAGGTAAAGAATGTTACCAATATCTATTACCACAAGATGGCGACGATCAGAATATTACTTTTTTCTATTCTGATAATGGAAAATTATATGGGAGTGGTTGGGCTATACCTTATAATACGACAGGTTATGATTTGCCTTTCAAAATTAATTCCTATGATGCAATATTACCAACTTTTGTATTTCATAATATTCCTAATAGTTTTCATGGAAAAAAACATGGAATACTGATCATAAAGACAACAGCGGGTAAATTGAAAAGAAGAATCAAACTGTCCCCTTTTGATATTAATACCGTTGAAAATTGGAATGAAGTGAATAAATTCATGAAAAGTGAGTTAAAATAAGTTGCCTTTGAAGGAAGTTTTAAAATGGAATTAAAATTACACAGAGTAATCAAAACCGAGGGTAATAAAAATTATGAGTATATTGGATTAATTTCTGAACTTCCTGAAGAATCAAATGAAAAAGATCTAGAAATGAATCATAAATTTGATTGGTGCGTAAAGAAATCTTTTGAAAAATCTCCTTATTTTGGTAATGTATCATATAAGGAACCGAAATATGGATTCTATATTTCCAGATGGAAAACAGTTTATGATAGATATTTTTCTAAAGAAATGAAATTAGAAGATAATCTGTCTGAAAGAGTTAGAGTACAATACGAACCAAAAAAATCTGGGAAATCTACATCTGGTAATGAATTTTCATCAGGAAAATTTTATTCCGTTGCTTCTTCTAGCCGACTTGCTGTTACAAGTTTTACAGAACTCAAAGAAGGTTTTCTTGATTATATTGACGAAATAAAGATTAATGGCAATTTAGAGAAAATCTTAAACATAGAATTTGAACATGACACTCCAGTAAAAGGAATAAATCCTAACAGTCATTGTCCTCAATTGGATGCTTATTTTAAGACAAAAGCCGGAACTTATTTTGTTGAAGTAAAAAATCATGAAATTCTTGATAATTATAAATCTATCGAACTTAGACCTTCTTATATGAGTACAGAGCCTTTTAATCGATTTTGTTTACAAAAAGATTTAACTGAGAAAATTAAGAAAGATAAAGATGGCAATGATACAAAAGATTCCTTTATTTCATTA
The DNA here is from genome assembly GCA_022773305.1 of Spirochaetia bacterium. GTDB lineage: Bacteria > Spirochaetota > Spirochaetia > Treponematales > Treponemataceae > Treponema_D. The sequence continues at coordinate 20,193 of JALFAW010000024.1, forward strand.
AAAGGTAATCTAGAGAAGAATAGATTTCTTTTAGCTTCTGATTTTGGTTGTGACTTAAAAACTTATCATTTTGATTTTAAGCAGTTTTTATGTCATTTAATGGGAATCTGGTCGTATGCCGAAGAACATCCTGAAGAAGAAATATATTTTTATTATCTTGTTTATCGAAATAAACTGTATGAAGAATCATTTGACAAAAAGTTATATGAAGAACTAGAAAAAGAGATAAATACCGTTTTTGAATTGTTCAAAAAACTTTTTCCACAAATACACTTTGGACTATGCTATAATGATAGATACGACACATTAGAAGAACTACGAAATATTTTTTAGAGGTTTTTCATGAAAGAAGATTTTGAGACAATTTGGAATAGGATAATAGATAATCAAGGAAATAATTTTTCTACAATAAAAAAAGTTAGTTTTACATATTCAATAGGTGAAGATGATTCTTTTAATCCTTCTGTTCCTGTAAATCATCCAAAAGCTTCAAATAAAGAAAATGTCAAAAAAGCATATGACCAATGGCCAGTAGACGGACCTTCTTTCTTTTCAAAAGATATTTTTGCAGCCTCTTATGTTTGGGGTGTTCTAAGCGATTCAAGAATAATAAAAAAGGATGAATAGAAAATGAACGAAAGCGACACAAGGTTAAAGAAAATAGATCCAGCCCTTCATGCTGCCGGCTGGGGTGTTATTGAGGACAGCGATATCTTTACAGAACAGCGTGCCTATATTGTTGCTCCAGGTCGTATCGTTACAAAAGCTAAACGGAATCCAGATAAAATAGACTATCTTCTTACCTACAAAGGTGTAAAGATTGGCATTGTAGAAGCCAAGAAAGATGAACTTGATGTAAGTGCTGGCGTTGAGCAAGCAAAAAAATATGCCAAAGCCATGAATATCCGCTACACATATTCTACAAATGGCGACAAGATCTGGGCAATTGATATGGAAGCAAAGCCTGGTGATTTTACAGAAGGTTTTGTAGACAGATTTCCAACTCCTGATGAACTTTGGGCAATGACCTTCCCTGATAAAAATGATTGGCGAGATAAGTTTAATCTTGAGCCATTCAACCGCGATGGCGGAAAGATGCCTCGTTATTATCAGGAAAATGCAGTAAATGCAGTTCTGGAAGCTGTAAGTAAAAAGATAGACCGAATTCTTTTAACACTAGCTACAGGAACTGGAAAAACATACATTGCATTCCAGATTTGCTGGAAGCTTATGCAGACAAGATGGAATAATCTACAGAACGGAAAGCTTCCACGTATATTATTCCTTGCAGATAGGAATATTCTTGCTGACCAGGCTTACAATGCTTTTGGAGCTTTTGACCAGAATGCTTTAGCACGTATTACTCCAAAGGAAATCCGCAAAAATGGCGGAAAAGTTCCAATGGGACAAAGCATATACTTCACGATTTTCCAGACTATGCTTTGTGGAACTGATGGAGAAGAAACCTCTGAACCTGGTGAAGAACCTGAAAAGATTGAATACTACAAACAATATCCGCAAGACTTCTTTGATTTTATCATCATTGACGAATGTCATCGCGGTGGAGCTAATGATGAAAGTGAATGGCGCAAGTTAATGGAATACTTTGCACCAGCTTATCAGCTTGGTCTTACTGCAACTCCTAAGCGAACACTAAACGGAGATACCTATAAATATTTTGGTGAACCTGTTTATCAATATTCTCTCAAACAGGGAATAGAAGACGGATATCTCACTCCATACCGAGTGAAGAGCTGCACAAATCAAATCATTGATGAATATGTTTATAATGAAGAAGATAAAATCATTCGTGGTGAAGAGTTTTTAGATAAAGAGAAAACTTACGATGAAGCAGATTTCTACCATGGAAAAATCAAAATCAGAGAGCGTGATGAACTTCGTGTAGAAGAGTTCCTTGATAGCGCAAATCCAGAAGAAAAAGCGATTGTTTTCTGTGCGACTCAAAATCATGCAATGCAAGTACGCGATATGATTAACAGTTATGCAAAACGTGGTGCAAATTACTGTGTTCGTGTAACAGCAGATGACGGCAGTGAAGGCGAAGAACAGCTTCGCAAATTTCAGGATAACGAAAAAACAATTCCAACTATTTTGACAACCTCGCAGAAACTCAGCACTGGCGTTGATGCTCAGAATGTCCGTAATATCGTCTTAATGCGTCCTGTCCCAAACATGATTGAATTCAAACAGATTATTGGTCGTGGAACCCGACTGTTTGATGATAAATACTACTTCACTATTTACGATTTTGTTGGAGCTCATAAACAATTCTACGATGAAGAATGGGATAATCCAAATCCTGTTTGTCCTATTTGTGAAAAATATCCTTGTGAATGCAGCTCTCATGAAAAGTGTCCAGTCTGTGGAAAATGGCCATGCGAATGTAAAAAGCCACCAAGATTCTGTCCTATATGTGGGCACTCTCCATGTATATGTCCACCAAAACCTTGTCCAATTTGTGGCAACCTACCTTGTACTTGTCCCAAGGATGTTATTGAAATTGAAATAGGAAAAGGACGCAAGGCAAAAATAAAAGATGGATTTAATTGGGAAGAACGTATAATGTTCGATGGAAAACTTATTACGCTCAAAGAATTTGTAAACGTTCTTGTTGATAATGACACTCTTCCTAAATTTTTTAAGGATGATGAAGATTTAAGAACACAATGGCAGAGCCCAGAAACACGAAAGGCTCTACTTGAAAAGATGGAGCATGACGGTTTCTCTTTGGATAAACTTTTAAAAGTTCAGGAAATGTTGAACTATGAAAAATGTGATTTGCTTGATGTTCTTGAATATCTTGCTTATCAAACTTCTCCAATCGAACGAGAACAGAGAGTTGCAATTGCACGTTCTGGAATTACAGCTGATTTAAATGAAAACCAGACTGATTTTGTAAACTTCGTTTTGGATCAGTATATCCAGCAGGGTTACACAGAACTTTCTATGGAAAACTTGCCTGAACTTATCAAACTTAAGTATGGAACGATAAATGACGCTAAAGCCGAACTCGGTAGCCTTGGAGAGATAAACAAAGTATTTGTTGGATTCCAGAAAGGACTGTACGCGGCATAATTATTCTTTTCAGATATAAAAAAGGAGTATTTTCTATGTCTAATTTTACACTTATCCACGGCAGTTGTGCCGACCAGATAGCTGATGCTGTTGTGAATGCAGCTAATTCAGGTCTTTGGGAAGGCGGTGGAATCTGTGGTGTTATTTTTGATAGATGTGGTTCTAAAGAATTAACAAAAGCTTGTTCTGAGATTCAAACACCTGTAAATGACGGCAATGCTGTAATTACTCCAGCCTTTAATATGAAAAATGCAAAATTTATTATTCATGCAGTTGGTCCTGATTTTAGACAAACTCCAAAAGCTTTCCTTGAACTATTTAATGCATATTACAATTCGCTTGTTTTACTGAAAGATAATGGTTTACATAGCATTTCATTTCCTTTAATCAGTTCTGGAATCTTTGGCGGAAATCTTAAAAATGCTCCTGCTGAATCGGCTAAACAGGCCGGAAGAGCTTATAAGAAGTTTGTACAGGATTATCCTGATTATGATGTAAATGTAATGCTTTGTGCATTTGGTGCAGATGAATATCAGGCTGCTAGAATAGAACTTGGAGTATAAGATTTAGGAGAATAAAAAATGGCGCAGGATCTTTCATCAGCACAAATAATCGAAAAACTTAAAAAACAAATGCCTGAAAGTATGATAAATGAAACACTTTCATACTATTCAGAGTTGATTGAATATGCTGCTTCCTTAGATAATGATGCCTGGAATATTAGCAACCGTGAAAGCGGCAAAACATTTCAATTGAATTGCGGGCACATGTACATTTTACGTACTGATGAAAATAAGCTTTTTGTTATGTGTGATAGAGATTTAGTTCTTTCTCTACCAGAAAGCTTTATAAACAAAATGCTTTTAGATGTAACAATAAGACTTGAAAATGAATATAAAAACACAGATTCATTTCCACCCAAAAACTATGAGCAATTAAGCAAAATTCCAAAAGATGTTTTATGGCATGATACATTACAGTTTTACATTCCATATGAAAAATTAAATGAATATATGCCCTCTTTAATACCAGCTATAAAAAAGTTTGTTGAATGGAGTATTAAGAATTCAACTTTGATGCAGAATAGTAAAAGTGCCCATCAAAAAGAGTTCGTAAGTTTAATTAATCAACGTCTTGGTAAAACTATTAAAGATCCAGATTATGCCCATACTACATGGGTTATTTCAAGCAATCCAGAAGTTTATGATTCAATTACGGCATTCAGGGAATTAAAAACTGTAGACTGGCAACAATCAGAAAAGAGTTCCTTTAAGCCAGGAGATTTCGTTTACATTTTTGTTTCTCACAAAGTTGCTACTCTGAAATTTAAATGTGTTGTAAAGGAGATTAATATCCCTTTTGAAAACACCATAAAAGATGAAAAATATGTCTTGAATAAAGAAAATCTTGGTACTTCCAAAGCATATATGAGACTTGAAATGCTTAAGGAATACAACGGTTGTGCTTATACAAAAGATTATCTTTCTTTATTTGGCTTTAAGAGTCCATTCGGACCAGTAAAATTATCCTCAATGGGAGAACAGTTTATTTTATATCTTGCATTAATTGAAAGATTGCAAGTTGCAAAAGAAATTGTACCAAGTGAATATGATGGTTCTTATGAATTAGTTTCAGAGGTAATAAAATCTTATTCAAAATTAAAGGATATTACAATTTGTGATTATAATGATTTGAATCTTGTTTATTTATCTACTGTTGGAACATGGAAACACAGTATTGAAAAAAAGAAAGAAACTGTAAATAAGACTCATTTATCTGATGATGAAAAATCAAGATTAAATCAATTATTAGATAAAATCTGGAATAAAGCTCAAAATAAAGAATATAAACACACAGAATTAAATGACAATGTTTCAATCGGAATGTTTGGAACTGGCTTTTATAATACTCAAACAAAAACAGATAATGAATCTGTACAAAAGTTTATTAAGCTTTGTGTAGATTTGCAAAATACTGACGATGAAGAAACTGCATTTACTACCGTTGAAAATACTTTGAAAGCTGGCATGAAAGGCCTTGCTGCAGGTGGAATTTCTCAGGTTTTACATTGTTTGAAACCTTTTATTTTTCCTATTCTTAATTCAAACCAGGGAAAAAATAATCTTTTTACAAAGCTAGGAATAAAAATAGAAAAAGCTAATGAAGAAGAATACTATGCAGCAAACTGCAGAAAAATAAAAGAATATAGAGATTCAAACTTCGAATGGAAAAACTACAGAAACTTTGATATAGAGGATTTAAATATGGCAGAAGTAAGTGAAGAATATGTAAACTTTAAGTGTATGCTGGAATATTTTGTTTCGCATCTTGAATATATTCAGAATGAAGATACAACTTATGTTGGTTATGAAAAATATATTAAGCCATATGTTGATAAAAATAATTTTAAGAAGCTTGGTCAAGGCTATGCAGGACACAATATTCAAAACCAAGTAAGCAAATGGGCAACATATGATTGTGGAACTCTATTTCTAAATGTTGCAAATAATTATGGTGATTATAAAACACGTTTGTGTTATTTGAACTGGGAAGATACCGGCGTAAATATTATTGCAAAATGGGATGAAAATGAACATATTAGCGGTTTAGTTTTGCATATTTATCATCAGTATAAAAATGGTGATAAAACAATCAAAGATAGAAAAGATGTAGGTTCTGTAAAAACATTAAATACACTTGGATTATTTGACGGAAATCAACCGAATAATGAACTTCTGGAATTTCTTGATGACTTTAAGAAGCTTTTAGCAGATGACCAACAGACTGTAATTAATGAACTGGAGGATAAGAAAATGGAGAGACAAATTGAACAATTGAAGAATGTAAAAAACATAATTTTTACAGGAGCTCCAGGAACAGGAAAAACTTATTATGCAGAAGAAATTGCACAAAAAATGAATGCAGTTTACAAAATTGTTCAATTCCATCCTTCTTATGATTACACTGATTTTGTTGAAGGTTTACGTCCGGTTGAAAAAAATGGAACACTAGGTTTTGAAAGAAAAGATGGAGTCTTTAAAGAGTTCTGTGCATTAGCATTAAAGAACTTAGAAGACAGTGCAAAATCAAAAGAAGTACAGGAAAAAGAAGCTACTGTAACTGATTTAATAGATGAATTTATTTCTGATGCAACTGATAATTCTACTCCATTTAAGATTACTACTGGTAATGAATTCTTTGTAGATTCAAGTGACCAAAAATATGTTTATGTAAAGATTCCTTCAAATGACAAGCGTAATGAATTGACTTTGCAAAAACAAGTTTTGGTTGATTTACTTAGTGCGGATGAAAAAATAAAAACAAGTGGTGCTATCAGAGATTTTTATAATCGAAAATGGAGAACCCAGGAAGATTCTTATTACTTTGCTTTATATGAAAAACTTTATGAGAAAAAATCAAGTCATACAAAAGCTGATGTAAAACAAATTGAGAGAAAAGACTTTGTATTCATTATTGATGAAATTAACCGTGGTGAAGTTTCAAAGATTTTTGGTGAATTGTTCTATGCTATTGATCCTGGATATCGTGGCAAAAAAGAAAAAGCTGTACAGACACAATACCAGAACTTAATTCATGATGGTGAAGCATTTAAGGACGGTTTCTATGTTCCTGAAAATGTTTATATCATTGGAACTATGAATGACATTGACCGAAGTGTTGAAAGTATTGATTTTGCGTTCCGCCGAAGATTTACTTGGACTGAAATTACAGCTGAATCATCACTTTCCATTCTTGATAAAGACGAATCCTGGAAAGATTATGGAGAAAAACCATCTGATGATGAAATTTCAAAATTGAAGAACAGATTGATTAATCTTAATAAAGCAATTTCTGATATTGATGGTCTTAATTCTGCTTATCATATTGGAGGAAGTTATCTCTTAAAATATGCATCTTACAATAAAGCAGAAGCTTTTGAAAAACTCTGGACTAATCATTTGCAGGGAGTTCTTTTTGAATACCTGAGAGGAAGACCTCAGATTGATAAGATTTTAGCAGACCTCAAGAATGCATATTTCAACGAAACCGTCGAAAACGAAGAAGACAGTGAAGACCAAGGAGAATAATGTAAATGTCTTCAGTTGTTTATCTTAAGGATAATAATTGTGGTGTCTCAAATCTTCTGAAAGAAGAAACGCAGTATGATGACATTTCACATATTGCAAACAAGACTATTGAAGAAGTTATAGAAGAGAATCCAAATCTTTTGATTTTTCCTCAATCTCTTGGAATAAATAAAGATAAGATTGAAGAATTAGAGATTTTGCATTTGACTGGTTCGAAAGATAACTTGAAAGACTGCAAAATTAAAACTGGAAATCTGATGGGTTTTATTGGTTATGGAGATACCCAGATTTCTATTACTTCTCGTTTTGCAAAAAACAATGACACACAAGATGATTTCTTTTTGCATTATCTTTTGCAGAAAGTTTTGTGTCTGAATATTTTTGATTTGAAGTATTCTGCAGCAACCTTTGGAGAATTTGATTTACTGCTTTATATGTTCCCGGCATTACTGAAAAAAGCTTGTGCACAGGGACTTGTTAGAAGATACAAGACTTTCCATAATAACGACTCAAACATTAAGGGCGTTGTTGATGTTACACGACATATTCAAAACAACATTCCTTTTAATGGCCAAATTGCATACAAGAATCGAGATTATACAACTGATAACTCAATAACAGAATTAATTCGACATACAATTGAACTGATTAAGACTAAGCCGAATGGAAATTTTGTTTTGACAGCTGATTATGAAATGATTGAATGTGTAAGACTTATTCAGGAAAATACACCATCATATTCAAAGAATGATTTGAGTAAAGTTGTTGCACAGAATTTAAATCAGTTTGTTCATCCTTTTTATACAGAATATATCCCACTTCAAAAACTTTGTTTGCAGATTCTTCGTTTTGAAAAAATGAATTATGCACAGAATAATAATGAAGCTTATGGAGTTATTTTTGATGGTGCCTGGTTGTGGGAAGAGTTCTTAGCAACTGTTCTTACTGGTAAGGGATTAGATTTTACTCATCCTGGTAATAAAACAAGAACAGATGGAATACAAGTCTACACAGGAAACCCTCGTTATCCAGACTTTTACAGAGGTAAACAAACTACACCAGAAAATATGGAAGGCAACTTTGTATTGGATGCAAAATACAAACATCTTGATGTAATACGAAATAATGATATTTTGAACGGCTCTTTTTCTAGAGATGATTTACATCAGTTGATTACTTATATGCATATTCTGCCATCAAGGTCTGGTGCTTTGATTTATCCATTTGATAAGGCTTTTAGTGGTGATACTCGTTCCAAGAAAAGAACAATTAAAGGTTATGGCGGTGATGTTTGGACTATTGGTGTGCCGATACCACAGGATTGTACTTCGTTGAAAGAACTATCTAGTAAAATGATTCAATCAGAAACTTATCTTAAAAAAATTTTGCATGAAGAAATAAATATGGCTGGTTAGGATTTTTTTTATGAAAACAATTATGAAAAACATTCACTATTATCTTTCTGATAATGATACAATTTGGGCAGAGATTGATGGAAAAGTTCATATTTATAATTATGAGAAAAAAGAGTTTATTCTCTGCGATAGATTAATTGATGTAATGAAATGGCATGAGTTTCCAGCAAGAGAACTGAAGAAAATAATACAAGAAACTGCTAAATCTTTTGGATTTATTAGAGTTCGCCTGAAATAGCCACAGATAGTCCACAGAGAAAAACCAAAATATAGTCCAAGAGAAATAACCAGAAACTCAGTCTCTTCGAACTTAGATTACTTTACCGCTGGAAGTTCGGCGTTGGTTGCTTTTCCCCTGAGTGTAGTCAGGGAATACGACTCGCAATCCTTCCCGCGATAACTATTACCGCGTAAGTTGAAAATCAGGGCATCATCAAAGATTCTGTCCAGTGCACAGAGCAGAGAATCGTCCTCGTTGAAGTTCTGTTTCCATTGTGACGGCTGCTTGTTGCTGGTAAAAATCATTGTGTATGGACCTTCCTTGTTGTAGCGCCGGTCAACGAGGTCGAAGAACATCCTTGTGTTCTCCCTGTCAAAGACACAGTGGCCAACCTCATCAATAATCAGGCAGGATGGCTTCACAAGATTGGAAATGACTCTTCCGCTCCGTCCATATGCACGAGCCTGTGTGAACATGTCATTAAGCTCTGACATTTTTATGAAGTAAGTCTTAAGCTTATGCTGACAGCATTCATAACCGTAAGCCATGGCAATGTGCGTCTTTCCGGTACCCGCTGGCCCGATGAGCGCAACATTTTTGTGCGAATACAGAGTTGAAAGCGACTGCAATCCTTCCAGCTGACTCACATTCTTTCCATGAACCTGACTGAAATCAAAGTTCGCAAATGTCTTTGGCGATTTCAAAGGCAATTTACTGAGGCGAAGCATCATCTGAATAGATGCTTCGTTGTTACGTTTCTCAAGGAATGTAAACATTCTCAATGTTGCATCAATGTCCGTGTTTGAAAAATCATTATCAAGAATGAAGGTTGAAAGTTCTTCTTCTGTCATCTTTACTTTAAGGCTGTCAAAGCAGCGCATTATCAGGTTTAATTTTGTATCATCCATATATCATCACTCGAAATTAAATTTGTTGAATCCGTCAGCAGTATCATCCTCAAGAGCCTGCTGCACGATTGCCTTTACCGGTGCCGTAGGAAATTCTTCCGGCTGTTCGGGTTTTGCGTACTGGTCGTGGCAGAACGAATCCCTTCTGCTCCAGGTCACATTGTGGGTGACAAGGCATCTTGTCATGTCGTCTGAATAAATTGTCAGGATTCTGTCAGTTCTGTTCACACGTACGATGCTCTGACCATAGGAATACGGAACTCCGAACCGACGCCCTTCATAGGTGATAAAGCCGTCAAAGCTGATTTTTCGTTCCGGAAACAGATAAAGCAGTATCGCCGGCTCCTTTAGAAGCGGCTGGCAGATTTTACGGCAGTTATCCTGATGGGTCACGACAGGAAATCCTTCGATTTCTTTTCTGTAAAGGCTGTTCTTGTCACTGCACCACTGCAGAGCCTGCTCGTTGAGGTCGGTGACATTCACGAACTGACGCCCTGCAATGAAATTTTCCTTGACGAACCTGACAAGACGCTCAACCTTGCCTTTCGTAAAAGGATGCCGAGGCTTGCATAATTTAGTTTCAAAGCCTACAGCCTTCATGAAAGCCTCATAGTCGTGATTCCAGACAGGCCGGCCTTCAAAATCCCTTTTGATGACTACGGACTTCATGTTGTCAGTAAGGACTTTTTGAGGAATTCCCATATACTGAAACGAATGAATCATTCCTATGAAGAGATTTTCCTGCTTTGCGTTCGGAAAGAATTCAATGTATTTCATTCCGCAGTGATGACAAATCATCGCAAAACAGGCTGCCTGATATTCAAGCCCTGAATAATCACGAACCTTCACAAAGCCCCAATCCATCTGGAATGCTTCTCCGGGATTCGTGAAATACCTCAAGCCCCTGCTTCCCTGCGGTTCGACAGCGTACCTTTTGGGCGGAAGCAGATTTTTATTCGCGGCGACATAGCGTTTTATGCCGCTCAGGCTTCCTTTGTAGCCGACTTCTTTCAGACGGTCATAAATAACAGATGTATTCTTCACGCCCTGGCGGAGCAGATTGTTCGCAACGGACTCATAACCTGTCATCACGGTCTTTAAAGCTTTTCTTCCCATGAGCGCATGAGGTTTTTCCTTAAAATTGTTGGATTTTAATCTTCTGAGTTTTGCCCGACTGATTCCGGTTCTTCTCTCAAGCTCCGAAAGGTTGACTTTTGCAAGGTCAAAACAATCCCCTTGCTCCATCTTCATATCTTGTAGCGCTTGTGTTAAACTGACAGTGAAGTCATTATCATTTTTCATATTCCTCCCTGACTGAGTTTCTGGTTACTATTCAGTTTAGAGAGTTTTATATGATTTGATAATGGCTTTTTTAATTGAACTTATTTTTGGCGATTTCCGCTGGACTTAGGTGTGGCTGAAATCGGCGAGCTCTAACAGATTGAAGCTCTGATTTATAAAAGTTACAAAATGTCTTCTGCAAGATGTAGATTCAATACACGTATTGTATCACGTAAAAACCTTACCGAAATAGTTCTGTGAATCATGTAAAAAATCTTACCGAAAAGCATGATTCACAGGCTGTTTTTTTAACTCCATTTTTTTGAAAGCTGAAGTACAATATCAAGACATTCTTCAAC
>JALFAW010000041.1 GCA_022773305.1 Spirochaetia bacterium
TTTGGGAAAGATGGTAAAGAGTGGAATAATCACAACTATTGGAAATGGTCGTAGTACTAAATACATAAGGAAATAAAGGATAAAAACTATCATGGCACAAATTAAAAAAGATACAAGTTTAAGAAAAGCCATTCTCCAGGCCGCAATTACAGGTCAGTTGATTTCAGATATAGGAGGGGAAAGCGATGTTTTGTTTTCCAATGAGAAAAAATCGAAAACAAAACTCGATAGCGAAGCGGACCTTCCCCTCGCGTCGCGAGTTTCTAAAAGAAACTCGGTAGTGAGCGATAGCGAACGGACTACCCCTTCACCTAGGGGCTATGCCCCTAAAACCCCAAATGAGTTCGCGAGTTTTGAGAATCAAAACTCGGTAAGTGAGCGTAGCGAACGACCAACGCTCCCAGAAACCGGTAAACAGCTTTTGGACAGAATTATTGAAGAACGCAACAAAAAACTTCTTGCAGATTGGGAAGAAAAACAAACGGATTTGTTCGCGTCTAACGACGCTCACTCCAAAAATGCGAAGACCGTTAGGTCTGAGCAAATCCGTTTGTTAAAAAAAGCAAAAAAGCCAGCTCCAATTGTTGCCAGTGAAATTGATGAAGATGAAATTCCGTTTGAGATACCGGAGAATTGGTGTTGGTGTAGACTGGAAGATATTTGTTTAGTAAAAGGTGGCAAACGTATTCCAGCAGGATGTACTCTTACTGATATTGATACAGGACATAAATATATTCGTGTTGCTGATATGAAAAATGGCTCAGTAATTGTAGAAAATGTAAAATATATAACTGATGAAATTCATGATAAAATTAAAGCATATAAAATTTCAAAAGATGATGTATACATTACTGTAGCCGGAACAATTGGAGATTCTGGAATTATTCCAGATGAACTTGATAATGCAAATTTAACAGAAAATGCTGATAAACTTGTATTATTTAATGGAATCAACAAATATTGTCTACATTTCTTTTTATCAAGTGGATTTTTTCAAGAACAAATTTCAGATGCTATTACTAAAGTAGGTCAGCCAAAACTTGCAATAACTCGGATTCAAAACTTTCTTCTTCCTCTTCCTCCTATTTCCGTTCAAAATGCCATTGTGGCAAAACTTGAACAGGTGCTGCCATTAGTAGACGCTTACGAAAATGCGCTTCTCCAGAAAGAAGAATTAAAAAGCGCACTTCCTGACAAAATCAAAAAAGCCATTTTGCAGGAAGCAATTACCGGCCAATTAACAGAATCCTGGCGAAAATCTGCAAACATAAAAGAAAATGGAAAGCAGCTTTTAGACCAAATTATAGAAGAACGCAACGCAAAAGCCCTCGCTGAATGGGAAGAAAAAGTAAAGACCAACCCAAAAGCAAAGAAGCCAGCGCCAATTGTTGCAAGTGAGATTGGGGAAGATGAGATTCCGTTTGAAATACCGGAGAGCTGGTGCTGGTGTAGATGGGGAGAATTATCAGAATTAATACAATATGGTTACAATGCACCTGCTAAAGAAAGTGGTAGAATAAAAATGGTTCGTATTACTGATATTCAGAATGGAAAAGTACAGTGGAATACAGTTCCATTTTGTGAAATATCTGATACAGATATACAAGTTTACCAATTAAGAAAGAATGATATTCTCTTTGCTCGTACAGGCGGAACAGTAGGAAAATCATTCCTTGTGGATGAAGAACCAGAAAATGCAGTGTTTGCAGGGTATTTGATTCGAACTCAGTACGACGATAAGAAACTAAATCCTAAGTACATGAAAATGTTTATGGAAAGTCAGATTTATTGGAATCAATTAAAAAATGGCACTATTGCTACCGCACAACCAAACTGTAATGGACAAACATTATCAAAAATGATTCTTCCATTACCACCATTGGAAGAACAAGAAGAAATTGTGAAGAAAGTGGAAGAGTTGCTGGAGTTATGTAAATAAAAAATTTTAAAAAGGATTTAAAAATGAGCTTTTATTATGAACAAATAATTCAACAAAATCTTGTGGCATATAATCAATTAAAACAAACAGAAAATTGTACAGAAAATTTTCAATGTGTAACTAATTGTTTAACTGACATATTTCATTTTCATAAAAATAGAACATATACTTGTAAAACGATAACACATATGTATGTTTTACGATTCATGAATCGTTATTCTTCTGAAGTATATCATATTTTCTCTGATTTACTTCCACGATTAAATAATAATGATTTAATTTTGTCACTAGGTTGTGGACCAAGTTTTGAAACAGTAGCTCTTGAAAAATATTCCAGGGACAACAGTATTGGAAAAATTAGATATCTGGGCATTGATTCCAATCAAATTTGGGAAGATGTATCTGCATCATGTTGTTTAAACACTCAAAATATTGAATCAAGAGTAGTTTATAGAAACAATGCAAATCTTAGTGACGTATTACCTCTTACAAAAGTTTTCCTATTAAACTATTGTCTTTCAGATATTAAAAATCATAGTGATTTAGAATTTTTTCTTAATAATGATTTTTCATTATATCTATCTTTATTACCTCATGATTCTTTTGTTGTTATAAATGATCAAAATCATAGAGATGAATGGGAAGATATTTTTGACTTATGGAAGAAAAGTTTAAATCCTACTCAATATGAAGTTAATAATTTCTTTTATGATCCTGGTTTTCCTAAAAGGTGCAATCCACGTGGAATACGTATGAAAAATAAACAATTAGTTTTTTCTAATACAGGTTTGGATTCAAGCATTACTTCATATTTTCAAGAACATTTGCTTTGTTGTGAAAGTGGAATTTCAATAATTCATAAGCTCTAGGAGATTTAAATGATAATTAGTGTTTCCAGGAGAACAGACATTCCTGCATTTTTCTCTGATTGGTTTTACAATAGAATTGAAGATGGTTATTTTATGGTTCGTAATCCAATGAATATTCATCAAGTTTCTAAAGTAGAAGTCACACCATTTAATGCCGAATGTCTTGTATTCTGGACAAAAAATCCTTCTACAACTTTTATTGAAAACCTTCCAAAACTTGATAAAAAAGGATTTAAGTATTATTTCCAGTTTACTATATCATCATATGCTCAGGACATAGAAAAATCTGTACCTCATAAAACAGAAATTATTGAGAAATTCCAGAAACTGTCAAAGCAAATTGGGAAAGAAAAAGTTATCTGGAGATATGATCCAGTAATATTAAACGATAAATATAACTTTGATTATCATTTAAAATATTTTAAATACATTGCAGAAAAATTGGCTGATTATACAGAAAAGGTAATAATAAGTTTCATAGACTGTTATCCTAAAATCAAAAATCGTCTGCAAGAAAATAATATTACA
>JALFAW010000161.1 GCA_022773305.1 Spirochaetia bacterium
CTGGAAGTCAGGCGGTAATTTTCAAGGGTACGAATACTTACTTCAACACCTTCTTCCAAAGATTTGTAGTCAAAATTAGAATCAAGCATCATTTTTGTAAGGAAAGTCGGCGTGCCTGTTGCAAACCAATAGCTTCCAAAACTTAAATCTGAAAATGCTTTCAAAAGACTGAATGGATTGTAAATGTCAGTCTGAACATCTTGAGAAAAATGGTAGCCGTCGTAGTTCTTTTTGAGTTCTGCAATACATTCTACTTTTGAGTATCCGTTTTTTTCTGCCATTGCTTCAATTTCAGGTGCAAAATTTGCTTCCAGTTCTTCTTGGGAAATTCCGCAGATTGCAGAATATTTTTCTGAAAGGGAGATGTCGTTTAAATTGTTCAAATCAGAAAAAATGCTCACTTTGTCAAAGCGAGTTACGCCCGTAATAAAGACAAATCGCAAATACTGGTCTTCTCCTTTGAGATTTCCGTAAAAACCTTTTAAAACAGAGCGGATTTTATCTTCCTCTTCGGGATTATCTACATTTTGAAGCAACGGCTTGTCGTATTCGTCCACAAGAACAACAACCTGCAAACCTGTTTTTTCGTAAGCTGCTTCAATAAGATTTTTAAACCTTATGGCAATGTCATCTGATTCTGTGTTTTTTCCGTATATATTTTCCAGTTTTTCAAGAGTATCGCCGATTTTTAGAATAACATCATCAACAGTTTCGTAATTTTTTCCTGTAAAATCAAAATAGAACACAGGGTACTCTTTCCATTCAGTTTCGGTTTTGGAAATGGCAAGCCCTTCAAACAAATCTTTGCGCCCTTCAAAATAACTGCGTAAGGTAGAAAGAAAAAGGGACTTTCCGAAGCGGCGCGGGCGGCTTAAAAAATAAGGTTTTCCACTACGCACAATATTGTCCACAAAAGCAGTTTTATCTACATAAATGTAGTTTTTTGTGCGGAGTTCTTCAAATGTCTGAATGCCGATTGGCAAATATCGCGGTTTGTTCATAGTGTTAATATAACATATTTTTGGGGAATTGTCAGTGTTGGAAGTGGGATAAATGAGTGTTTTTAAGTAGCTTCAAAACTCAGTAAGCAAACGACAGCTTACGACCACTGCGTTCTTATCAGAAGGAAAAAACAGTAAAAATATAGCCGCCCAAGTTTTACAAACTGACTTCATCTATTCGTACAGAATCAAAAGCTGCACGAGATGCGATGGGATTTCTTATTGAGTTTTGGGATGACGAAAAAACAAAACTGCTGGAAAATTTTAGAAGTTCCGAGCAGACACAGGTTGCATTTGCCAAAATAAACGGAATTAATCCAAAAACCCTGTCGAAATGGATTTACTGGCAGCGGCTTGAAACAAAACAAAACCAGGAAAATATTGAATTTGTTGAAGTAAAGAGGACATTAATCAGCTCCAACAAATGCAGCAAAATCAGGAAAGCTCTTTCATACAGAAACTTTCGGAAGAGGAACTGAACTGCCCGAACTGCGGTTCAATGATGAAGAAGGTACGGGAAGAAAAAAGCTACCGCGTGGTTCAGATTCCTACCACAGAACCTTTGAGGACCCTGTATTACCGGGAACTGAACAGAGGAAAATACCTTCAATTCAACGAAACGCCAATAGAAATCCAGAATCAGAACAAAAAGGCAATCGTTGCAGAATACTGGGACGATTCAAGATATCGAAAAAAGAAAGATGATGACGGCTAATCGGAAGCTAGAAAGAACTGCTACATGTGGGTGGTTATTGGCGGTGAACACAAAATCCGCACCTACAATTTCAGATGGACTCGAAGCGGAAAGAACAGTTCGCCCATTCACTTTGCTGAGAAAAAGCTCGATGTTCTACGGAAGCGGGAAAGGTACGGAAAGCAGCTACTGGATTCTTACAATGATCGAAACCGCAAAGATTCATAACCTTAATCCAGAAGACTATCTCCGCTGTGTTTTTGAACATGCGCCTTACTGCGAAAAAACATCTGACTGGGAAAAAATTCTTCCCTGGAACATTAAAATAACACCATTTCAGCCACGCGACCAGTGTAAACCAGAGTAAACGAAAAAAGAGGTTGTCCAAAAAGAATGGGCAGCCCCTTTTTATAAGACATTTTTAGCTTGCTTTGACGGTTACGATATTCACCTAAACCTCCGCAATTACAAACTTAAAGCTGTGAATTAATACCAACCGTCAGGCATATTCTTCATTTTTGGAGGAATTACATCACCTGTTGCACTTCGAGCATTTGAAATAACTGGTGAATAATGATCTCCATTTATACCATCAAGGGCAATCATGAAGTAACTGTAATTTTCAGCATCAGGTGCAATATCACAATAAGAATCTGAATTGCTTGATACAGGATCATCCCAAGTTACATCTACAAGTTTCCACTGATTTTTATAAAGTACATTAACCCAGCCATGATTCATTGGACTTGATGAAACATATCTTGTCTGAATACCTACACTTCTTGCAAAAGCGGCATAAAGATTTGCATAACCTTCACAAACACAAGTTCCATAAAGAATATTGTGTACAGCATCCTGACGTTTACGTCTGCTTGAATGATTTAAACTTACATTATCATAATACAAATTATGGATTTCCCAATCATGGAGTGCTGTTAATTTTTCTCCAACCGTTGCATCCTCTGGAAGTTCCGCAAGCACAGCATTAACAACATTACTTACAACAAAGTTATCACTCTGGCAAACATAAGAAGGCAACAAATAACATGCTTCGTCGGCTTCAAGACCATCATCTGCAACATTATTTACAGTAAAGTCCATTCCGTTCCAATAAGTCCATCCACTGAAATCTCCTTCATATCTTGGATCTTCTGTATCAAAGACCGACAATTTAACATCACATACGGAAACAGTATAAGTTCCAGCTCCAAATCTGAGCCAGATTCTTTCATTGAATGTATCCTTTACAAAGTAAGTTGATTGATAATCATCCTTTGAGACAATAACCATTCCGTAATTATCATATCCATCAGTTCTGGTAACTGTACCGGAAAGAACAAAGAAACCGTCTGCATCAAAACTTGAACCGTTTGGTGTTGGATCTGCAAACACAATTGTTTCTGTATCATATCGTTCACCAGAAACATTTGTTACAGCTCCTGTATATTCGTGACCCGCAATAATTACAGAATCTGAATTGTAATTTTCACTATGAACTTTTACAGTTGTATTTGAAGCTGTTCTATCACCTGCTGTAGCAGAAACTGAATAAGTACCAGCTGTTGAACCTGGTGTAAATAATCCATCCTGTGTAATCGTTCCACCTGTACAAGACCAGACAAAGGTTTCACCTTCACGAACAGAGCCATCTTCTCTAACAGCTTTTGCATTAAACTGAATAGACATTCCACCAACGTAAGTTTCCTGAAGTCCTTTTGGATAAATATCTACTGCATAAATTTCATCTGGCACAACTGAAACATTGTCTATATAAACAGCATTTTTTATACTTAAACCGTAATATGAACTATCTTTTTCCAATGAAATTTTTACATTATGCATACCAGCTGGAATTGGAACAGATAAGTTCTTCCATCCGGTGCCACTACCTGTATAAGAAGAACCGACAAATTCGCCATCTACATAAACTCTAAGATAATCATCGGTCCATACATCAAGTTTGTAATCAAAAGACAAAGTTGAAGCTTCTGTAGGATTTACACAAGAAAGAACTATAGAGGAATTTCCTGTGTGAGAACCATCAAATGAAGCAAGTTTTAACACTTGGCCATGAGTATCTTTAATTGCATCTCCATATTGTTCCCATTCTGTAAGGGACTCATCAGAAGAAAGGGTAACAGACAAGCCTTCTGAACCCCAGATTAGGTTTAATTCATCGGCTTCAAAATCATCAAAGAATGAGGAAGGTATTACTATAGGAGTAAGGGAAAGCTGATCCAAATAAACAGAATTTGTAATATCTGTTGTATAACTATCTCCAGCACCAACAGCTCTCCATTCTATAGTATGAATTCCTTCAGGTAATGTATATGTGCAAATATTCCAATCTCCGCCAATACCGTCAAAAGAACTCATTAAAACATCATCTATATAAAAATTAACACTTCCATCATACTTATAATAGATATCTGTTTTTATTGCAAAGTTTAAGATACAACTCTGGTTAATTGTTACATTTCGTATAAGACTTGCTGTAGTTTTTCTCAAGTTTTTGAAATCAAAATATACGGCGTAAGAATTACCATCTACTCCCGAACCATTTAATTTAGAAATAATATTGTTTCCTGTAACAGTCCATTCAGCATCAAAAGTACTTGAATCACCAAAACTTAATTCCACAACAGAATCTTCTACCGAAATATCAAGGTTGTATTCCGAAATATTTCCTTCATTTGCCCAAACCCCAACAAAAAGCTGCTGTCCAGAAGTACCACCTGTAAGCTTTACTTCAGATTCCTCTTCTGTATCAATTGCATAGTATTTTACAATCTTTCCCTTTGAATTAAAAATAACTACATCAGGATATGAATCACCTTCCCCTACGGTTACTTTTAACTTGTAATAAGTTGCAGCATCAAGAGTAACACTCCAAAACTTCATTTCACCTTCCACAAGAGCACCTTCATTGTCGGAAGATGTAACAGGCAAGGTATAGAATACCGCACTGGCAGCTGAACCACTTACAACCGTGACAGAAGTTTCGTTTTTAGCCTCTGTTATGACTTCATCTTCAGAATTCAATAATTCAACATGCAACGAATTGATTTCATAAGTACCAACAGGAATCCCTGAAAAACGAATATTGTAATTATTTCCAGGAAAACCTTGAGGAGCACCTTCTATAGGTGTTGCTTCCACGGAATCCAAAAGAACTGAACCAGCACAAACCCATTCTGAATCTTTTAAATATGATAACTTAATGCTGTGAGTCTGTGGAGCAATGGCTCTTGCTCTTGCAGATTCAGCAGCCGCATAATAATCAGGAATAAAAACTTTAAGCTCAATAGCCTCTTCTGTTTTTGAAGTATCATTTCCCGACAAATTACAACCAGTAACAACGAGTAAAACGGCAAATAAAAGTAATGTCACAAAGTTTTTTAAAATTTTTTTCATTTTCAACATTCCTTATTAGTAAATAAAAATATCTATATCACCAGTTTCAGGTTCAATTGGTTCCGGAGTTTCAGGGTCTGTCTCCGTATTTTGATCAGAATCTTCTTCCACAGCCTCTGATTTTATATATTTAGATGCTGAATAAATCAAAATACCTTTTTTTGCATAAACTGTAATATAATGATATCCTGCAGGCAAAGTTGCCGCATCAATAATGAATACATTCGAAGTTTCTTCTGCATATTTGGAATCAATTTTCCAGCTGTAAGAATCAAAACATTCATCTGCTGTAAATGTGTAAACTGAGCCATTTTTTTCAACACCAGAAATGGCAATATCTTCAACAAGGATTTCAAAATTCATATCCAGATTTGGAATTGAATCAATTCCAAGAAAATTTACATTTGCAAGAATATATTCACTACCGCTTACAGAGTTCCACATAGCCTCTGTACCGTAATAATTTGCTGTATCAAAAGCATCACAATTGTAAAAAGCTTCTGAATGAATTGTTTTTATTGTGTAAGGGAATGTAATTTCTCTTAATCCTTCACAACCAGAAAATGCATCGTTTCCAATGCTTGTTACTCCTGTAGGTATTTCAAAAACTTCTACCGAAGGCATATTTGCAAAAGCATAATATTCTATCTCTGTTAAGGAACATGGTTCTTCAAAAGTAATAGATTTTAATCCTACACAGTAAGAAAATGCATCGCTTCCAATGCTTGTTATTCCTGTAGGTATTTCAAAAGTTTCTACCGAAGGCATATGTGCAAAAGCATCAGATCCTATCTCTGTTAAGGAACATGGTTCTTCAAAAGTAATAGATTTTAATCCTGCACAGTAAGCAAATGCATTGCTCCCAATACTTGTTACTCCTGTAGGTATTTCAAAAGTTTCTACCGAAGGCATATATGCAAAAGCATAAGATCCTATCTCTGTTAATGCATATTCTTCTGGAAAAGTAATTTCCCTTAAATTAGAACAATATGAAAAAGCATAAGAACCTATAGAAGTAAGTTTTGGTAAAATTTCAAACTTTTTTATATTAGTTGAACGAAAACAGTAAGTTCCAATGGATTCTACATTACAGGGAGTCTGAAATTCTACCTCTTCTAAATCTGACATTTCAAAAGCATAATTTTCTATACATGTTACAGAAGAAGGAATATAAATATACTTTATAGAAGAATTATAAAAACTACTCTCAGAAATTGTTTCCACAGTATCTGGTAAAACAAGTGAAACCAGTTTTCTAGCTCCTGAAAACCTTTCTTCTCCAAGTGCAACTAAACCTGTTGTATCTGATAAATCAACAGAAACTTTCCCATTTGCATTTTCAAGAGCCCTAACAAGATATGCAAGTTCACTTCCGTCTGCCGAAAAAACACCATTAACAATTATTTTGGTATGCGTGGGGATGTTTTCCAGATTAAGACTAGCTAAATCAGAAACAGAAACTGTTATGTCAGAATCATCAGATTGTTCATTATCATTTAACTTATCAATCCAATGAGAACCAATACTTTCAACATTTCCAGAAATTACATTTACTGCTTCTTCATAAGAATTTATAAGTTTAACAGAACCTGAATACAAACTGAATTTAATGATATATTTTCCCGCAGAAATACTTTCATCACATTCTACGTAGCAATAATCTCCATGTTCTGCATCGTAACCAGTATTGCGTGTAAGATTACTTTCAGATTTTACAATCTTTCTTGTTTCGTAATCAGTAATTGTGTATAAAACAGATTCAACTGTTGTTCGACCTGATTCAGATGCGACAGGATAATATAGAGTATACTTTATACATCCAGAACCTGTTCCTATATCTTGTAATGCTAAAGTAAATGTTACAGTATTTGTTCCAGTTTTAATGTCTAAATTGTTTTCTTCTGCCTTATAAACAGCACTGCCGATGTAAGCCAGCAATTCAAAATCCCAGGTTCCTTCCGAAAGCAGGACATAATCTATTTCACTTACTCCATTCCAAGAGCCTAACAAAACTTTTTCTTCACCATTTTTGGAACCATTTAATTCAAGTCTTGTAAACTTTTCCAAATCTACACTTGGAAAAACAGTTCTTGGTTTACTGGAAATCTTGTCTGAAACACATATCAAAAGTTTTGTTTTCTCCGAAACAACTTCACCATCAGACGCTGTTACCAAACATGAGGAAAGAGTAACAACAGCAAAAACCATGCTTAAAAATGCAACAAATTTTCTTAACATTTTATCTCCTTTAAAAAGTCAAGAAGATTGTTTCAACAATCGATTGACTTTTTACGCTGTTCCGTAATGTAATGAGGAACAGCAGTTCAATAATAAGTTTGCAACGCAAACTTTTGGTAAGATAAAGCCGCGCTATTTTAGCGGTTTTATCTTACACTCCTGTTAAATACAAATATATAATTCAATTTATATTTTACTCATTTCCGGCAAAAATCAACACCCACCTTCTCCCTTTCTGGCAAGCCGTAAAATAAAAAAAAGGCGTCCATAACGTAACAGAACTCTCCATGTTATCCCGAATTAGATGGATGCTGCACTTTTTTACGCACCTAACGTGCCTCATAAATAGTCTGCAACTAATGTCGCTTCATAATATTGCAGAACATAAAATCTGTCAATGTTTAATCCGTGAACATTCTGCTTACAAAACCTCATCCTTGCACCCATACAAAAAAAATGCGCTCTACTCTAAAACTTCAACATCTTGATAAAAAAGTCAAAATGTTTTCCGTCAGGGTTCAAACAGAACACAATAATAATAAGCTTGCATTTTTTGTTTACTTTAAAAACTTTTCTTTCAAGTCCAGCTAGCGGACCAGAAATAACACGGATTTTTTTTACTGGGAAAAGTGGTAGTTCAAAACTTCTTTACAATCATAAAACTATAGATTTATTCTGCATAATATCTAACAAATCAATACAACCAGCTTTTATAAGAGATTCATTGATTTCACTTTCGTTTAATTCACCGGCAATACAAAATTCATTTTCTTTTATTACAGGAACAGGATTTTTTATTTCAGGTTGAATTTCAAAAACAACATTATTTTCTTTACAGGCATATTCCAAAAGAAATTTTATGTAGCTGTTTCCGAACAATATAACTTTTGTTTTTCCACTTTGTTTTGCTTTTAAAATTTCATCAAGTATAATCTGATTATAACTATTTGCAATCTCAAAAGTTCGCTCAACAAATTTTTTTCCGCGCTTTGTAAGTTCATCAATACCGTCCGCAGTAAGTGCATAAGACAACTTTCTTTTGTTTACATTTGAAAGCATTATCCAGCCGCGTTCCACAAAACGTTTAATAACTGCGTTCATAAGACCAGATGACATTTGTGCATTTTCTGCCAAAGTTCGCTGACTTGCAAGGGGTTGAGTTTCAAGAGTTTTTGCTATGCTTCCAAGAACTGCAACATCATTACAATTAATCATATAACTACTCTAAAATGTATTTCCTGAACATTATATTCTTTAACTAATATTTTGTCAAAATAAGATAAAAAAGGGGGACAGACCTTGATTAATCCGATTTCGTATTATTACAATTCTTGCCTCAGGAAAACTCAAAGTTCAACGCAAATAAGATTTTTTTTCCAGACTACTCTACTGTAACTGATTTTGCAAGGTTTCTTGGTTTGTCAGGG
>JALFAW010000059.1 GCA_022773305.1 Spirochaetia bacterium
CCAGTTCCGAAGCGTAGCGAAGGAATGAAGGTAGCACGAAGTGCGTACGTAACCCTGAAAAGCGCGAGTTTGCAATGCAAACTCGGGACGAGAAATGCTATGCATTTCTCGCTTTTTTTGCGAAGCAAAAAGCCACCCAAAGAATACGTCGAGTCAAGGCACGCTAACGCTTAAAGCCTTGACTTCGCCGTTTTGAGGGGGTTGTACTTCCCCCCCCCTCAATAAAAATTTAAAACTCGACATTTGTCCTTTTATATATTTTCAAAAATATACTCTGCAATTATATTTGCAGGCTTCTTATTTCCTATCATTTGTTTTAAGTTATTTTGTAACTCAAGACGATTTTTTTCATCAAGAAGTTCTTTTAAGCTAACTACAAGACGTTCTTTACTAACTTCTTGACCAATAAGTACTTTTGCAGCTCTTTTTTCTTCAAAGAACTTTGCATTATCTACTTGATCACCTCGTGTTCCATGTCCGCAAAGAGGAATTAAGAGCATAGGTTTTAAAAGTACAGCGGCTTCCCAAATAGAATTTGCACCAGCTCGCCCCATCACAATATCACTTGCCGCTACTACATTAGGCATTTGTTCATAAATAAAATCATAATGATGATAATCTGAATAATTTTGGACTAATTCCTGCGATTTGTCTTGAGTTGTATTAACAAGTCCAGTTTGATGAACAACAATAAAGTTTTCACACAAAAAATCAATATTATCATAAACAAGTTGATTGATTTGGCGGGCACCAGAACTTCCACCAACAACGAGAAGAATAGGTTTAGATTTATTTTTTATTCCTAAAAAATTAAATCCTTGTTGAATATCAGCATTGTAAAAAACTGGACGAACAGGATTTCCGCTTACAATAACTTTTTTTTTATCATTTTGAGAAAGCAGATTTTTAGTTTCTTCATAGGATACAAACATTTTTGAAGCAGATTTTAAGTTGATTTTATTTGCTAGTCCTAAAGTAAAGTCACATTCATGAGTATAAACAGGAATTTTTAGAATTTTTGCAGCAAGGCAAGGCGGAACGCTCACAAAACCACCTTTTGAAAACAAAGCAGCAGGTTTTTCTTTTGCAAGAATCCACAAAGAAACAAAAAATCCACCAATTATTTTAAAAACATCAGAAATATTTTTTAATGAAAAATATCGTCGAAGTTTTCCAGAAGGAATTCCATAAAACTTGTTAACACAAGGTTCATTTTTCATGTCTTTTGCTTTTGATACGATATTTTTATCCATTCCCTTTGAACAACCAATCCAAATCGTATAAAGACTAATATTGTTTTCTTGGAATTTAACACGAAGTTCATCAAGCACAGCAAGACCTGGATAAATATGACCTCCAGTTCCACCCCCAGTAAAACAGATTTTATTTTTATTCAGCTTCATATAAATGCTTTCCTTATAAAAAATCACTAATCATGTGTCATTTTAACACACATCAACTTATTTTCCAAGACAACATATAGTTTTTTTTGTAAATATTTTAATAATTCTAAATATGACCAATACGAAAACTTTTATGGATATTATTTTAAAACTTAAAAATTAGTAGGACAAAAGTCGAGTTTTAAATTTTTATTGAGGGGGTAGTACAACCCCCTCAAAACGGCGAAGTCAAGGCTTTAAGCGTTAGCGTGCCTTGACTCGACGTATTCTTTGGGTGGCTTTTTGCTTCGCAAAAAAAAGCGAGAAATGCATAGCATTTCTCGTCCCGAGTTTGCATCGCAAACTCGCGCTTTTCAGGGTTCCGTACGCACTTCGTGCTACCTTCATTCCTTCGCTACGCTTCGGAACTGGCTACGCCAGCCCTTACAATCCTTGCCACTGTTTAAAATTAAAAAACTCGAAATTGAACCTTTTATATTGAATTGTTCAAATTAGGCGGTCAAATCACTAAAAAAACTTTAGGAAATATCACTGTTCAATGCTTTTGAAGTTGTGATTTCTTTTCCGTCAGCCAGAAGTTTTTTGCCTGCAATCTGAACAATTCCGTTTACAGAATTTATACTTACTGCAAAAAATTCATCACCAGAAATTTCAGATTTTTTAATGGTATTAACATCGCTACCTTCCAAAACAATTTTTGTTCCAGGTTTTGCCCAACTTACATCAAGCACTTCTACACATTCTTTACCATTTTCATCATTGTAATGACCTGCAAGAAGCATTCCACGGCTTTCAACGCCACGCATTGTTCTTGGTGCAAGATTGCTAACAACAATAATATGCTTGCCAAGCAGTTCTTCTTCCTTGAGGAACATTCTAAGTCCTGACTGAATAACGCGAGGAACAGAACTTCCATCATCCAGAGTTTCGATGTAAAGTTTTTCGCCATCTGGATTTGGTTTGACATCAACAATTTTTGCAACTGTCAGCTCAATATTCTGATTAAAAAATTCAGCCTGTTTATCTGCTGGAAGAACAACAGGTTCTTTTTTTTCAGATTTTTTTGATTTTTTCTCAACTGGCTTTTTTTCAGAAGAATCTTTTCTTTCTTTCTGATTTCCGCCGAATTTTTCACGGAATGCAATCATTGTTTTCTGATCAAGAGGTTTAAAATAAACTTCTGTAGGTGACACAGTTGTAAGTTCGCCGTTAACACCCAAATCATCCCAAGTGTAACCTTTTATTGTTTCAGTTCCAACTTTAGATTCCTGAATAGATTTTCCAAAATATGACATAATTTTTTGAGTATATTGAGGCATATATGGATTCATCATAATCATTAAATCTTTGATGACATAACAGAGATTGTAAATAAGTTTCTCGGCTGCATGAGGATCAGTTGTTCTTGTTTTCCATGGTTCTGCTGCCTGAAATTTTTTGTTACAGATATCAGAAATTTCAAACATAGTTCTGAAAGCATCTTTTAATTCAGCCCATTCAAGATAATCAGTTGCTTTTTTTTCAAGTTCTTTTACTTTTGCCCAAAGTTCTTCATCGATTTCAGACTGCGGAATTTTACTGTCATAATATTTATTTACAAATAAAAGAGTTCTGTTTACAAGATTTCCAAGATTTCCAATCAACTCGCTGTTGAGTTTTTCCATAAAATCTTTCCATGTGAACTGAAAATCCTGTTTTTCAGGACGATTGTAGAAAATGTAAAAACGCCATGCATCGGCAGGAATACCAGTTTCAATCGCGTCTGTTCCAAAGACTCCCACACCACGACTTTTAGAAAATTTTCCATTCTCGTAGTTCATGTATTCAGTTGAAGACATGTGATAAAGTTTTGTCCAATCATGAGGAGAACCAAGCAAAGTACATGGAAAAATAACTGTATGGAAAGGAATATTATCTTTTCCAATAAACTGAAACAGGTCAACTTTATCCTTATTTTTTGCCTCTTCACTTTCAGAAGGAAGCCACCATGATTTCCAGTCGAAACTTTGTTTGCCTTGTTTTACAAGTTCATCTGCAAGTTGCTTTGTAATAGACATATAACCAATTGGAGCATTAAACCAAACGTAAAAAACTTTGTTTTCATAACCAGCTTTTGGAACTGGAATACCCCATTTTAAATCTCGTGTTATTGCACGTTCATTCAAGCCATCGCGAATCCATGCTTTTGTGATATTAATTGCATTGTCTGCCCATTGTCCTTCGATACTTGCTTTTGCCATCCATTCATCAAGTTTAGAACTAAGACTTGGTAAATCAATATACAAATGCTTTGTTTCACGAACTTCTGGAGTTGAACCACAAGTATGACATTTTGGCTCTTTCAATTCGATTGGATCAAGAAGTGCACCACAATCATCACACTGATCACCTCTTGCTTTTACAGAACCGCATTTCGGACAAGTTCCGTCAACATATCTGTCAGCAAGAAACATATTGCACTTTGGACAGAAAAGTTGTTTATTTACATGTTCTTTAATAAGCCCTGCTTCATCAAGGTCGTTAAAAAGTTTTTGTGTGATTTCAGTACACTGTTCATTTGAAGTACGGCCAAATTTATCAAAATTGATATGAAACCAGTCGTAAATTTTTATGTGTTCGTTATAGTAAAAATCACAAAGTTCACGTGGTGTTTTATTTTCTTCTATTGCTTTTGTTTCTGTTGCAGTTCCATATTCATCAGTTCCACAAATATATAATGTATCATAACCTCTGTTTCGGCAAAAACGTGCAAAAACATCGCCTGAAAGCATCTGAATCAAGTTTCCAAGATGCGGAATATTATTAACATAAGGCAATGCTGATGTGATAAGTCTTCTGTTCATAAAAAAAACCTCATTAAAAAAATGTGCTAGTATTATAATGTTTTAATGTTTTTTTTACAATATAGCAGGAAAATGATGTCGCAGGAAAAGGAATAAACTGTTATAATCAATGTCAGATATTATTTGCCAGGGACATAATAATGATTGATAATTTAAATGAAGAACAAAAACTTGCAGTCACTTCTACAGAAGGTTTTATCAGAGTAATTGCAGGAGCGGGTTCTGGAAAAACTCGTGCTTTGACTCACCGCTTTGCATATCTTGTAAATGAAATTGGAATTATGCCTTCAAATATTTTATGCGTAACTTTTACAAACAAAGCTGCAAACGAAATGCGTTCAAGAATAAAAAAACTCACTGGCGATAACGATACAGGTTATATCTGTACTTTTCATAGTTTTTGTGTAAGTGTTCTTAAAGAAGATTCAAATGCCGTAAGCTTTCCAAAAAGTTTTCTTGTTTTAGACAATTCAGATATCAATGCAATGCTTCAGATAATTTATGAAGAACGCGGCTTGACATTGAGCGAAATGACTTTTTCAAATGCACGCGATATGATTGAAATGAAAAAACTCAAGGAAATTCCAAAATATTATTATGATTTAATCAATATGTCATTAGACGAAATTCATAATAAATATCTGAATGCAAAGAAAACTGATGAAATTATTTTCTACGGCTATCTTTATCAGCAAAAAAAATGTTTTGGACTTGATTATAATGATCTGATAAAATTTTCACTTTATATTTTTCAAGAAAATGAAGAAATACGCTTAAAATGGCAGCAGCGACTTGAATATATTATGATAGACGAATTTCAGGATATTGATGAAATACAATATCAACTGATGGAAGTTCTTTGTGATTATCATAAAAATCTTTTTATAGTAGGAGATCCTGACCAGACAATTTATACATGGCGTGGAGCAAGCGTTAAATATTTACTTGATTTTGACAAACAGTTTCCTAATGTTCAGACAATTTTTATGCTCAAAAATTACCGTTCTTCGCCACAAATTATCCAGACAGCAAATTCATTAATTCAAAAAAACAAAAATAGAATCAAAAAAGATTTAATTCCTGTAATATCCGAAAATAAAAATCCATTTTTTACAAAAACTGTTTATTTCCATGCAAAATCTGCAACTCAGGAAGCACAATTTATCGCCGATGAATGTCAAAAACTTATGGAAAATGGAGTTTCTGGTGACAAAATTGCAGTTTTGTTTCGCGCTCATTATATCAGTCGTTCCATCGAAGAAGTTTTTCAGGAAAAAAAGATTGACTACACACTTTTTTCGGGGCTTCCATTTTTTGAAAGAATTGAAATCAAAGATTCACTCAGTTACCTGAGAATGATTGCATTCAAAGATGATTTGTCTTTTTTACGAATTGTAAATGTTCCAAAACGAAACATTGGTGAAAGAAGAATTCGTTTTTTAAAAGAATATGTTGAAAATCATGGTGGTTCACTTTTTGATGCTTTAAAATTAAATATTGACAATGAAATTTTTTCTAATACTCAAGCACAAAGTTTCATAAAATTAATAGAAGATTACAATAAAACTTATGAAAACATGCAGATTTCAGAACTGTTTTCACATCTGTTGAACTCAAGTGGTTACGAAAGAATACTCCGCACAGAAGGTTCGCAGGAACGTCTTGATAATCTTGCTGAACTAAAACAGGCAATCTATGAATATGAAGTTTCCTGCGGCGAAGAATGTAATCTCGAAAATTTTCTTTCACATGTTGCACTTTATTCTAATTCAGATTTAAATGTGAATAAAAACAAAGTAAATTTCATGACAATTCACGCAGCTAAAGGTCTTGAATTTCCATTTGTTTTTATAGCAGGAATGAACGAAAATATGTTTCCAAGTAAAAAAATTGATTCACTTTCAGCAATGGAAGAAGAACGCAGACTGGCATTTGTCGGCTACACTCGTGCGGAACAAAGGCTTTATCTTACTGAAGCAGAAGGTTTTTCAGAAGCATACGGATTCAGATTTCCTTCTCGATTTATATTCGATGTTGATGATTGTTTTCTTGACTATAAAGTTGAACTTTCAGATTCATTAAAACAAAAATCTCGCAATTATATAGAAGAAAGTGATAAAAATCTTGAAAAAATGGAAACATTAATTGATTTATCCCCTGGTGATAAAGTGACCCACAATATTCTGGGAAATGGAAAAATTCTTGAAATTGATTCAGCAAAAAAAACTTACTTAATACAATTTGAGAATATTCAAACTCCACGAAAAATGTCGTTTAAAGCTCCTATTAAAAAACTTTAGAAAAAAAGACAGTTTTTAAGATCCTCGCTGCTGATAATTTCATGAGATATAGCTTTTACCGATAATCTATGCAATATTTTTACTCTGTTCTCTTATATTTTCCAAGGAATCTTTTGCACAGATGACCATTGCGCCAACTTCTGCAAACTGATTTTTACTGCCTATTGTGTTTATCTCCCGGTTCATCTCCTGGCAGATAAAATCAAGTTTTTTTCCTGGAAACGGATTTTCCATTTCTTGTTTCATAGCTTTTATGTGACTTTTTAATCGAACAATTTCTTCGTTTATAGTATATTTTACAAGCATTGCGGCTACTTCAGTCATAATTCTGTTTTGATCAACTTGTTCACCAAGAAGTTCGTTAAATCGTGTAACAATCTGCTGTTTGAAAATCTCTTCCATTTTTGGTTGCCATTGCTCAAAAAAGTCAGCACATTCTTCAAGTTTTGAAAGTTTTTGTTTTAAATCTGCTTTTAAATTTTCACCTTCTCTTTTTGCATCAGACAAAAAGATTTCAAGTGCATTTTGAAAAACTGGTTCAATCTTTTTTTGATAATCTTGAACATCATAGTTTTTATTTGTATTCAAAACACCAGTCTGACTTAAAATCAAAGAAAGTGGAATATTGTTTTCATCATAACCGATTGCTTTTGCAACCTGCTTGATTGCCTCAGAATAACTTTGTGCAATTTTTGTATCTGCAACAATTTGAGCATCACTTTCAAGTTCTTTCACACGAATAAAAACATCAACTTTACCACGCGAAATATTTTTTATTATCAAATTCCTAAAAAAACTTTCAATTGCATTTAAATATGGAGGTAAATTTACAGACAAATCTAAAAACCGAGAATTCACAGATTTTATTTCTACACTAATAACCGCATTTTCGTAATTTATTTCACTATATCCATAACCTGTCATCGAAATCATATATATCTCCCAAAATTATATTTCCTGTCCCAGTTTCCAATTGTCTCCGGCGCCCATCGTTACAAAAAGATATCCATTTTTTCCTTTCTCCAGAGGTTTTGCAAGTTCATTCAAAACAAAATCTTTTGCTTCAAGAACTTCTTCAAAGTAAAAAACATTTTCAGGATTTTTGTAATTCTCTTTTACTTTTTCAAACAGAGTTTTTCCAGTTATTTCAAAATCTTCTGGATTTTCACGGGCAGAACTGTAAATTTTATGCAAAATCACCTCATCAGCATATGAAAAACATTTTGAAAACTCATCAAGAAGACTTTGCGTTCTAGAATAAGTATGACTCATAAAATCTACGATTATTTTTCTGTCACCATAAAATTCTTTATATCCCTGCAAAGTAGTATTCACCGCTGTTGGATGATGACCATAATCATCGATAACAATTACATCATTTCCGTTTACGTTTGTTTTTTTGATAATTTCACTGCGACGCTTACCACCAGAAAATTTTGAAACTCCGTCAGCAATCTGTTTATAATAATCAAGAGGATTTTTTCCAAAATATTTTAAAATTGTACACGAAAGCGCAATAGCCGCAACTGCATCTAGAATTTCGTGATGACCAGGCACGCAAATTCTAAAATCCAGTGATTTTTTACCATCAACACCAGGCAAATTACCTTTGCATACTGTAATTCCATCTCCAGCGTCACTACAATTCGTATCATTCATCTTTTTTTCAAAAAAATTTAATTTAAAATGACTTGCACCATCTTTTATATCACCCAAAATGATTTTAAAATCACACGAATTATCACAAGAAACACCATAAGGAATAAAATTTAAATCGCTGCGATTTCGTTCTTTTTTCACAATCTCAACAGTTTCAGCTGCACCTTTATCATCAGCACAATAAATTACATTTCCGCCTGGTGGAAGTTTACACAAATAGTCAACAAAAGCATTTTGAATATCTTTAAAAGTCGGATAATAATCTTCATGGTCACTTTCCACAGAAGTTAAAATAATATTTTTGGGTTCAAACTGCATAAAATGACGCTGATATTCACAAGTTTCTGCCACAAAAACAGATTTTTTTTCAGAGCTTTTTTGATTATGAAAATCATTAAATAAATCACTGGTAAAAGTGCATGAATCTCCAAATGATTTTATTCTTGAGCCAACAAGCACCTGCACAGGTAAATTAAGTTCCTTCAGAATAGTCCCAACAAGACCGGTTGTGGAAGTTTTTCCATGAACACCACAAACACCACAGGAATAAAAAAGACTGCTGTATTGCCCCAAAGCCTGAGTATACAAAATGCACGGTACATTTTTGCTAATCGCGGCAATCAAATCAGGATTTTTGTCAGTTTTATACGCTGACGAATAAATCACAAAATCAATATCGTCATTGATATTATTTTCATCAAAATTTTTTGCTTTAATTCCAAGATTTTCAAGAATTTCATCAGTGTAAAACCTTTCGCTTACATCCGAACCTGAAATCACAGCACCACAATGATGCATAATTTCAACCAAAGCAGCCATTCCAGTTCCTTTGATTCCAACAAAATGAATATGAACACCCTTCAGATTTTCAGGCATTCTAAAATCACACTTTTCTTCTATATTAATATTCCTTTTGTTCATAAAAACCACATTCTTAGCATATTTATTTTTTGAGAATTCATTATACAAAAAAAAATGCCGTCAAGCAACGCTCAACGGCAAAAAGATGTAAACTAAATATTAAGGCACATAAACGTGACAATATTTCTAAAAATAATTATACCAGACTTAAATAAATCTGGTCAGCAAGCCCAAAACCTGCATTTTTTGTCATCATAGTTGAATATTCATCAAAAAGCATATCTTCATAAGTCTGCTGTGCAAAATCAGAATCTTTACTTTTCATAACAGTTTTTCTCATTTCAGAAAGCATCTGTTTTACAAAATAATTTTCAAGTTCCATAGACTTTTCATAAAGTTCAGAAGTTCTGTCAATTTTTTTTGAAACTCCGTGTACTCCACTTTGATTTGCAGCAGCCCCCACAGGATTACTTTGTCTATCTTTTTCAGAATTATAAACACCTGCAAAACCCGAAGTATAATCGCCATTAAGTCTACCGTTTGCAGAAATCTGACTGGAACTCAAACTGCCTTTTCCAGCTTCAATTTCATTTTCCGATTTTTCTTGCATACTTTTGAGAAGATTCATAAACTTAGAATTTTCAGCATTTGTTTTAGCACTAGATAAAGCACCGTTACCATTTGTTATAGAACTGAAACTGTTTGAAACAAGACCAACATTCATAAATCACCTCAAAAATAAAACTCCCTCAGATTATCGGAACAAAAATAATGAAGCATTACATTATTTTATAAAATCAAAATTCTACCGTTTAATATTCACAGCAGTCTGAAGCATAGTATCAGAAGTCTGAATAGCTTTAGAATTAAACTCATAAGCGCGCTGAGCCACAATCATCTGCACCATTTCATTAACAACAGAAACATTGCTCATTTCCAAAAATTTATGTCTTGTATCACCAAAACCGTCATAACCTGGACGACCAGCAATAGCTTCACCACTTGCACTAGTCACCTTAAAAAGATTATCACCTTCAGCCTGCAGACCTACAGCATTAGGAAAACGATAAAGTTCAAGCTGACCAACTTCCACAGGATCATTACCACCGTTCACTTTTACACTTACAAGACCAGTTGTAGTGATATTCAAAGTAGAAACATCATAACCTTCAGGCAAAATAATTTCAGGCATCACTCGAAGACCGTTGTTTGTAACAAGCTGACCGTTCGAATCAACTTTAAAAGAACCGTCACGAGTATAAGCAAAACTTCCGTCATATTTTTGCACACGGAAATAACCTTCCCCCACAATTGCAACATCAGTATCAACACCAGTATTCTGAAGCGAACCTTGAGTCATAACACGCTGAGTTGCACCAATTTTCACACCAGTTCCCTGCTGAATACCTACAGGAGTAACAGTATCTTCAGTCGCAGGTGTACCCGCAAGCTTTAAATTCTGATAAACTAAATCTTCAAATTCTACGCGCTGCTGTTTATAACCAGTTGTATTAACATTTGAAAGATTGTTAGAAATTGCATCAATATTTGCCTGCTGACCATTCATACCAGTAGCCGCAGTCCATAAACTTCTTACCATATTAAAAACTCCATACAAAACATAAAAAAAAGCATTCAGGAGGGGGAAGTCTCCCCCTGACTTCAGCCCAAAGGTCTTCCGTCACCCCCTCTCCTAGGGGTATATGCGTAGCATATAACCCCTAAAACCCCTTTTTTAGTTTAAAACAGCAACTTTTTGCCACAAAGTGCTCATCATAGAATCTTCAGAAGTGATTGTTTTTTGATTTGCCTCATAAGCTCGATTAACTTCAATCATCTGAACCATTTCATTCACAACATTAACATTACTTGTTTCAGAGTAACCTTGCAAAAATTTTGGACGTTCCTTTCCTTCTGCAATATGAGCAGGACCTGCAATATCATTAGTAGCATACATACTTTCGCCCATTTTTTTCAGATAACGTTCATTGTCAAAACGTACAATTTTAAATCTGTCTATCTGAGTACCGTCATCACTTCTTGCAATAATTCCGTCTTCATTGATTGAAATTTTATCATCATCAAGATATATATAACCATTTTCACCAAGAACAGGATACCCATCCTTAGTTTCAAGAATTCCTTCTTTTCCTATCAAAAAATTTCCATTTCTTGTGTATCGCTCACCAACTGGTGTTTCAATAACATAAAAACCTTTCCCGCTCAAAGCAGCATCAGTTTTTGAATTTGTAGTTTTGAACGAACCTTGCGAAAAATCAGTATAATTTTCGTTTGTTTCTACACCAAGACCAAGTTTTCCAATTACAGGAGCAGCGTCAGCACTACCCATTCCATTTTGCAGATGATAAACACCATCAGCATTTGTGCGGCGCAGCAAAAGTTCAGCAAAAGACTTTGAAACAGTAACATCCCTTTTATAACCTGCAGTATCAACATTTGCAAGATTATTCGAGATGGCATCTAGTCTGTTTTGCTGTGCATTCATACCAGAAGCGCCAATGTACCAGCCACGAATCATATTACCTCCAAATAATTTCTGTCTTCATTGTAATTCTCAAAAATTTTTATTTACACTTTTTATAAAACACCGCGAAAAGACAGAAAAGTTTACATCTTAATTTATTTATCGGGAAATAAAAAAAAAAGTTTAAAAAAGTTTTTCACATATTTTTACATATTTAACTTATATTTTATTTGCAAATAGCAAAAAACAGATTTATAATGTTTTTAAAAGAAAATCTCTAAAAAAACTTATTTTTTATAGATATCGTGAAATTTTTTACCTTAGGAGCATGCTATGTCAGAACAAGAACCAAGAGTACTTGCCATCATTTTGGGTGGTGGAAAAGGAACTCGTCTTTATCCATTAACAAAAGAAAGATCAAAACCAGCAGTTTCATTTGGAGGAAAATATCGAATTGTTGATATTCCAATCTCAAACTGTATCAATTCTGGATATAAAAAAATCTACTTATTGACGCAGTTTAATTCCGCCTCATTACATTTGCACATTTCAAACACATATAATTTTGACCGTTTTTCAGGTGGATTCGTTGAAATCCTCGCTGCTGAACAAACTTTGGAACACAGCGGATGGTATGAAGGAACTGCGGATGCTGTTCGCAAAAACTTTATTCATTTTAAAACTCAAAAACCAACTCACTACATAATTCTTTCTGGTGACCAGCTTTATAAAATGGATTTGAAAGCATTCATGAATGAACACATTCGTTCTGGGGCAGAAGTTACAATCGCTACAACAGCAGTAAACCGCCACGATGCTTCAGGATTTGGAATCATGAAGATTGATGAAAATAATCGAGTTCGCGAATTCATGGAAAAACCAAAACCAGACCAGAATATTGATGACTGGAAAATCCCTGCAGAAGCACGCGGAGCCCTTCCTCCAGAAAAAGAATACCTTGCTTCCATGGGTATTTATATTTTCAATGCAGACACAATGGAAGAAGTTCTTAGTGGAGAAAATGAAAAATACACTGACTTTGGTAAAGAAGTACTTCCACTTGCAATCGGCAAAAAGAAAATTAACTCTTACATTTTTGACGGTTACTGGGAAGATATTGGAACAATCAGAAGTTTCTATGATGCAAATCTCGCACTTTGTGAACCTTATCCTACTTTTGATTTTTATGGAGAAACACAGCCAATTTATACACACATGCGCAATCTGCCTCCTTCAAAAATTAATAAAGCAGAAATCAATAAATCTTTGACTTCAGAAGGATGTATTATTACAGAAGCTAAACTTAACAGATCAGTAATCGGTGTTCGTTCTATCATCAGTGAAGGTTCAGAACTTGATGGCGTTATCATGATGGGTGCAGACTATTACGACCCTGAAGATGAAAAAATTGAAAACATCAAAAAAGGAAAACCTATTACAGGAATCGGTAAGAACTGTAAAATTGCAAACACAATTATCGATAAAAATGCTATGATTGGTGATAATTGTAAAATCGGTATCTCTGGAAAGAAATACGAAGATGGTGACCATGGTTCATTCTATAGTGCAGACGGAATCATTGTAATCAGAAAAGGTGCAATAATTCCTCCTGGAACTGAAATCTAAACTAGTATATCATTTTTTTATACACAACCTCCATTTTGCCGTTTTATCATGTCATGGTAAAACGGCGTTTTTTTTAGAAAATATTAATATCAAAATTTCAATTAGTTATATTTTGAAAATCTAATAAAAGAAATCCTACAAAATTCATTATTAAAGCAATCATAAAACAAGAGAAACTCTTTTAAATC
Source organism: Spirochaetia bacterium (assembly GCA_022773305.1). Lineage (GTDB taxonomy): Bacteria > Spirochaetota > Spirochaetia > Treponematales > Treponemataceae > Treponema_D. The sequence goes on from JALFAW010000059.1 coordinate 13,366, forward strand.
CAGGTGATTTTTTACATATTTCACGTGCGTTAAAATGTATATTTATGCAATTTTTATGCATTTATAATTTCTGTATAGTATACATATTTTATAACTGTCTAATTTTCTAGACTTTAATTTAATAAAAAAATATACACTGTATAAATAATAATACATAAAATTCTGTTTATATATATTATTATTTATACAGTGTATTAATTTATACACAGTGTATACTTAATTTTACAATGTATCATTTATTAGACAGTATTGATTATTGAGCATTTTCCCACTCTTCAATTTTTCTGTGAAGAGTTTTTCTGCCAATTCCAAGAATATCAGCTGTTTTTGATTTATTATTATTATTCCATGCAAGATTTTCCTGAATAATTATTTTTTCAGCTTCTTCCATAGAAATGCCAATTGGAATGCAAATCATCTTTTCTTCACCAGCAGCACGAACAGAATCTGGCAAATCTTCAAATTTTATTTCTTCACCGTTACACATTACAACTGCACTTTCGACACAATTTTTTAATTCCCTTATATTTCCAGGCCAACTATATTTTATCATAGCAGCTTTTGCTTTATTATCAAAACGTAAAATATTTTTTTCATTTTCAATATTATACTCACGCAAAAAATTATGCATTAATAAAGGAATGTCATCTTTTCTTTCTCTAAGGGAAGGAATTTGAATGCGAACTACATTAAGTCGATAAAATAAATCCTCACGAAATCGACCTGCTTTTACTTCATTTTCCAAATTTCTGTTTGTGGCAGCAACTACACGAACATCAACACTTATTGTCTTTTCGCCACCTATTCGTTCAAACTTTTTTTCTTGAAGAACACGCAAAAGTTTTACTTGAATTGAAGGATTTATCTCACCTATTTCATCTAGAAAAATTGTTCCTCCATCAGCGAGTTCAAAACGACCTTTATGCAAATTTTCAGCGCCAGTAAAAGCACCTTTTTCAAAACCAAAAAGTTCACTTTCCAAAAGACTTTCACTAAGTGCCGCACAATGAACAATCACAAAAGGTTTTTCAGCTCTAGAAGATTTTTTGTGAATCGCATTCGCAACAAGTTCTTTACCTACACCACTTTCTCCTGTAATTAAAACATTTGCTTTTGTAGGAGCAGCCTTTTCTATCATTATGCGAACTTTTCCAAGTTCAGAACTTTTTCCTATCATCAAATCATTGGAATTATTCTGCAAAAGTTTTTCTTTTAAAATTCTGTTTTGTTCGGCAAGTTGTTTTCCTCGCAAGGCATTTTTTACGATAATATTCAGATGATCCAAATCAAGAGGTTTAGTCAAAAAATCAAAAGCACCAGATTTCATTGCCTCAGTTGCATCATCGATGCTTCCGTGACCTGTTAACACAATCACAGGAATTCCTGGATATTTAGTAGTAACTTGCCTCACAACTTCTTCACCACTAATTCCATCCATTCTTAAATCGGTAATGACTAAGTCAATATTGCCTTCAGATACAATCTTTAATCCTTCTTCTCCACTTGCAGCTTGTTTTACCTCATAACCTTCAAGTTCAAAATTATCAGCAAGTCCATTTCTTATATTCTCTTCATCATCTATAGTTAAAATAGTCATAAAAACTCCTGTGATTAATTTTTAAAATCAGTTTTTTTCTAGTAGTTTTGCATCTTTTTGGGGAATTGGAAAAATAATAGTAAATTTAGTCCCTTTATTTTCTTTTGATTCCACAAAAATTTCACCTGAAAATTCTTTGATAATTTTATAAACCATCGTCATACCAAGACCTGTTCCGTTTGCTTTTGTTGTAAAATATGGTTCAAAAATTTTTGAAACAGTTTCTTCTGACATTCCACAGCCATTATCAGAAATTTCAATAAAATACTTATTTTCTTTAATATAATTTTCAATTTTAAAAAAATAATTAAAATCTGTGTCACGGATGATTTCAGGCAGATTTTGAAAATTTTCACTTGTTTTTTGCTCAAAAACATCTTTTTTTTCTGAAACAGAAATTGATTTTATAGCAGCAAGAGAATTTTGTGCCAAATTCATAATCACATCACGAAAAAGTTTTTCATCAAGCATGATTTTTGTATTTTTTTTGCAAGGAATAAAATCAATACGAATTCTGTTTTTATAAAACTCTGGCTTACAAAAATCTACAATAGCTTGAATAATCTTATCAGGAGATTTTAACTCAAGCATTGCTTTTACAGGACGAACAGCCATGAGAAAATCCATAACAAGTTTATTTAAATGTTCTATTTCTTCGTTCACAATATCAATGTGATTTTCAACAAATTTTACAGGTGGTAAAACATTTTCATTATCACGAGCCTTGTTTATAGCTTTCTGTAATAACTGAATGTGAATACTTATGGCACCAAGCGGATTTTTTATTTCATGTGCCATTCCTGCAGCAAGATTTGTTAGATTTGCAAGATTTTCCATTCTGTGTAGAATAACATCCTGATTTTTTTTGTCTGTAATATCACGAATAAGAATAATTAATCCTGCAATATTTATTTTCTGAACAAGAGGTGAAATGGAAATTGAAATAAACCTTATAGCACCTCCAGAAGTTTTGATAGAAAACTCTTCTTGGCTATTAGTAATGGATTTTTCACTGCAATTTCTAAAAAAGTTAGAGATTTCTTCATCATCAATAAAATTCCACAAAGATTCTTGTGCATTCTCAATTTCTTCAGGATAAATTTTGTATGGCAAACGGCTTTCAGAAGCGGTATTATGTCTTAAAAGTTTAAAATCATTGTCGACAATCAGAATACCTGTTGAAAGAGAATTAATGATTGAGTTTAAAATATCATTTTCTTCAATTACATCTTCAATCAGCAACAAAAGCTGGTCTTTAGAAAGTTTTTCTTTTTTTTGATTAATTCTTTTTACATAATTTCGCATAAATCACCTGACTTATCAAGAAAATTAAAAAGGGGACAGACCTTATCTTAAAAGTTTTTATTAAAATGGGGACAGACCTCACTTAATTTTTATAAAACGGGCACAAACCTTGTTTGAAAAACACTTTAATAAAACGGGGACAGACCTCATTTACTTACAAAGTTTTTTTTAAGTGCCACACTTTTTTAAATTCAAAATTTCACCTTGATTTTTTCATAAACCTTACAGCGATTTTGTCATAATCATTTCATTCTGCACATTTAAACTTGACATTTCCTTTAATAAAATTTCAAGTGCTGCAGGAATAGTTTGATTATATAGAGTAATATTCTCCCAACAATTCACATAAAGTTTCAGACATTTTGCAGCAACTTCACAACCAGACTGCGAATAAATCATTTTCTTTTGAAATCCGGCTAAACATGATAAAAACAACCTCAATTCAATTCTCGGTGAAAAATTTTCACATTTTTGAACAAGCTGGGAAACATCTGGAATTTTTCGATTGCAAATGTCTTCATAAAATGATTTTGCTTCCTGACAAATTACATCAGGATGAACAGGAAGAAAAGTCTGTAAATAATCATTTATAGTAATATTTTCTGTATTATTATGGAAAACTCGCGTTATCACATCTTGTTGCTGCTCAATTGTTCTTTCAACAAAAGAATAAGTTCTAACGCGCGACAAAATTGTTTGCATGATTGCATTTCTGTTCGAAGTTAAAAGAATAAAAACACAATCCTCCGGCGGCTCTTCAAGAATTTTCAAAAGTGCATTGCGGACATTCTGCGACATTCGTTCAGAATTTTCCAGGATTATAGTTTTTTTGCCCTCTTCAGATTTTTTATAAGCCCATTCTTCAATATTTCTTATTTGATTAATTGGAATAGAATCATACAAAAATTCATTCTCAAGTTTTAAACACAAACTTTCAAGATTTGTACAAATTTTTTCAAGATTTTCAAAAGGAGGGACAGGACGTTCAACATCAACCTGCTCTAAATCTTCATTAATTTCTTCTATTAGATTGCCAATTTTATTGATATTTTTATCACCCTGCCACAAAATACCATTAAATCTTAAAGTCAACTTTCGAATGCTTCTGACAAACAGATAATGAGCTGCAGTCAAGAATGATGATTTATTTTGAACTGCATCTAAAAATGTTTTTTTTGCTGCCGAAATTTCTAAAGCACAATCTCTTGGACCTAAAATCATTAGATTAGAAAAAGTTAATGCCTTATTTTGACGACAATTATAACAATCACATGTCCATTTTCCTGCATTCTGCTGGTGACACGAAAGTATTCTTGCAGTTTCTAATGCAGCTGTCAGTTTTCCACAAGATTGAGGACCCGAAAACAATACAGCTCCAGGAAAAATTCCTTTTTTTATATCACTAGAAAGATTTTTTGCTACATTCTGATGAACTAGATTTTCATACATTCGAAAGCACTTCCTTAACAGAAATTCCAGTATTTCCTGTTTTCAATAATGAACTAATCATATTTTTGTAAAAACTTCCATCAGTAAGAGGTCCTGCAGAAAAAAATGGCTGAACTTGTAATAAAAACAGAATTAGCCAAACAACAGCAAGTCCCTCCACAATACCAAAAACAAAACCCAAAGTCTTATCAAGACTTTTTAATGGTTGCCAAGTAAAGACTTTTGAAATAAGTTCCTGAAATATTTTAATTATCAAAAACACAACAACAAAAATCAATAGAAATGAAAGAACATTTTGTAAGGTAACATTATTAATTCCATGAAATACTTTAGCAGAAACTTTATCATAAAAAAGACAAGCAAAAAGTATTCCAAGAATCAAAGCAAGTTTCCCTAAAATGCTATTAACAAAACCTTTAATCAATCCTGAAAAAGCAAGAATCAAAATCAATCCCGAAAAAATCCAGTCGATAACCGTAAAACTCATACACTTTCCTTTTTAGGTTCAATTTCGAGTTTTTTAATTTTTAACAGTGGCAAGGATTGTAAGGGCTGGCGTACCCAGTTCCGAAGCGTAGCGAAGGAATGAAGGTAGCACGAAGTGCGTACGGAACCCTGAAAAGCGCGAGTTTGCGATGCAAACTCGGGACGAGAAATGCTATGCATTTCTCTCTTTTTTTGCGAAGCAAAAAGCCACCCAAAGAATAAAAATTTAAAACTCGACATTTGACCTATTAATTTTTTCTCAGAACATCAACAAGATGACTAGAAGCTCCAAGCAATTCTTTTCTTTCGCAAACAGCTAGTTGAAATCTTAAAAAAGCTTCAAATTCATTTTCGCTCATTTCATTCAGTTCTCGTCGCATGTAATCTGCAGGTCCGTCAGGTGCAAAAATTGTTTCGCGCTCCAAACCACATTTTTTAGATAACAAATCAATATCTTCTAGTCTTGCATAATCGTATAAATCATCTTCAGTACAAATCGTATGAAAATCAGCAGAAAGACCTCCTTTTTTTTCTACTTCTTCCCATTTATGTTCTTTAAAGCAATAGGAAATTACGCTGTATTCATTCATTACATAAGCAACAAAAATATAACCACCTTTTTTTGTAATCCTCTTGGCTTCCTGGAGTGCCTGAATTTTATTTTGCTCACCGTGAAGGTGATACATCGGTCCAAAAAGAATTGTGATGTCAAAAGTTTCATCATCAAGAAAAGACAGATTTCTTGCATCTCCTTTCCAGGTTTTTACATTTTCGTGTTTGCTACGTAAAATCTCGAGATTGTGAGGCACAAGTTCTACTGCAGTTACATCAAAACCTAAATGGCAAAGTTCAACAGAATATCTGCCAGTTCCAGCACCAATATCTGCAATCTTTACAGGAAACTGATGTCCATTTTGTTGAGAAATAAAATCAGCAGCTTTTTTGATAAAATGCATGGAAGTGGAAAATTCTACAATTCCATGACGCGTTGTAAGCCTGTGATCTTCTTTAAATTTATTATAATACTGTTCGAGTTTTGTCATTTAAAATAAAACACCTGGGAAATCAAAAAATGATACGGAAAATCAAATTTTATTTTAAATTTTTGAAACACCATCACCACTTGAACAGGCGAAAAATCCTGCTTCGTAGCCCACAACATTTGTGTATTTTTCCTGAACAGAATTGCAAAAATCTTCTATAAAATCTTTATGAACCAAAGCAATGGCACATCCACCAAAACCTGCACCTGTCATTCTAGCACCAATACAATTTTTATATTCACTAGCAGCCTGCACCAAAGTATCAAGTTCAATTCCAGTAACTTCATAATCATTTTTAAGAGAATCGTGAGACTGATAAAGATATTGACCTAAAAGAACCAAATCATTTTTCTTCAAGGCTTCAACAGATTTCAAAACCCTGTCCATTTCGGTTACACAATGACGAACTCTTCTATAAATCACATCATCTTTGATATATGCTCCAACTTTTTCAAATTGTTCAACAGAAAGGCTGCAAAGGTCACGAATATTCACTCCGTTTTCTTGTAAAGTTTTCAAACCTTCTTCGCATTGAGCTCTTCGTTCATTGTATTTAGAATCAGCAAGTTTTCTCTGTTTGCGAGTATTCATAACAACAAATCTGTAATCACCAAGATTAAGAGGAACATATTCATGTTCGATTTTTGCACAATCAAGAAGTTCTGCAGTATTTTTTTTGCCAGTGGCAATGATATATTGATCCATAATTCCGCAGTTTACATTCATAAATTCATGTTCAGACTGCTGTCCCATAAGTGCAATATCTTTTCTGGAAATATTAAACCCATAAGTTTCATTGACAGCCCATGCAAAACCACATTCTAAGGCAGAAGAAGAGCTAATACCACCAGCGATTGGCACATTGCTTGCAATCAGACAGTCAAATCCAGCATCAAATTTTAATCCGCGTTTTTTCATGCAACATAAAATGCCATTCAAAAAGTTTGCATAATCATTTTTTTTATCAAAAACAAATTTATCGTTAATATCAAAAGTAAAAGTACCAGGAAAAAATAAGTCATTATATATAATCTTTGAATCATTTCGTTTTCTGATAGCACAATATAAATATTTATCAATGGCAGCGGGAAAAACTTTACCACCATTGTAATCAATATGCTCCCCAATAATATTTATGCGGGCAGGGGAAGCAAAAACCATAGGAGATTCACCATCCCCATAAATCTTAATGAAATTTTCAATCATAAGTTGTTTAGTAACATTTTGTTTTTCAATCATATTTTCTCCAAAAAAAAAATCAGGAAGATTGTTTCAACAATCGACTGACTTTTTACGCTGTTCCGCAATGAAATGAGGAACAACAGTTCAATAATAAGTTTGCAACGCAAACTCGCCACAAAAAAAGTATATTGTTTTTTGCATTTTAGTTTTCTGCGAAATCAAAGCATTTTTGCAAAGCAAAGTCTAAAGAAGTAAAAAAAAGCTACATAAAGTATAGAAAAGCCCAGAACTCAACAGAAAACATAAAAATCAATTTTTCACAATTCGAACATTTTTTGATTTTACACGCGCTGCAAAATCAAAAACATCTTCAAGTGGAGAATCAAATTCCACTCCACCAATAATGCCAGGATTTTCTAAAACAAGATTTGCATTGTGAATATCCGTCCCACTAGTGCAAGGAAAATGAAAATTCTTTGCATACAAAGCAGCAAGTTCGTTTTCTTCAGCTTTGTTTCCGCCATTGTAAATTTCAACAGCATGCACTTCACGTGGATGAAGATGTACAGCCTGAATGTAATTTCTAAGCCTGAAAGGATGAGCTTGAATCATCAATCCATTTACTTCATTAACTGCTGCAAAAACTTCCTGATGATTCATAAATTCAATTTCAGGATGCGATAAAAGCCAATTTTTATCAAGCCCAAAAATTAAATAATCATCACCATCAAAAGTCTGTTCAATTCCAAAAAAAACTTTAAAATCACAGTCATTTTTGCAAGCTTCATAGGCAAGGTCATAGCCATAGCAGTACATATTAATTCGTTCATTCCAAGGAAGATTTTGTGGAATACAGGTATTACCTCCAAAAAAATGATTTGTCACAAATATTCCAGAATAGCCGATACGCTTATACACTTCGATATAATCCACAGCTTTACTGACAGCACAAGCACTGCCTTCAATCGTATGCAAATGAGTTTCATATTTAAAACTTTTCATAAAAAAAATTATATATTATTTCAAAAAAAAATTAAACAATTATGAATAAAAATGCGAAAAATAGGGACAGACCTTGAAAATTTAAAAAAATCACCAAGGTTTGTCCCTTCTTTCACAGCCAAAACTCATAATTGATTTTGTTACACATGAGTCAGTGGTTTCGCCTTTTGCGTCATCTCCTGTCTCGGTGCTCTATACAGTCCAAACAAATAACCTTTCATAATCCATGATAACTTTGCAAAATGCATATCCAAAATGAGTTTACGATTAAGAGTAGAAATTCATTATACTTTAGTGAATTCATAAAAAAAAACATATAAAAGAATTTAAATAAAAAAAAGACACTGACTAAAACATCAGTGTCTTTCGAGGTGTGGATAGGAGTTGAACCTACCAATAGCGGTTTTGCAGACCGATCCCTTACCGCTTGGGTACCACACCAAAATGCTTAATTATATTAACACATTAATAAAAATAAGTCAATTATTAAAATCAACTTTTTCAATTATTTTTTTAATTTAACAAAAGACTTGGATTTACAGTTTTTCCATTTTTATAGACAGTAAAATGCAAATGAGGTCCTGTACTCATTCCCGTTGAACCTACACGCCCAATCATTGTGTTAGTATAAACAAAATTTCCTTTTTTACAATTCACAGTACTCATGTGGGCATACAAAGTTTTATATCCCGAATGATGAGAAATAATTACATAATTTCCATACGTTGAATTAAATCCCACAGCAGTTACTTTGCCATCTAAAGCTGGATAAATAGGAGTTCCTTGAGAAGCAGCCATATCCAATCCACCATGGAAAGTTCTTTTTCCAGTTGAAAATGGAGAATCTCTCCATCCATAAGGTGAAGAAAGCCAATACTTTGAATGTAAAGGTTTTTTAAACAAATCACCATTGATTTCCTGCCTTGTTGCCCAGTCAAGTTCTGCATCAGGCACAAAAACGACAGCTCCTGCGTTTAATTCACTAGAAACATTAATATTGTTAACAAAAGCACATTTTTCAGCATTTATTTCATATTTTTTTGCAATCGATTCTGCAGTTTCACCATTTTTCTTAACAGTATAGATAATTCCAGGCATAGAAGGAATCTTTAAGTATTGTCCTGGTTGAATTAACCTTGACTGCTTGATATTATTCACACTGATTATGGTATCCTGCGTAACATTAAACTCATCAGCAATAAAACCAATCATGTCGCCAGATTTTACACGATATGTTTGATAAGTTAATGGAGAAGGTTCATCATTTTGAGCAACTACAGCTTCATCACCCTGAAAAATTTTATCAAACTGATTGTCGCCATCTTCCGTTTCAAAAAATTCCTCTGATTCAGAAAGTTCAGAAAGTAAAGAAGAAATGTTTTCATCCAGTTCAGGAAGTACAGAAGTTTCGTAACCGCCGACACCACGTTTATGATTTGGTCTGTCAAAAGACAAAAAAGTTATTAATGTGAGACATAGCCCAGCACAAAAGCCAACAATAGAAAAACTAATAATTTTTGCAGTACGTGAATGAGAAAACATAAAAAAGCCTTTTTCCAATTTATCAATTATAGAACTTTTTTTTAAAGAATGAAAGAATTTTTTTTCAATCTGTTTTATTTTATCATCGTTATTTTGATACATTTCTTCCATAATAAAGCCTCATTTTTTATTGATTCCAATTAAATAAGTTTCAAAAGATTCAGAACGACAGGCTTCTGGTTTAAACCCTTTTGCACTGCTAAAAATCTCCCGCATAGATTTCAAAAGCTTTTGTTGATCACCATTTTGAAAAATCTTCACAGCAAAATTTCCATTTGTTTTAAGCATCGCCTGCGCATACCAAATTGCCATTTCCACAAGCTGTTCACTTCGTGCTGTATCTACAGTACGGTTTCCAGTAGTTTTTGGAGCAGCATCACAAACAACTAAATCATAAGGCCCATGATTTTTAATCTGAGTTCTAATCTCGGCATCATTTAAGTCCCCTTGAATAAAAAAAAGATTATCACCCTTTACAGACTTAGAAAGAGGATTTAAATCGCAGGAAACAACTTTTCCAGAACCTTCCATTTTGCGCAGTAAAAAAGTAGTCCAGCTGCCTGGTGCCGACCCCAAATCTAAAACAGTATAATTTTTTTTTATAAATCCAAATTTTTCATCAATTTCTTTCAATTTATAGACCGATCTTGCAGGATATCCTTCTGAAAAAGCCTTCTGAGACCAAAAATCTGGTTTTTCATAACTATTCTTCGCCATATCAATATTTTCGGCATTATTTTTCTATTTTTTAATGAATTTTAGCAAAGTTCTGTTAGTCAGTCGCCTTCCGCTGTTCGCTAACCGCTCAGCCCTGGCTCTTAACGAATATTTGCACACCACCGAAAGTTTTATTTGCACGACATGAGTTTTGGCAAAATCAGTTATAAAACAGGGACAGACCTTGAATTATAAGATAAAATTTTAATTCACTAAGGTTTGTCCCTTCTTGCAAGTGCCAAAACTCGTCAAAAATTTTGACACACATGAGCCAGTGGCCCGCCTTCGGCGGCAGCTCCAGCCTCGGTGCGCTGTGTAGATTAAAAACCTGCAGATAAAATAGTCAACTGGCGAAAAGAATAGTTGAGTATATTCCAGAAAGGTTTCACATAGCGTAAGTTTGATTTAAACGTATACAAACAGGAACAGACCTAAATGATAATCGAAAAATAGGGACAGACCTTATTTTTCACAGTTGCAAGGTCTGTCCCCGTTTAAAATTTTTTTATAAATTATTTTTTTTTGTTGACTTATACTACAAATCATCATAAAATAAAACTGATAATATAACCCTATAAGGAGGCCAAACAAAAATGGCAAAAGTAGAACTTAAAGGTATTGGAAAAATTTATGACGGTGGTGTTCGTGCCGTTACAAATTCTAATATCACAATTGAAGACAAAGAATTCTGTGTATTCGTAGGACCATCTGGTTGTGGTAAATCTACAACTCTCCGTATGATTGCAGGATTGGAAGACATTTCTGAAGGTAAATTGTTTATCGATGGCGTTGAAATGAACGATGTTCCTCCAAAGGATCGTGATATCGCCATGGTATTCCAGAACTACGCTCTTTATCCACATATGACTGTTTATGATAACATGGCATTTGGTTTGAAGATTCGTAAAATGGACAAAGCTGAAATCGACCGTCGTGTTCGCGAAGCTGCAAAACAGCTTGACCTTACACAGTATCTTGACCGTAAACCAAAGGCTCTTTCTGGTGGACAGAGACAGCGTGTTGCAGTAGGTCGTGCTATCGTTCGTAATCCAAAAGTATTCTTGTTCGATGAACCTTTGTCAAACTTGGATGCAAAACTTCGTGTAACAATGCGTTCTGAATTGGCTGCTCTTCACAACAGACTTCAGGCAACAATGATTTATGTAACTCATGACCAGATTGAAGCTATGACATTGGGTACAAAAATCGTTGTTATGAAAGATGGTATTATCCAGCAGATTGGTGCTCCATTGTTCTTGTACAATAATCCAATCAACAAATTCGTTGCAGGATTCATCGGAACACCTCCAATGAACTTCTTGACAGTAAAAGTTCTTGAAAAGAACGGAAAAATCGTTTGTGATGAAGGTTCTTTCGAAATCAATCCAACAGACGAACAGGCTAAATACCTTAAAGATTATGTAAACAAAGAAGTTACATTCGGTATTCGTCCAGAAGATTTGACTTATGTTGAAAAACCAGCTGCAAAAGATGATATGCAGATGAAAATTACAAACAAAGAACCACTTGGTGCTGAAACACACTTGTACCTTGTTTCAAACAAAGGTCAGTCTATCATTGCTAAAACAACAGCAAACGCAGATTTCCGCTTAGGTGATTCTGTAAATGTTGTTCCAAATATGGAAAAAGCAAAATTCTTCTCTATGGAAGAAGGTGAATTGAATATCTGTGATCAGATTGAAAAGAAATGGTAATTTTATAGGGAAAAAACCTTATACTATTTGACGTTTTTTTCAAAAATTATTATTATTAAAGGTGTATCTTTTGAATGAGGTACACCTTTTTTTTTGCAATTTTTTTTAATTGGAGTATTTTTATGAAAAAAATCATTTCTTTACTTTGTGGTATAGTTGTTTTGGCATTATCTGTTTCTGCACAGGTTTTGCCTAAATCAGGAGTTCAAAATACTATGTGGACTGGTTTTGGTCAGCAGTATCCTACTGAAAGTTCTGGAGTTCGTTATTATGGATTGTATAACACTTTGCAGGCTCGTGTAGATTTGGCACAGTTTACAATCGAAGGAATGTTAAATTGGGCTGCAGAAACTAATTGGAATTCAAACAATGCTTTTTCTTCAATTACTTTTTCTAATTCTCAAAAAACTCCTTTCTGGTATACAAATCATTCTTCACAAGGTGGTTCGCATACAACTGGTGAAACTGAAAGTTATTATGTAAATTTTATTTGGAATGCTCTATCAAAAGAAAAACATGATTTGGATTTTGGAATGGGAACTCGTCTTGCATGGAAAATTGGTCCTGCTCCAGTATGCGGAGGATATTATTGGGAACCATTGACTCATCTTGTTCAAGGTGGATTAAAAGAAGGTGTTCCTGGTAGTGCCGATGTTGTTGGTTACACTCATTATGATAATCAATATGCAAATCATGCTTTGGGAATTCGCTATCGTTATAGTGATATGATTGAAGCTGGTATTTCTATTCCAAGTGGTGTTCCAACAGATAAGCCTTTCTTTAATGCTGCTTTTGCAATTCAGCCTGTTGATGTTTTCCGTGCGAGTGTTGCTTTTGAAAATGTTTGCACTTCTTATGCAGATTTTTATACAGGTCTGACATTAAATCTACAGAAAGTGATTATTGACGCTTATCTGGAAATCCAAAATCTTGGAAATGCAGATTATCACAATAAAACATGGGGAACTGGTGCAACAATTTCTTTCTATCCTGTAAAAAATCTTTTGATTCGTCCTGAAGCTGGTTTTACTTTCTATAGAGAGGCAAATTATACACCTGCTTTATATGCCGGTGGTCGTGTTGAATGGGGAATCAATAAATCTTGTATTTTAGGTGGTTTTGTATCTTTGGCATGGGGTTCAAAAAATACTGATTGGAATAATGATTGGACAGGTGGATTTATTCTGGATGCAAGACCTGATTTTACATATATCATCAATAATAGACATAAAATTTCTATAGCCCTTGATTTTCAGCACAGAGTTGCATTTAATAATAAAGCATATCA
>JALFAW010000156.1 GCA_022773305.1 Spirochaetia bacterium
GAAGGTCGATTCCAATGTAAAATTGATGCTGGTTCTTATAGAATCTCATTAAGGTCCCCCTTTAGAATAAATTAGGATATTGTGCCCTGATGGACTTATCTATCTTAGCATGATAAACCTGGGGCCTTAATGATTTTCAAAGCTTCAAATCCGACAAATCGGTCAAGCTGCCTGCGGTTTAAAATATTGTTATGTGGACGCCCGCACTGGGGCGCTGGAAGATATATGAATAAAATAAAAGTACAATTTTATGAAGACAACACAATTGATGATAACAAATTAGAATTTGCTGTAATATTGGCAAAATATCAGAATAAATGGATATATTGTAAACATAAAGAACGTGATACATGGGAAATACCTGGAGGTCACAGGGAAAAGAATGAAGAAATCTTAAATTCTGCAAAACGCGAACTGAAAGAAGAAACTGGAGCTCAAAATTTTACAATAATTCCTATCGCAATTTATTCTGTAACAGTTAATAATAAAACTAATTATGGAAAATTATTTTATTCAGAAGTAAAAGAAATGAGTCAAAATTTAGAATATGAAATAGAGAAAATACAATTATTTGATGACATTCCCGACAAACTTACTTATCCAGAAATTCAACCTTATTTATATAAATATATAGTATTAAAAATAAATCGAAATAGAAAAGAATTATAGGTGAGTACAATTGAAAATAGTAACTATATGCGGAAGCATGAAATTCGAAAATGAAATGAAACAAATTGCTTTTCAATTAGAAACAAAATACAAAATGTGCGTTTTACAATGTGTCTATAATGAAGACGATAAAGAGTTATCTACTGCTGAAATTGAATTTCTTAACAAATCTCACTTTAAGAAAATTGAGATATCAGATGCGGTATATATTGTTAATATAAATGAGTATATTGGGGAACAAGTAAAAAAAGAAATAGCTTATGCAAAAAAATTAGGAAAAGAAGTTATTCTTCACACTGATTTTATAAATTAATATAAACATATAATAAAGGTTCGTGGTACAACCAATTGTTATGTGGACGCCCGCACTGGGGCGCAGGTGGAAGGAAGAAAATATGCTACGAGTAAAAAAAGTTTCTGATGCGATTTTTCCAAGAGATTTTTCAAAGACTATGCAATCCTATATAAATATTTTTAGAGATAATTTTTCTAGAATAAAAAATGTTCAAATTTCCAATATAATTAAACATTATGAAAGTAAGTTGTTATCGATAAAAAATCGTATTGAAGAAGTTGAATATTCAAAAAAAGCAAAACACGAGACAGGGACAGATCTTGTTTTTTAAACAAAAACTTTCATGAGTTTTGGCATAGGTAGATTAAGTATTTTTAATGTAAAGTAGATTTTCAGTGATAAAAAAAGTTAGCCAAAACTCGCGGCTCGTGAGAACAAAGTTTACGGTGAAGTTTGATTATTAACACGAGCCATGGACAGACCTTGCTTTTAAGATTTTAAACCGTGGCAAGGATTGTAAGGGCTGGCGAAGCCAGTTCCGAAGCGTAGCGAAGGAATGAAGGCGCTTTGACGCCGGAACCCTGAAAAGCCTGGTTTTTGCGTAGCAAAAAGCCACCCAAAGAATAAAAATTTAAAACTCGACATTTGTCCTGTTAGATTACATTATGAACGCTTTGATGGGAAAGGTTATCTTGATGGGTTTTGAAGGAAACTTGAAAGAAAGAATCTTAAATATAAGAAAGAAATATGTTATGATGAGAATGTTCATGCCAGATGGTAAAGTAGGTTGATATGTTGAATTGTTTAGTAGTTGCTTTAGGTGGTGGAATTGGAGCCAGCTTTAGATATTTGATAGGTCTGATTCCTCTCAAAGAACCATTTATTTTTCCGGTAAAGACTTTGGTGATAAATCTTTTGGGTTGTTTTGTTATAGGACTTGTTGCGTCTCTTGCAGTAAAGAATAGTTCGCTGTCGCCTAAACTTGTGCTTTTTATCAAAACAGGATTGTGCGGTGGTTTTACGACTTTCTCAACTTTTGCTTTAGAAACTGAAACTCTCATAAAGACAGGACATATCGGACTTGCTGTTTTATATATTGCACTGAGTGTTGTTGCAGGAGTAGGGTTGGCTTTTGCAGGGCAAGTGATTGTAGGGAAGTAGAGATGAACAAAAGTGTTTTACAAAACGGCGATTTGCTTTTTATGAGCGATGAATCTGATTTATCAAAAGCGATTATCGAAACAACAGAAAAGTATAGTCACGTGGGAATCTTTTTTGACGGAATGTTTTATCATGCTTCACGAAAAAGAGGCGTGGCAAAACAAAAATTAGAAGAATATTTATCTGAAGAAAAGCACGAAATTTTTATTTATCGTTATCCGGAGATTGATGCAGAAATTATTAAGGATAGGGCTGAAAAATATTTAGGCTGCCAATATAATCATTCTTTCTATCCTGATAACGGACAGTTTTACTGTTCTCAGTATATCGCTGAAATTTTGCCGATTTTTGATGTTGTTCCAATGAAGTTTGGCGATGGTAAAAAAGAGATTTCTGATTACTGGAAGAAGTATTATGAGGAATTAGGAGTGCCAGTTCCAGTTGGGCAGCCGGGTACAAATCCAGGGCAGCTTGCAAAGTCTCAAAAACTCCACTACATTGGGAAACTTGATTAAATATGCTGATGTTTATAAGGCGTTTGAAAAAAGTGGAGAATCAGCAAAGAAGGACAAAGAAATTCAAAAAATCATTGCTGAAATCAATTCAGATGAAAAACAATTGCCGGGTACTATTTCGTCAATTAACTCAATGATAATTGATTTAATGAAGTCCAAATTAAGTGAAGAAATACAGAGTGTAAAGTTAAACGAGATTTACGAGTATCTTGAAAAAAGAATTGAAGATCCTATTTTTGCAGGTAAATACAAGCTCAATGCATTTAGGAACACAATTCGTGGAGAGTTAAATCATAATGAGATTTCTGCGGATGATGTACATTCTAAAAAATTGTATAAACGAGAAGAAAAAGGTATTTATTCACTTACTGATTTTGGAAAAGATTTCAAAGGGCGCTGATGACTTTTTATAGAGGTTTTGATTCAAAATATGGATTTTTCTCAGAGCATTCTTTTGTCTGGATGTCTGACGATAAAGATTATGCTTCTGAATATGGAGATTCTTTAAAGTCATACAAAATCGATTTTGCATAACTGAATTTTGCGAATCTTTCCGACCTTGAATATATTTGTGCAGAACTTGATTACGATTATCTTGAAGCAATTTACAATCCAACAGAAGAAATGGCAGATTTACTTCGATCACTTGGGATTAATGCATATACCATAGAACCTTGTGACTATGAATGTACTTGCATATTGGATAAAAAACTTGTTTGTATTCAAAAACAATGATTTTGAGAGTTAAAGCGTTAGTGCTGTGCAAGGCGGGCGAATGGCAGAATGACGCCGGAACCCTGGAAAGCCCGGTTTTTGCTGTGCGGAACGAAGTTGGAGCACTGCAAAAAGCCGCCCAAAAAAATATCTGGAGGAAAATATGTCTGAACAAAAATTTGAAAATAATATTTTGCTGATTGAAGATGATTCGTCTATTTCTCGTTTGATTTGTGTTACTCTGAAGACTGCAAAACTGAAATGCACTACGGCGGAAAATGGGGAAACGGGACTTTCGCTTTTTTCGGCAAATAATCCTGACCTTGTTCTGTTGGATTTGGGGCTTCCGGATATGGACGGAATGAATGTGCTGCTTTCGATTCGGGGAAAATCCAATGTGCCTGTGATTGTGGTTTCGGCAAGAAATCAGGAACAGGATATTATCGATGCTCTGGACGGCGGTGCTGATGATTATGTAACAAAACCTTTCCGACCGGGTGAACTGGTGGCGCGAATTCATGCGGCTTTGAGAAAAAAAAGCGGGAATGCCGGGGAAAGTCAAATTTTTGAATCCGACAGTCTTGTGATTGACTTTAAAAAACGGCTGGTAACTGTGGACGGTTGTGAAGTTCATTTGACACCCACAGAATACAAACTTCTGGAACTTCTTGTGGAAAATGCTGGCAAAGTTTTGACCCACCGCTACATTGCAGAAAAAGTCTGGGGACACGTTGCAGTGGAAGATTTTCAGTTTGTGCGGGTGACCATGGCAAACCTCCGCCGAAAAATCGAACACGACACCGCAGATTCGCGGTATATTTTGACAGAAACTGGTGTGGGATATCGGTTTAGGGCGTAAAGTGGGGTTTTGTAAAGTCGTTTATAATCTGGGCGTTCCGGCTAAAGCCGTCGGCAGTTCCGCACTTCGCTAATCGCTCATCCCTGCGGGACTAAAGGTGCTCCATTGCCTAACGCATTTTAGATATGAGGACTTGATAATGGAAAATATCAAATCAATTTTACAAAATGCAGATGATGTTCTTATTGGGGCAGGGGCAGGACTTTCTACTTCTGCAGGTTTTACTTACAGCGGACCCAGGTTCCAGAAATATTTTTCTGACTTTGAAAAGAAATATGGTTTTCACGATATGTACTCAGGGGGCTTTACGGATGTTGAAAGTCTTGAAGAAAACTGGGCTTACTGGAGCCGGCAGATTTTTGTAAACCGTTATGTGAATTCTCCAAAACCTGTTTATGAAAAATTGCTGGAACTTGTTGGGAATAAAAATTATTTTGTCCTTACCACAAATGTTGACCATGCGTTCCAGAAGGCGGGTTTTGATAAGGAAAAGCTTTTTTACACCCAGGGAGATTACGGACTGTGGCAGTGCAGTAAACCTTGTCACAAAAAGACTTACGACAATGAACAGTTTGTCGAAAAAATGCTTAAGGAACAGGGATTTATTATTACTGAAAACAAAAATCTTGAACTTCCTGAAAATGGATTTGATGGAATAAAAATGACAGTTTCTTCCAGCCTTGTTCCAAAGTGCCCTGAATGTGGAAAGCCCATGACAATGAATCTTCGATGTGACAATACTTTTGTAGAAGATGAAGGCTGGAATAAAGCCGCTGCCCGCTATGAAGAATTTCTGAAGAAGAATAAAGACGGCAACATTGTTTTTCTAGAGCTGGGAGTTGGTGGAAATACTCCGGGAGTTATAAAGTATCCTTTCTGGCAGATGACCTATGCAAATCCAAAAGCAAAATATATCTGCGTGAACAAAGGTGAAGCGGTAGTTCCAGACGAAATTAAAAAGCAGAGCATTTGTATAAATGATGATATATTTAATGTAGTGAATGATTTGCGTTAGCGCTGTGAAGTGCGCGTCAGCGTTCCGGAACGAAGTGAAGGAATGAAGCGACAGCGAAACACGTAACATAGCGACCCGAAACGAAGTGAAGGGTAACGCCCAAAGAAGGAAAAAATGACTCAGGAAGAAAGACGGTTATATTTAATAGAAGAATTATTAAAAGAAGGAAAATACAATGAGCAAATTCCCCAGGATGAACAGGGGCAGAGAAATTTGCTTCGTTCGCTGATGAATGTGAGGGGACCGTTTCCTGTAAGTGACGAATTTTTGAAGGTGCAGGATGAATATCTTAAGGAAAGAAATCGGGAACGGGGATTGATAGATGTGAATGCTCTAAAACCTTTTTCTGAAAATAACAGTCACCTGTATCTGTGGCAAGGGGACATTACAACCCTTAAAGTTGATGCCATCGTAAATGCGGCAAACTCGGCTCTTCTTGGATGTTTTGCTCCCTTGCATATTTGCATTGACAACTGTATCCATACCTTTGCGGGCATTCAGCTGCGGCTTGCCTGTAATGAACTGATGGAAAAACAGGGAAAACCTGAAGCTACTGGACTATGCAAAATTACGCCGGCCTTTAATCTTCCTTCTAAATACGTGCTTCATACTGTGGGACCTATAATCAGGACAGCGGTTGGGCCACGGGATAAAGTGTTGCTTTCCAACTGCTATAAAAATTGTCTGCAGAAGGCATCAGAAAATGGTCTTGAATCTGTGGCGTTCTGTTGCATTTCTACCGGAGTTTTCAGATTTCCGGCTGATTTGGCAGCCCAGATTGCAGTTGAAACTGTGAAAACCTGGCTTAAAAAAAATGCGGATTCCACTGTAAAGAAAGTTGTGTTCAATGTGTTTGGTGACAAGGATCTGGAGATTTATAAGAAGGTTTTAGGAAGTGACAAGTGGTGACAAGGAAGTGACATTTTGTTGAAGAATCTGATCTGCGAATGGATTTGCTTTCAGTTGTACGTCGTCTTATTGAGAGTAAAAATTCAGAGCATGAAAACAGTCTTGAAATGTAAATCCCTTCCCTGCGAGCTTTCCCGCGTTAGGCAATGGAGGGGCAGCCGGAGGCTGTTGCGTAGCAATGGAGTGCCTTGTGCACGGAACCCCGGAACTGCCGACCCCGCTTGCGGGGGAACGCCCTGAATAATCAGACTACTGTCGAAAGTGCTTTCTCATAAATTCCGAGCTTACCTTTATACTTTCGATAGGGTCATCATT
>JALFAW010000164.1 GCA_022773305.1 Spirochaetia bacterium
TGCTTCGCAAAAATCAGGCTTTTCAGGGTTACGTACGCACTTCGTGCTACCTTCATTCCTTCGCTCCGCTTCGGAACTGGCTTCGCCAGCCCTTACAATCCTTGCCACGGTTTGTAAATCAAATACTCGAAATTGAACCTATTATGTAAAGAATGCTGTTTTTTAGCTTAAAATTGTATTATCCTACTATTGCTTTTACATAAACATCAGAAACATTTGCATCTGCTTTTACTGTAAGACCATTCACAGTGCCACCTTTAACTTCAAGTTTTACAGCGCCATCATTCTTGTTATTTTCTACAGTGATGTGATATTTAACACCTCGGAAAATACGTGTCATGTCAGCAGATTTGATGTGATTTGGCAAACGTGGTTCAATTTCCAAACCTTCATGACCAGGTCTTAATCCACAAATGTACTGACTCAATGTAACAAAGTTCCATGCAGCTGTACCTGTTAACCATGAGTTTTTACCTTCACCTTCACGACGAGCTTCTTTTCCTGCAACCATTTGACAGTAAACATAAGGCTCAACTCTGTGAACTTCAGAAATTTCTTCAATGTAAGCTGGTGCAAATTTTTTGTAGTGTTCAAAACCATCCTGAGGACGACCGTTTACAATCTCACCAATGATGACCCAAGGATTATTATGACAGAAAATACCGCCGTTTTCTTTGTATCCAGGTGGATAAGAAGATACTTCACCAAGTTCAACATGATAATCCTGATAAGCTGGCCATAGAATTACGATACCATATTTTGAATCAAGATATTTTTTTACGCTGTCCAAAGATTTTTCAGGATAACCTTTGTCTTTTCCAATTTTGGCCATAGTACCAAAACCCTGAGTTTCGATAAAGATTTTTCCATTTTCACATTCATTCGAACCGATTTTTTTACCAGCATCATCATAAGCACGAAGATACCATTCTCCATCCCAACCAGCAGTACAGATAGCTTCTTCCATTTTCTTGCAAAGTTCTTCAGCACGCTTTGCTTCAGCTTCATCACCCATAAGACGACACAT
This sequence comes from Spirochaetia bacterium, assembly GCA_022773305.1. Lineage (GTDB taxonomy): Bacteria > Spirochaetota > Spirochaetia > Treponematales > Treponemataceae > Treponema_D. Next base: position 1,028 of record JALFAW010000164.1, read on the forward strand.
TGCAGCATAATCTGGAGTAACGTAAACAAACATCTGAGCAATCATGACAGATTCTGCATTTTTTCCTTCCTTATTTGTACAAGTCTGGAAAGAATCGTTTGGATTTGTAGAGAAACAGTTGAGATTTAAGCAGTCATTCCAGTCAGCACGTCCAATAAGAGGAAGTCCGTGAGGTCCCATGTGGTTTGGAATGTAATTGTAAGAACGGCGAAGATGCTCGTACATAGTAGCTTTGTTTGTTTCTGAGTTATCAAAAGGCACATCAACCTTCAGAAAATCAACATCACCAGTTTCACGAATATAGTTACCAACTCCCAAAACAAGCCAGAGAGGATCATCATTGAAGTTTGAACCAATATCAGCATTTCCACGTTTTGTCAAAGGCTGGAACTGATGATAAGCAGAACCATCTTCAAACTGAGTAGCCGCAACATCATAAAGACGTTCACGAATTCTCTCTTTTGGAAGCTGATGAGCAGCACCAAGCATATCCTGAGAAGTATCGCGGAAACCAAGACCACGTCCAATACCACTTTCAAAATAAGATGCAGAACGTGCAAAGTTATAAGTAACAACACACTGATACTGATTCCACAATGCCATTCTGTTCAGCTTTTCATCATTTGTTTTTAATGTGAAATGAGAAAGAGTTTCATCCCAGAATGCTTTCAAATCAGCGAAAGCTTTTTCAACTTTTTCTTTAGAATCAAATTTTTTCTGAAGTTCATAAGCTTTTTCTTTATTGATAACCCCGCTTGCAGTATTTGTGCGCAAAAGACCAGCATCCAGAGCTTTCTTTTTATCAGCTTCATTCAGGAATTTTTTATCATTTTCGTTTTCGATGTAACCGAGAACAAACACATAAGTTTTTTCTTCGCCAGGTTTTAATGTTATATTGATTCGGTGAGATGCAATTGGTGACCATCCGTCAGCAACGGAATTTCCAGATTTTCCTTCAACAACAGTTTTTGGCGCAGAAATGGAATTGTAAAGTCCAAGGAAAGTTTCGCGGTCAGTATCAAAACCATCGATTTTTTCATTACAAGAATAGAATGCAAAATGATTTCGGCGTTCGCGGTATTCGGTTTTATGGTAGATAGTACTTCCTTCAATTTCAACTTCGCCAGTAGAGAAATTTCTCTGGAAATTCTGGCAGTCGTCAGATGCATTGTAAAGACACCATTCAACAAAAGAAACAAGACTGATATTTTTGTCAGCTTTTCCTTCATTTTTAAGAGTAATCATTTCTACTTCGCAAGGTTCATTGTTAGGTACGAAATAAAGAGCCTGAGCCTGTAAATCATTTTTCTTTGAAGTAAATTTTGAATATCCAAAACCATGGCGACATTCATAAGAATCAAGTTCTGTTTGAGAAGGCTGCCAACCTGGGTTCCAAACGGTATCGCCATCTTTAATAAAAAAATAGTGACCGTTGTTATCAAGAGGCATATCATTGTAGCGGTAACGGGTAAGTCTTCTTAAACGTGCATCAGTATAAAAAGAATAACCGCCACTAGTATTCGAAATCAATGAGAAGAATTTTTGACTTCCCAAATAGTTAATCCATGGATATGGAGTGCGAGGAGTTTCAATCACATACTCGCGTTTTTCATCATCAAAATGACCAAATTGCATAAATTTCTCCAAAAAAAGATAATTACTATAACGAAAACGTTGTAGTAATTGTATTATAATACACTCTAAATTATTTTGCAATGAAAAGATTTAAAAAATAAATAACTTTATCATCAAAAATTGATTTTTCAGACTTAATAATTGAATTCCTGTGAAATTAATCTTGTTATCAGAAAAATCAAACTTGAGTAACAGAACCGCCTTTCAAAAGTCGTCCGGTAACCATAATCTTTGTGGATTTATACTCTGAACCCAATTCAATATTTTCAATAAGAGCCTGAGCCATAGTTTGTCCGATTTTTTCGCCGTTTTGTTCATAAGTTGTAAGTGGAGGCAGCATAAGAGAAGTCAACATGATTCCATCGTAGCCTGCAATGCTTATATCCTTGCCGACAGTCAATTTCCTGGCATTCAATTCGCGAATTCCACCAAGAGCAGAATAATCAT
>JALFAW010000234.1 GCA_022773305.1 Spirochaetia bacterium
TGTCGTTAGTTGTAAAATAGCCATAAGAGGTTTCCTTCGGTTTGTTGTTTTGTGGTAAAAACATTTTATCCGATTCAAACCTCTTTTTCTATCTTAGACTATTTTTGCCCAATCCACAACTTTTGATTATAACTCTAAAAAAAACACTCCGGGTATTAGTTCAGATAAGACCAAATAAGTAAAAACATTGACATTTTGCCAAGATATTTTGAATTTATCACAGAATTTGGGAATTTTCAACCTAGTAATAGTTGTCCGAACTCATGTTTATGTGAAGTTTACTTAAAGTTTGTTTTGGGGATTATGAAGTAATGGAGGTTAGTTTTTCATTACTTTCGTTGAAATATATTTGGAATTTCTTGTGGTAAAATTGAATCTCGCGAAAATACTATTATAAAGATGAATAATAAGAGATAAACAGGAATTTAGAAGAGCTGGCCAAGCAAATTTACGATTATTGGTTTGTACAGTTTGATTTTCCGAATGAGGAAGGAAAGCCTTATAAATCTTCTGGTGGGAAGATGATTTGGAATGAGACTTTGAAGCGCGAGATTCCTGATGGATGGGAAGTAAAAAAGATTGAAGATTTTTGTCATATTTTCACTGGAAAAAAAGATGTTAATCAATCTCTTGATTTTGGTAAATACAAGTTTTTTTCATGTGCCCCAGGTTATAGATTTTCGAATGAAAAATTATATGAAGGGAAGGCTATATTAATATCAGGAAATGGATCATATACAGGAAGAACTATTTTTGTAAATGATGCGTTTGATTTATATCAACGAACTTATGCAGTTGTATTAAAAACTGACAATACAGATTGTCTTGAATATATATTCTATACTGCGAAACGATTTTTATCATTGAAAGTTGGAGGAGGTACACATGGTTCTGCAATTCCTTATATTGTTTATGACGATATTGCAAAAGAGTGTTTTCCTTTTTGTGAAATAGCCATTGAAAAATTTCAGAAACTAATTATTCAAATTCTTTCAAGAATATCAAGGATAGAGAAAGAAATCTTAGAACTTTCAAATCTTCGCGATAATCTTCTCCCTCTTCTTATGAACGGACAAGTTACGCTAAATTCCTGTTTATTTAACCACGGATTTCTTTTTTTTGTTAAATTTACTATATGGGAGGTGAAGGAGTATGTAACATGGATGCTAAAATGCAGATATTACAAAGTTTTCAATCACAACTTTGTAAATCTTTGGACAATGAACAGGTAACTCGAGTATGCAGAATTTTGGATGGAATTCTAGGTGAGTATTCGATTTGTAAAACGCAGAAAACAGAATCAAAATTAGATTTATTGTTAGAAGACTTTATTCAGGCAAAAAAGCTTGAAGGTTGTTCTGAGAAAACATTAGGATATTATAAATCCACCCTAGATAAATTATTTAAATCTACAAATAAATCAGCAGCTGAAATTACTTCTGAAGATATAAGAAAGTATCTTTCAAATTTTCAGACTACAAGACAGGTTTCAAAAATGACTATCGATAATAACAGACGTATTTTTTCTACTTTTTTTTCATGGCTTGAGAATGAGGATTTGATTTTGAAAAGTCCGATGCGAAAGATTCATAAAGTAAAACAAGATATAACTGTTCAAAAAGTCTTTACTGATGAAAATATGGTGATTTTGCGTGATAAATGCAAGGATGTACGAAGCAAAGCTCTTGTAGACCTTCTTGAATCTACAGGAATACGTGTTGGTGAGCTCGTAAAGTTGAATAAATCAGACATCGATTTAGAACAGCGGCAAACTATCGTAATTGGAAAAGGTGCAAAAGAACGTGAGGTTTATTTTAATGCCAGTGCAAAACTGCATTTAAGAGAATACATAGAGTCCAGAACTGACAATTGCCCGGCTTTATTCGTTCAACAAAAGGCTCCGTATAATCGACTTTCGATAAGCGGAGTTGAATCTACGTTGAGAAGGCTTGGGAAATGTGCTAATATTAACAAAGTACATCCACATAGATTTAGGCGAACAATGGCCACAGAAGCAATAAATCGCGGAATGCCTATTGAACAGGTTCAGCGTCTTTTAGGGCATGCAAAAATTGATACTACAATGAGATATGCTCAAGTAGATCAACAGAATGTTAAGATGAGTCATAGGAAGTATTTGGGGTAATTAAACGTAGCAAAATCGATACGTTTAAAATTGGCAAAAGGGAGAAATTGTGGAAACTGTAATAGCGTATTTTGATGAAACAGGCGATGATGGATTTGTAAATAGTTCAAGCCAGGATTTTGTTTTAACAAGTATTTATACAAAAACCGAAAATTGGCAGAAAAACTTCAATGCAATGAAAAATTGCCGTGCTCTGCTAAAAGAAAAATATGGTTTCCATTCTACTGTAGAAATGCACACAAAAAATTTTCTCACCGATAAAAATCCTTATAGAAATTATGGTTGGACAAAAGAACAAAAACAAGAAATTCTCATTGCTTTTACAAAATGTATTGCGGAACAAATGGATTTTTCTATAGTCAATGTTATAATTGACAAAACAAAAATTACAGATAACACTTACAACATTCTTGAGAAAGCTCTTACTTACAATATTCAACGCATAGAAAATGACAGTGAAAGACAGTGGAACTATATAATCATAACAGATAAAGGGCGTCTTGCTCCAATGCGAAAAACCGCACGTGCTATAAGAGCTTATAACCCGATTCAATCTCATTTTGCACAAGAAAGCGTAAATCAACCAATTACAGGTCTTATTGAAGATATTCTGGAAAAAGATTCTGAAGAATCATATTTTATTCAGGTATGTGATTTTGTTTCGTATTTTGTACATTTATATTTCAAATGTGTGATGAATAAAAATCCTCTACCAAGCAGGGTGCAAAACGTAATAGACGAACAATTTATAAGTCGTGTAATGGCGACATTAAAATATTATGGAAGATTGAACTTAAAAGCATCAAAATCAAATGAATATGGTCTTGTAATATATCCAAAATAACTTTAAAACAAAAACACCACCTACAAAGCATTCGCTTTTTCAGTGGTTCACTATCAATATAAGGCAGATTTTACCGTTTGTCAAGGAATAAACTAATTACAATGGAAAAGGTAAAAAGGTAATTATGGAAATGAAGAAGTATAAATTGGGCGAGCTTATGGATGTTACTCGCGGACAATCTCTTAGTGGAGAATACTATTCAAAAAGTGGAAACGAGTTATAATCAAAAGTTGTGGATTGGGCAAAAATAGTCTAAGATAGAAAAAGAGGTTTGAATCGGATAAAATGTTTTTACCACAAAACAACAAACCGAAGGAAACCTCTTATGGCTATTTTACAACTAACGACAGAAAAA
>JALFAW010000236.1 GCA_022773305.1 Spirochaetia bacterium
TTTTTCTCAAAAAAAAGAAGACTGCCTGAAAAAGACAGCCTTAAGTGATTATTTTTTGAGGATTCTTATTGACAAGCTGGGGCCTTATATGTGTTATGTGATTATTTTTTATACCCAGTAAGTTCAAAAAGTTGAGACAGATATTTCCAATAATTGTCAGCGCTTTTTTTATACTTTTTAATATTTTTATCTGATAAATCAAATTTATATGATTTATTGAATATTAAATAGTTAAAGAATTGGTATACTAATTTATCTGTTTCATTTAACTCTGAATATTTGATTTTTTCTAATTCATTCTTGTTTTCTAAAAATATATATTCTTGAATTCCTATATCTAAATCCATAATATAATAGTAAAATCTTTCATCAAATGTAGTTGGATCTTCTCTTGTGTTTCCCCAAACTAACCATGGCCATATATCTAGTTCAAATTTTTGGATTGGTTTTTCATATTTTCCGTAGTTATATGATCCTTGATTCCATGCATTGGTTACAAGTTTTCCATCTTTGTCAAAAACAGCTTCTTCTCCTGTATCTTTTGTATAAACTTTATTCTCTTCTTCTCCTCGCATTTTATGTATATTGTTTTCATATGTATTTTTAAGAATAAAATTTATGACACTCAATTTTTCTTCTGGAACTTCTTCTGCCAGATTTACTCCTAATTTTTCCAACCCACTTTTTAAACATAATTCCAATTTTTCTTCTGTATAAGATTTTTCAAATACTGATAAAATATTTTCTTGGGCACACAATACTGAAATATACGATGTAATTATTAATAAAAATACAACCATTTTTTTATTCATTTTTTTCTCCTTCGGAAGCGCCCCAGTGCGGGCGTCCACATAACAATGGGTTGTACCGCACGCGGCTTGACCGCGTGTCGGCTACGAACCTCTTGTTATGACAAATTATATTTCTTATACAGAATCAGATTTCTTAAATCTATTCCTTTAAGAAGAGTATGTATTATATTCTAGAAGCAATGCTTCATTTTGTAAAATTCTAAGCGGCGTAAAGCCGCGTACAACCGATTCTTCGTCCAAGCCCTAAAGTAAAATTTTAAAATTTTTTATTCGAGCCTGACTCGAATAAAAAATTATTCTTTTTTTCCTAAAATCGCTTCTCCGCTTAACCCTAAAAGTTTAATAATTCAATTTTTTCATCGGGCTTGAACCGATGAAAAAATGTTCCATTATTTTCTTTGGAAGGATAATTTGTACTTAAAAAAACAAATTATAAAAATATAAATTCTTCCTCGTTTTTCCCTAAAGTTCTAAAAAAAGGGCAGGCCAGTGTACCTGCATCATAACCTATGTTATGACAAATTATATTTCTTATACAAAATCAGATTTCTTAAATCTTTTTCTTTAAGAAGATTATGTATTATATTTTAGAAGCAATGCTTCTTTTTGTAAAATTCTAAGCGGCGTAAAGCCGCGTCTTACCGCTTCTTCGCGTAAACCCTAAAGTTCAATTTTATTTTAGAAAGCAAGCTTGACTTGCTTTCTAAAATATTCTCTATTTGACTTTCTCGACAAAATAAGTTTCAACCATATCTTTTGCTAAAGATTCAAATATATCTTCAAGGCAATCGGAAATCTCATCATCTTCCTCTTCACCTGTTGCAGTACCTTTAAATATTGTTTCTTTAGATTTTATGTCGTAAATACTTATATCAAAATCTATCGTTACTTTTACTTCTGTACTTCCACTACCAAAGAAGAATCCGCCCATAGGCATTATGAACGAATTACTATCGCCATTATGAGCATTTGTAGAAAGTATTTTTACTTCAAGTAAAATCTCAATATTATTATCCGATAAAATTTTTTGAAGATCTTCTTCTGTATAATTTTCTAATGGTGAGAAGAAATCTAAGCTTTTAAAAGATTTAATGTTATTTTTTGAAAACTGTGTTTGAAATTCTGTTTCCAATTGTTTTCGATATTTGTAGTTTTCAATATTACAGAAAACTAAAACGTTATTATATTTCGATAGTTTTACATTAGGTTTTACAACACCATCGATATCTGTGGAAGCACATCCAATAAATAAAAATAAACAAAAGAAAAGTAAAATACTAAAATATTTTTTCATTTTTCATTCCTTAAAAAGCAGGCCAGTGCGCCTGTCGTCATAACATAATTTCTCCGTATCAGTTGTAAGAAGTTTACACTGCAAAAAGTGTCAGTGTAAACTTCTTACATTATTTTACTTATTCCTTAGTATACAACACTTTCACGAATGTATCCAGATTTTTACACGGATACTGGTAAGCTTTACATTTTATCCAGAGGACTTACCACGCCGCCGGTCCCTCGGTTCAGAACATGGGTATAAATCATTGTTGTACTCACATCGCTGTGGCCAAGAAGTTCCTGGATTGTCCTTATATCGTATCCATTTTCCAGTAAGTGAGTTACAAATGAATGACGAAAGGTGTGGCAACTTGCGTTTTTATTGATGCCAGCTTCCAAAATTGCCTGTTTTACGGCACGCGCATAAGTGATTCATCTAAATGCAATCTGCCTTCCTCGCCTGTCTGGATATTTTTCCATCTATTTTTTTGTGGAAAAAGCCATTGCCATTTAAATTCCTTGCTTCCGCCCTGATATTTATCAGAAAGAGCTTGGGGAAGTTTTACGGAGCCAAAACCAGCCTTTAAATCTTCTTCGTGAATTTTTCGTAAATTTTCTATATGAGATTTTAATTCGCAAATGAGTGTTCGGGGAATCATTACATGGCGGTCTTTGTCGCCTTTTCCGTGACGAACAATTATTTCATTTCTGTCAAAGTCTAAATCTAAGATTCTAAGCGACAAAGCCTCGTTTAGTCTCAGTCCGGTTCAATTTTTACTTTTTCGTAAATTCCATGAGCTCACTTTATAAAAACTTTCTCGATTTTATCTGCGTTCACATTTTTGAAAACCCGGAGAATTGTGTCGGCACTTGGCGGACCTAACTCAAACTTCACCATAGCCTTGATGGACTCTTTCGCTTCCTCCGCCCATTTATGCTATGTGTTCAATGTCCTTGATGCCGCTTAGCAGCTCGAACAAAACCAGCAGGAAAATATCAGCCAGTTCAAACTTCCTTCACCTTTTTACTCTAAAATCGTCTATTTTTTCCAGACTTTCTCTTAAAAGCATAATTCCACCCAAGGGGATTTTACCATTTTGTGCATTTTTTAAATAGTAGGACAAATGTTGAGTTTTAAATTTTTATTGAGGGGGTAGTACAACCCCCTCAAAACGGCGAAGTCAAGGCTTTAAGCGTTAGCGTGCCTTGACTCGACGTATTCTTTGGGTGGCTTTTTGCTTTGCAAAAAACAGGCTTTTCAGGGTTCCGTACGCACTTCGTGCTACCTTCATTCCTTCGCTACGCTTCGGAACTGGCTACGCCAGCCCTTACAATCCTTGCCACTGTTTAAAATTAAAAACTCGAAATTGAACCTACTAATCAGAACCTTTTAAACCCCTTTAAAATCCATCTGCAGTTTAAAATCCAAAACAAAAAAAATTGTAAAAAAAGTTTAAAAAAATAAAAAAAACATATTTTAATACTTGACACAAATTAAAAAGGAGTATAATATAACATTCACCGTCGCACGAAAGCGACGCAGTTCTTCGACAGAACAGGGAAGGAAACAATTGATAAGCATTCATGTGAATAAGAAAAATGAATGC
>JALFAW010000025.1 GCA_022773305.1 Spirochaetia bacterium
ATTGCACGTGCCGTAACGTAAGCTAAAACCTTAGCCCAGATTCTTCCGTTTGTTTCGCCGCTCTGCTGAATGCGCCATTCAATATCTTCTGCTTTGAACGGCTCTTTAAGTTTGCTTAAATCCAATTTTGTCCTCCTTTTCTTTAAGCAGCATTTGCTACATCACCAGCATCTTCAACACTGGCAAGATTCTGCTGACAGAAATTGCAATACTTACTGCACAGGCAATAGTGTTTGCACTTCATTGATTCACCTTTACGGATTTCAAGATAATGATCTTTTCCAAGCTCTGCGATTTTTGCCTCAGCTTCTTCCTGAGAATCAAAAAGTTTTACCGCACTCTTTCGGCCTTCTTTCTTCACCGCATAGACATCTTTCTTCTGCCATCTCTCCTCAGAAGTGCATTCAGGAATTTGATCATCCTCTGTCGAACTGAAAAGTTCATATTGGAATACCTTTTTCATGATGAAGCTCTCTGTTTCTTCAAGTTCTTCCTTAGTTACCGGAAACTCATAAACATAAACAGGGCTCTGCGGATAAGAACTATCTCTGTCAGCTTCTGTTTTTGAATGGTCCTTAAGAAGCGCAATAAAACGGCACTTTGTTGCAGGAAGTCCATTCTTCTGTAAAAGCCAGGCATATATTAAGCCCTGCTGCTTCCATTCAGGAAATCCGTGTAAAGTTCCATCAGCTTCTTTCTGGAGACCTGCCTTAATTTTGAAGACAGAAGTATTTTTGTAATCGCAGATAACTCCTGTAGCCATATTGTAATTATCCAGTCGGCCAGTCACAGTAATATTTGAAACTTTCTGTTTGAGTTCAATCTCGCAGAAATCTTCTTCACCCTCATTTTCCAAAAGAGCATGAACAGCTGTTCCAAATACTGCCCAGATTCTGTCAGCAACGTCGTCTTCTAGATCCTCCCAATGACGCTGTGTAAGAATTACCTGTTTCATGCCCTGAATAAGAGTTGTTGCAGAAATCTCTCCCGGCTTATTATGAGGTTCTGGACTTACGGCTTTCACAAGACCATACGGAAGGTTTAATTTGTTTGTAATTTGCATTTTCTTTTCTCCTTAGCAAATAACGTTAAATACAAAGGCCGGAAGATTTCTTCTCCGGCCTTATCCAACACTAGAATCAGAAGATATCAAATCCGTTTGCGGCTTTAGGCATAGGCTCTGATTCCTGACTTTGGAACACAGGCATCTTAGAAGTTTTCTTTGATGCACTTTCCTTAACTGCAGGTTCCTGTTCTTCTTTCTTTTCAACTTTAGCCTTGAACTCAACGTGTTCTGCAACCACAGAAACACGAGACTGCCATTTGCCGTTCTGATCCTGCCAGCGGTTCTGTTTGAGTCGTCCCACTATACGAACTCCACTTCCCTTCTCTGCTTTTTCAGAAATCAGTTTGACATAGTTAGTACCCCAGGCTTCGATATCGAAATACGAAGTCTCCTGCTCAAAATCGCCATCAGCTTTTTTGTAATAGCGGTTCACGGCGATAGAAAATGTAGCAAGATTTTTTTCACCATTGATTTCCTTAATCTCTGGTTCCTTGCAGACATTGCCCTCAAGAATGAGAGAATTCAATTGATTCATAAACTAATCCTCCTAAGATAGTTTCTTAGAGAATAATATCTATGCAAAAACAGCTTTTATTTCATCTAATGCCACTTTAAATATAGCCTGCCAAGATAAGCCTTTTTAACAATTCCCCATTATCTTATAACCATGAACAGAATCGAAAACAAACCGATGCCCGGTGACGTACTTTCCGTAAACCGAGGCATTTACAAGCATTACGGCGTTTACGTTGGTAATGACACTGTGGTTCATTTTTCAGGAGGAGAAGGATTTGAGCTTTCTGAAAAGCGGGCCTGCATCAGAAAAACAAGTCTCGAAAACTTCCGCAAGAATGATGAAATCCAGATTGAAACACGATGTTGTGAATCTTACAGCCGTAAGGAAACAGTAATGCGTGCGTTAGGTGCGGTTGGAACAGAAAAGGGAAAATATGCACTACCCTGGAACAACTGCGAACATTTTGCAAACTGGTGCCGTTACGGAGAAAAACGTTCTTCGCAGGTAGAACAGTTTGTAAGTAAAGTTGGAGGATTGGGACTTCTTGCAGCCGGAGTCTTACTTGTTGGCTGTCTTAAAGATGAACTGGAGGATTTGATATGATGAATAGTTCAATCTGCACTGCACTTTTTTTGAATGCATTAATTATGCTTTCTCTTCTTATCCTTTATTTTAAAGATCCAGACTTTTTCTATTCGAAAATGTATTTACGCATTCATAAAATCAAATTTATGTTCCGAACCAGTTTTGGAAAATCTGGAAAAGAATATAAAGAAAAATATCGTCTGTTATCTAACGCTGTTCGGGATTGCGAATACACAGTTTGTAGATATGTCAATAAGAAAAATCTTTCAACTCTTTCTGAAGATGATACTCTACACAATCTTTTAAAGCATTACAACGAACTCTTATATATTCAATCGCTTCCCGAGGAAGAAGTCACCATTGAAAAAATCAGCGATGAGATGAGCGAAATTGAAAATTTGTATTTCTCAGACATGGATCCTTATTATCAGGAAGATTTTGAAGAACTGGCATAAAAGGTGTTTCAGGAAAGTATCTTTCTGGAGAAAAATCCTGAAATACAAAAAAAATAAAAGGAGACACGCTTATGGCTATCAGTGAAAAGAAACTTAAGGAAATCCGCAAAGGATTTGATAAGAGCAACAGACTTGTTATGAATCTTTACAGAAGAAACGGAGATACATCCCTTCTGGAAATGCTTTATCTTGATTCAGAAAATCCGCAGGAAGTGGCAGATGAATTTGACATTCCTCTGGAAATTGCTGAAAAACTTGTTGAACGTGATAATGCAATTAAAGAAAATCCTTTGGAAGCAATGTCTGAAACTTCTGGAAAGCTTTTTGCAGGTATATCTACGATCTTGGGAAAAACTGGCAAATCAGAGCTATATGATAAGGCTTTTGAATTTGTTGCTTCAAGCGGTAATGAAGAACCAGAAGCTTTGGCAGAGGCTCTTGAAATTACTGTTGAACAGGCAACTTCGCTAATTGAAGAAATGCGTTTGCACGGAGATATTGCAAGCGAGGATGATGGTGAAGAAGAATCTGAAGAAACGTCAAATGATGAATCAGAAGATTTTGATGCCGACTCTGATGATGACTTTGACGCAGATCTTTCTGATTTTCCGGAGAAAGTGATTGAAGCACTTGCCTTTGTTGGAGATGTAATTCAGGACACATCAGAAAAAATCTGCGATGCACTTGATGAATCAGTAGAAAGAATACAGGAGCACGACTTTGATTTTTAGAAAAGAATCTGTAGAAGCAACTTTTTCACTCGATGAAAAAAAAGACCTGCGCTGCATCGCTAAAAATATCGATGAAGCGAAAAAAATGGCGGAAGATTATTCTGGAAAGAAGTTAGTTCTTGTAGCCCGTAAAATTGTATTGGGATGTAAAAACCGAGGTTCTATTGCTATTGTTAATAAATCTTTTTTTGTCCCAAAAAAAACTCAAGTGGTTGTTCATCAGCAGAAAAACTAACAAGAAGCCCAAGGTGAGAAATACACCTTGGGTTATTCATACATTGAAGATTCCTATTGTCTTCCACCAATCGGTTTAAAATGAAAATGTACCAGAGCTTCGTTTACTTCATCTATGGAATATGGACCTGTTTTAAAACAGAATTCAAAAATAACATCCTGCTTAAATCCACAAAGAGTCTGACCAGCACTTGAAAGCAAATCCGTTGCTTCGTCATAATTTAGTTTTAGAGCAAGAGCAAGTGCAACAATAGATTCCTTTTTAGGGGTCTTAGTCTTTCCGCTAATAATTTTTGAAAAACAATCAGGTGTCATTCCAGCTGCAATATATACCTGCGGGTGAGTCATATTTTTCTCATTGATATAATACATTAGACGAGAAATAAAATCTTCGTAACTTGGAGTTTTTAGTTTCTTTTCTATACTCTTGAACCCAGGATGACTTAACGGACTTATCCCGCAAGACTTCGGGCCAAACGATTTTTTTCCAGTTATAGCACGTGCAAAATCAACCAGCGGATTTGAGTTTAAGGAAAAAAGGTTTGCTCCTTTTTCTTCGGTCGATTCTTCATCAACAAAGTTTTCATCTATATATTTAGTGAGTTTTGTAATATCTATCATTTTTATACCTCCAAGGGATAATATTTATTTATGAGTTTATTTTGTTTCAGTTTTCAAGATTGCTTTTAAATCATTTATCGGTGCCGCAGTTGAATCTGACAGGGTAAAGACATGAAGCATTTCTATACTTCGTGTAATTGCCGTATAAATCATATTACGATTCATTTTATCTGCCGTAGCTTCATCAAACACATCAACAAAATGTGCCCGGTGGTCAAGATAGAACAGAACAACAGGAAAGTCCAAGCCCTTACAGCTTTGAGTTGTAGCAAGACGGATAATACCAGTCTTTGAGAAATCAAAATCAGGTTCATTTACAAAAGCACTGTCCAAATCAAGCTGATTTTTCAGACTTTCCTTTAACTGTTCCAAAGGTGATTTTCTTGGAGCAATAAGACAGATATTTTCCGGCTCATAATTGAGAGAATTGATGCACATTTTTACAGTCGAAATCATCTGTGCAAAAGAGTCATTCTGATTTTTATTTTCGTGAAGTTCCACAGGAGGTCCAAGGCGGAATGTTTCAGGCATATTTTCTTCATCTGCACCTTTTATGGTCGTCCGATATTTTTCTGCAACTTCGTTTATCTGATTCGTACTTCTAAAATTGATATTCAGAATTTTCGAGTGCCCACTTATATCAATTCCTGCTCTGTTCCAGGTAAAGCCCGGTTGAAAAACTGACTGGTCATTATCGCCTGCAAGTATCATGCTCTCACGAACACTTGCTCGAATAAGACGCAAAGTTGTCGCAGTTAAATCCTGTACTTCATCGACAAAAAGATAATCAGTTTTCAGTTCTTCAGGGATTGTATATTCCCCGTTTTCTATTTTCTGAACTAGTTTATAAATTGCGTATTGAACAGGCTGCTCTTCAAGTTTATTCCATTCAGTAAAAATTGTTTCTACAGCTTCCCAGCTTGCTTTACGTTTTCCAGCATTCTGAGCCTTTTTCATTCCTGTACGGCGGATTTTTTCTTCGCAGTATTCTTTTTGAGTAACGCATTTTGGAAGAATAAATTTATCAAGCTCAGTCCAGATATCCTGACCAAGAGGATTGTCATTTTCAACATCCAGGATTTTTGGAAGCGTGTAAGTCAATTTTATAGAAGGGAAAGCATCCTTCAATATCTTGTTCACATAGCTTTCGGAAGTTCCAATTATTTCTTCTTCAAGCGGATTTTCGATATTAAGTAAGGCAGCAACATATTTGTTATATTTTTCAAGACTGTGTGTAAATGTAATCAGCTTGATTGATTTTTCACCATCAAAAAGACTCTGTTTATTCTGCTGAATCAGTTTTTCCAGTGTTTTCAGAAGCACAAGAGACTTTCCTGTTCCAGCACTTCCTTTTACAAGAAAGTCACGACTGAATCTTACCTGATTTACAATTGACTGCTGCTGGCGGGTAAGATGAACAAGCGACTGCTCATAATCGTAACGGGTGCGGGTATAACAGGCCAAACGTGAAAGATTGTCGATATAGGTTTCTGCGTCCGTTAGTTTTTCTATCTGAGTCTGGAGTTCTTTTTGAGTTTTACGATTCGCCTGTTCTACTTCATTTTTTTCGCGCCGGAGTTCATCTATGCGCTCTTTATTCTGCTTGTTTTTAGTAATCTGCTGCTCATAATCTAATTGCAAAGTTCTAAGTTTTGCAGAAACAAGTTCAAGCTCTTTTTTCTTTGATTCCAGTTCTTCAACTTTTTGAGCCATATCCGCGTTAGACGAAGAAAGCCGTTTTAATTCCTGATTAACCTTTTCAAGTTCCCTTGCAGTTTCTGCAGGAGATTTTCTTGAATCCCAAATTTTCAGATTTACCGCCAGCTGATTTATTTGAGTAAGATTAGGCAGATTAAAAATAGTTGCAAACTGCGAAAGCAAAAAAGCCGCACTGTTAGCTTCTTCTACAGAAAGATTTTTAAAATGATGTCGAACCTGATTAGTATTTTTCTGATTATTCTGAATATCACGAAAAAGCTGATATTCCTTTGGATTATGAACAGAGTAACGTTCCCGGTATTCATCCAAAAGCTCATAAAACTTTGTGGTGTTATCTACAGTATTCCCAAGTTTTTCACGAAAGAATGCCTCCAGCGTTGAAAAAACTGCAAGCGTAAAGATACCGGAGTCTACACCTTGCAGAGATTT
>JALFAW010000026.1 GCA_022773305.1 Spirochaetia bacterium
TTCAAGCTGGAGTGTCGATTATGTAATTTCAGTTTTAGAAGGTATGCAAAAAATATGCCGCAAAAATCCTGGAATCTGGAGTCCCTGCCGTAACTTTAAATCAACCATAAACGAAAAATTAACTCTAAAAGATGCAATTAACGATGTTGACGAAATAATGTATCTGGTTAAACAACAACTCACAATAACAATTTCAAAAAAAATTTTGTCAAAATAATAAATATCGCTATATTAATATTAAACAAAATATTTTCAGTCGATTTATTGCCTAATTGCAGGACTGAAAATTTAATCAATCTGCTAAAGGGGGCCAAATATGGACTACAACACACGATTAAAAACAATTCTTTTAGAAAAAAGCAAAAATGGATACGCAATAATCAGTACATTTAATCCGGATGTTAATGAAAAAAATCGAAAAAACACAGAAAAAGCAAAATTACTAGAAGAACAAATAATTAATGCGGGCTTTGAATATAAAAAATATTCCATCACACATCCAAATAAAGAAACAGAATACAATTACATTGTATTTGATAAATTTGATGATGGATTTAATGAAACTGGAATTAAACTGGAAGAATTTATTTCAACTTGTAAAAACTCAGGATATTACAAATTCCTCAAAATTTCCTACAATTTAGAAGAATATTTAAGCAATAAAACTTTTTATCACCCAATACGAAAAAAAGAAAAAGAAGAATACGCACAACGAAAAGAAATATTTCTAACAGATTTATTTGAACCTCCAGAAGATATCAATGGCTGGCATATCAGATTAGCAAGGTCAGAAAATTCTGTTCTTTATTGTAAAAGAAACATACTCTGTAATATTTCACTTCAACCAAATGGAAAATGGCTAAGACATTATGGAACCATACAACCCATAGGAGTCAGCATAAAAAAGGAATATGTCGAAACCAGAAAAGAGGCCTTCAGTAATCTAACAAGTACATTTAAAAGATAAAACAATGCCCCTACAGTAATTATTTAATTTAAATAATTATGATACATTGCTAACATGAAGTATGAAAAAACAGTAACAGGAATTTTTGTAGATCGTCCCAACCGTTTTATAGCGCACGTCCAAATAGAAAATCAGCTACAAACTGTTCATGTAAAAAATACAGGCCGTTGCAAAGAACTCCTGTTACCAGGTTCAACAGTCATTTTAGAAGATTTTAGAAATCGACCTGGATACGAAAGCCGAAAAACCCAATTTGATTTAATTGCTGTTTATAAAGAATTATCACAAGATAATCCCCTTTGCAAAACGCAAGAAAAAACTGAAAATAAAACACAAATTACAAACAAAACAAAAGTTCTAATCAACATGGACAGTCAGGCTCCAAACAAAGTAGTACTCGAGTGGCTAAAAAATCTTCCACCTCAACATTCCTACGATTTCATAAAACCAGAATACACCTACGGAAACTCCCGCATAGATTTCTACATGGAAAAAAAATTTGGTTCTCAAATTCAAAAATATCTTATGGAAGTAAAAGGATGCACCTTAGAAAAAAATGGAATCGGATATTTTCCAGACGCACCAACAGAACGAGGCGTTAAACACTTACACGAACTCGCACAAGCTAGTCAAAAAGGTTACAAATGCTATCTTGCCTTCGTAATCCAAATCCCTGGCGTACAAAAAGTTTTAACCAATATAGAAACTCATCCTGAATTTGCTAGTGCCCTAGAATCCGCTCAAGCAGCAGGTGTACAAATCTTATTTTTACAATGCTTCGTAAAAGAAGACCAATTGCAAATAATTTAATTCTGGGTATTAGGCTTATTTTAATTAATCTTTTTATATGTGGTAAAAAAACTCGAATAAGAAAAAAATATGTCCCTCTGTTCTTTATCACAGCTCTAACCACCAGTCCACTAATTTAAGAACAATCAAGGTCTGTCCCTGCACGTGCTAAAAGTTTTCATACCAATGAAAATTCAGTATGCACTCGTCAAGATTATTTTGAATATTGAAGGGGAAAGCCTTCCCCTTGGGCTCAGCCGTCAGCGTCTTCGCCACAACCCCTTCTCCTAAGGGGGTATAAAATCAAGTTTTATTACCCCCTTAAAATCC
>JALFAW010000090.1 GCA_022773305.1 Spirochaetia bacterium
GATTCTTTTACTGCTGGTGTTATTAATGGAGCAAGTGGAATTGCCACAATTAATAAAATAGAAGATGCTATTTATTTTGATTTTGAAGAAAAAGGAAGTGGAAAATTATTAAATCCTTTGAAAATGATTATTGGTTTTCCACGTCCTATTCAGTTAAAAAGGCTTTTGAGAGATATTGCTGCTCTTGGAGTTTATGAAGTACATTTAACAGGGACAGACCTTGGTGAAAAATCGTATATGAAATCAAATCTTGTGGAAAAAGGTTCGGCTTACAAAATGCTTTTGGATGGAACTGTTCAAGCGGGGAGTACAAATGTGCCTGAACTTTTTTTACATCAGAATTTGACAGAATGTCTGGAAACGCTTCAAAAATCATCTTTGGAAAAACAATCAGCTGGCTGTCAGATTATCAAGATTGCTTTGGATAATGTGAATCCAGCTTGTTCATTGAATACAGCACTTGAAAAAAACGAAAATGTTTTGAAATCAAGTGAATGCGTGGCTGCAATTGGAAGTGAACGAGGCTGGACAGATAAAGAACGAAATCTATTGGAAAAATATGGTTATGTTCGCTGCGGAATGGGTGAAAGAATAATGAGGACAGAAACAGCGGCTACAGTTTCGGCTTCAATCATATTAAATAAAATGGGATTTTTGGGGGAATAATGACAAACGAAAGAATAAAAGAAATTTTACTTGAAATTCAACCTTGCGATATCGAATTTTCTGTTATTCAAACGGGAAAAGAAAGCAAGCGGGTAAACGGATTTTATAAACCTGATACTCACGAAATTTTCATTCACAATTTAAACCTGAAATCAGATAATATGCTTGTGTATACGGCAATTCACGAATATACTCATCATCTTGTGACAGTGGAAAAACTTGCTCAAAATCCAGCGGCTAATTGTGCAGGTGGCTGCAAAGTTCATACTCAGGAATTTTGGGCAAAATTTGGAGATTTGCTTGCAATTGCCGAACAAAAAGGATTTTATTCCATCGGCTGGGAGGAGAATGCAGAACTAAAAGCACTCACTGAAGATATAAAAGTGAATTATCTGGAAAAAAACGGCGAACTGATGAAAGAATTTGGAAAAAAACTTGCCCGTGCTTTTGATTTGTGCAAGAAAGCTGATGTAAGATACGAAGATTATATCGACAGAGTTTTGTGCCTTCCTAGAAATGCTGCAAAAGATATACGAAAAGTTTCTGCGTGCGACATAAATCCAGCAATTGGCTTTGAGAATATGAAAATTGTTGCGAATGTAAAAAAGAAAGATGACCGTGCTGAAGTGGAAAAAGATTTTCTGGACGGGGGAAAAAGTCCTTCTACAATCCGCCAGATGATGAAACAAAAATCAGCAAGTGCGCGGGAACAAGATCCAAAAACTAAACTTGAAAAAGAAAAATCTCGTTTGGAAAAAACTATTGCTCAGCTTACACAAAGGCTTGAATACGTGGAGGAAAGTCTTGCAAATCTTTAAAACCAAAAAGGTTTTCATCATTATTATGATTTTTTCTTTCATTATGCATTTTGGTTTTTCACAAACAGTTGAAATGCCGTCCATGCCTTCAATGCCTGATTTTCCTTCTGTTTCGCAGGATGGCAGTTTTTACAGACCTTCTTTTCCGTCAAAAATAAATAAACAGAAAAGCTCAAGTAAAAAATCGGAAGGCAGTCAAAAACAGAATGAAACTGTTATAAAAAATCAGTCTGTTGATATTGCAAAAACTTTACTTGATTCGAGTTTAAGTTCCACCTTAACCGCATCAGATATTTCAACACTTTATGATTCAGGGTTGTTTGGAAATCTTTCTTCCATACAATATAGTTCACAAAATAATTCTGGCGCAGGTTCTTTGTCAGATTCACTTTTAGATTCTATGATGAGTGACTCAGGTTTGCAGAATTACTCTTCAAACTCCACGACGAATTTTCTTTTGAAGCAAGTATTGGCAGAACTGGAAAATCTCAAAAATCAACAAAAAAAAGCAAGTGATGTTGAAAAACAGGAACTTAGTGATGTTCAGACAGATTCAAAAAATTTTAAACAGCGGAAACCAGCTGTCCTTCGTTTTAAAATCAACGGTTACGACATTTCAAATTCGTTGACAAAGACTTTTTTCAGTGATACAGAAGCTGATGGTTCTTTTTTATTTACGGCTGATAGGAAATATTTTGCGGATAACAAAACTTTTAAAGAAACATTTTACATGCTTTTTTCAGCAGAAAATTCAAAAGGTTCGACAGTTTTTTATAATGTAGAACCATATATTGTTCAGGAAAATAAAAATGAGAATTCTTATGTTTATAAGTTTTTAAATAAAAAAAATATTACAGCAGAGAAAACAGGAAATCTTGTTGTGCTTCATTTTACTGATGATAAACTTACGGCTGATATTTTACTGGATATAGATAAAAAATATTAAAAGGACAAATGTCGAGTTTTGAATTTTTATTTTTAGGGTGGCTTTTTGCTTCGCAAAAATCAGGCTTTTCAGGGTTGCGCTATCGCTTCATTCCTTCGCTACGCTTCGGAACTGGCTTCGCCAGCCCTTACAATCCTTGCCACG
>JALFAW010000095.1 GCA_022773305.1 Spirochaetia bacterium
CAGAAAATATGACTCGAGAAGGTGTTATTGCAGCTTTGCAAAATGATATTACTGAAAAAGAAACTCTTGCAGGTAAAGAAAACCTGAATATGTTCATTCGATATCAGTATGTTCAGATTATCGAAAAAAAATGGCTCGATCAGCTGGAAACTCTGGAAGTTTTAAGAGAAGCAGTTTCACTTCGTTCTTACGGTTCTAAAAATCCATTAACAGAATACAAAATCGATGGATTTAATATTTTTGATGAAATGCTTTCAACTATAAGACACACTGTTATGTCAAGAGTATTTAAAGTGCGCATTCAGCTTTCTCCTGAAGCAGCAGAACAGCGAAAACGCATGATTGAAGCTCAAAAACAACAGATGAACAATGTAAATGCTCAGCATAACGAAAGTAGTTCCAGTTTTGCACAACAATCAGCTGCCGTAAACTCCCAGAATTCAGCACGCTCAAGTTTTAATGGAGATATGGCAAGAAGACAGGCTGTAAACAGTGCTACAAACCAAAGATCACAGGGAGATAACATAACAGTAAGAAGAACAATGCCAAAAGTTGGCAGAAATGACCCGTGTCCTTGTGGAAGTGGCAAAAAATACAAACAGTGTTGCGGACGATAAACAAAAAAATTAGAAATAAATAAAATTACAGACAATTAAATTACAGACAATTAAATTAAAAAAAACTCAAACAGCAATCTTTAACTGTTTGAGTTTTTTTTTATTCATAAATTATTTTAAGCTTTTTCCTTTTTTTATTTTTAACAATCTAGTGTTTTACACTTTTCCAAATCTTCCTAGTGGCCAGAATCTAAACACTGGTTTACCAATAATATATTTTTTATTGATATATTGTGGTGACATCATTGAATAGTAGGTCACAGACATTTTATCATCATTACAAAGAGGTTTCAAAGTCTGTTCGTAAGAATGACGCAAATCAAGAGAATTAAAACGATTGTCTCCCATCATAAAATAACAGTTTTCAGGAATGTATTGAGGATTTCCGTTTGAATCATTTTCCGGGAAAAGTGGCATATTTCTTTCATCCAAAAGCATTTGAATATACCAGTTTAAAGTCTCAGCTTTTTGAAAACAGGATTTTATCTGTTCATCACTATTCAAGTTTGAAAAACTCACACCTGAATTCAAAAGCTGTGCATAACGCAAAACCATTTCACCAAAAGTAAGTTTTGTCATGACATTCAATGTGAAATTCGACTGCTGGTAATAATCTCTGTTTTTGTTTTTATTTTCTATCCATGAAGTCATAAATTTTTCAAACCAATCAATACCACCAGTTTTGTAAATAATATTTGCTGCAATCTGTTGAACATTTATAAACAAATCATATTCCCACAAATTTGGAGTAGAAAAATCACCAGGAAGATTATTATTATCTGTATATTTTGAAATTTCTCGAACAATTTCTCCGGCTCTTATTGATGCTGCATTCAAATCAAACTGTCTGCGTTCATCTTCAAAATCTATCATTTTTTGATAATCTTGTGAAGAAAGTGGAAAACTTTGAACTTTTTGTTTTTCTTTTGGGTGAACAGCATTTAAATTCCAAGTTGCAAATTTCTCATCAATTTTTGACGGAATAAAATCATCACTATCTTTTGTGCGCACATACAAAACTCCATCCTGCATTACTAATTGCTCACCCGGAAGCCCTGTTATGCGTTTTACAAGTGGGTCAGCCTTCATTTCTCCGTTTTCATCTTTGTTTAAATTTACTGTCATCAATGAAAGCATATAAACAAGTTGCGAAGTTACAGTTTTCACTTCAGATTTTCTGTCTAAACTGTAATGAGGATTTCGCAAAACAATTGTATCTCCCCTTTTATATTTTCTAAAATCTGGAAGTCCAACATCTGTCAGTGGAAATTTTGGGCCGCAATCAATTTTGCTTACAAAAACACGATCTTTAATCAGGAAAGTCGGAACCATAGATTCTGAAGGAATCTCAGATAACTGCAGGACAAAAATCTGGAAAATCAATACTGTAAAAATTGACCAGACTAAAGCATCAATCCAATCAATTATTTCAAAAATTATTTTATTCAAACCTGTAAATTTTCGTTCTTCAGGTGCAATTTTCCAACCTTTTACTAATAATGTATTCTTTTTGGGATAAAGTTTTCGTGAAGTTAAAAAAGAACATACAAAAATTACAAACCATAAAAGCACAGTAATAACATCATAAAAAAAAGGAGTTCCATTTTTTCCGGCTCTTCGTAAAATAAATGTAATAAAAAATACATAAGGCAGGTATTCTGTAAGTTTTATTACTTTATAAATCAATTTACCATCTGTTTTTATAATCATTTTCAAAGAAAGCAAAACTGTTAAAGCACAATAGGCAACACCAATTGGGAAAGCTATAAGAGAAATATCCCATGAAAAATTAATAAGAAGAAGAGAAAATAAAACTGAAGCACCTAGATTTATAAAAGTAATGATTTTATAATTTTCAAACTGTTTTGTAGTATTCATAAATTATATTATACAAAAAAAACTTGGCTTAGAAAAGATATTTTTTTTGCACTTTTGATTTTTAACACGACTTTCAATCATTTCAAATATTTTTTTTTGAATTTTTGTAATTTCATCTGGAGAAGTGAAACTTTCTCCTTTTAAATATTGAAAAGGTGCATCTGTTTCGCAAAGGATTCTTTGAGCTGGGAGAGTATTAATGCAGTCTAGTACTTTTTTATTTCCATTGAAAACCTGTTTTCCAAAACTAAAATATCCGTTGATATCAGAATTCAAAAGGCTCAACGCTTCTGCTGAAGGTCCCATAAATGAATGAAAAAGAACTTCCGGCAGTTTTGAAAGTTGGTTTTTATACTTAAAAAGTTTGTGATTTGCCTTTCTGCAGTGGATTACAACGGGAAGATTATTTTTTATTGCCATTTCAATTTGAATATTAAATATTTCATCTTGCTTTTTTTCAAAAATCTTATATTCATCGCAAAATAAATCAAATCCGCATTCACCAATAAATGAAATTTGTTTTCCTGCAACTAATTTTTCTAGAAAATCCATAGAAGAAATATTATAATTTTTGACATTCTGAGGATGAAGACCAAAAGATTTTATGATATAAGCAGGAGATTTTTTTTGAATTTCCCATTCTTTTTCACAATGAGCACACGAAATTCCCATAAAATCATCTGGAAAAATACAAATTCCAAGATTCATGCAATCAGCATAATGAAAATGTGCATCAAAATTTAATTTTTTTACAAATTTTTCTAACATTTTTTTTTGAACATCCGATTATATAAATAATGGCATCTTGTTAAACCTTTTTCAAGATAATTTTGTGTTAAATTTCTTATTCAATACGGGAGGTAAGAAAATATGAAAACTTACACACTTAAAAGCATTGGAAAAAATACTGACTATATGACAATTTTGCGCGAAATGGAAGACGGTTTTGTAGTAAAAATCGTTCGTGATTTAGACGGCTATGAAGATGTAAAAACTGACTACATCTCAAAAGAACTTTTTGACAGTTGTATTCGCACTGGCTATTTAACTGAAATAACAGAAACAGTAAAAATTGCAGCAAACGCTTAATCTTAAATCAATCAAAACTTTCTTTTGAAATCAATTGGAGAGCCTGATTTATTCTTTCTTCTTTAGAGGCAGGCTCAAGCCAATGGATTTTCACACCTTTTTTTTCCATCATTCTAAACCATGTCTGCTGACGTTTTGAAAATTGTCTGATTGCAATAAAAAGTTGTTCAAACAGTTCATCTTTGGTGGCAATCTTTCCTTGCAAAAATAATGAACAGTAACGATATTCCAGACCTAATTTTTCAAGTCGTTCCCAACTTATGCCATCTTCATGAATTGAACTAACTTCATCAAGCATTCCCTCATCTAGTCTTTCTTTGAGTCTTTTAGAAATATTTTGCCATAGTTGTTCGCGGCTAATTGTTGTTCCTATTATAAAAGGATTAATTATCGGGCGATAATCTGAAGTCGTATCATTTCCTCTTTTTTTTGCTTCGATTATTTCAATCGCCTTAATAACACGTTCTTTTTCCTGCAAATCTGCTTTTACATGTAAATCAGGCTGCTCTTTTAAAAGACGCTCGCACAAAACTTCTAACGGAGTAGATTCAAGTTCTGCATGAAGCGCTTCATCTTCCTCTAAGTTTACAAGTTTATAATCTCTGATAATTGCATCAAGATACATTCCAGTTCCGCCAACAATTACTGGTCTTTTTTTTCTTTGAATTATATCTTCAAATGCTTTATAAAAATCTTTTTGATAATCATAAACAGTATACTCAGCGGGCAAATCTACTATATCAATAAGATGATAAGGAATTTGTCTTCCATTTACACAATACTCACAAATATCTTTTCCAGAGCCAATATCAAGACGCCTGTAAGTCTGCCTTGAATCTGCAGAAATAATCTCGCCATCAAGAGCATGAGCAACTGAAACTCCAATCGATGTTTTTCCTACAGCTGTAGGCCCTAAAATAACAACACAATTATATGACACGACAAACCACACATTTTAAATATTCAGATTTAGGATAACCAAGTAAAACAGGATGATCAGGACCTGCTCCCCTTTTTTCAAGAATTTGCACTTTTTTATGACTGTCCATAGCTGCGTGCATAATCATATCACAGAACATCGAAGATTCCATAAAATATGAACAGGAACAGGTTATCAAAATCCCACCTTCTGTTAATAAACGCATTGCCCGAAGATTAATTTCTTTGTAACCACCATAAGCTTTTTCTATCATTTTAGCTGATTTTGTAAATGCAGGTGGATCAAGAATTATAACATCAAACTTTTTATTTTCTGCTTCGTAAGTTTTTAATAAATCAAAAACGTCAGCACAAACTGCTTTCATTACTTTTTTCTGATGATTCATCTGAATATTGTGATTTACAATTTCTACTGCCTCAGGAGAAATATCTACAGAAATTACTTCTTTTGCACCAGCCATTGCAGCATTCAAGCCAAATGCACCTGTGTGAGTAAATGTATCTAGAACGCGTTTTCCTTTACAAAATTTGGCTGCCACCTGACGATTAAATTTTTGATCCAAAAAATATCCTGTTTTTTGTCCGTTCAATAAATCTACATCAAGTTTTATGCCATTTTCAATTATCGTAATTTTTGTTTCATATTCTCTTCCAATCCAACCTGAAACAAGGGGCAAACCTTCTTTTTCACGAACCGAAAGATCACTTCTTTCAAAAATTCCATTTGGTTTGCATACTTTTTGCAAAGCTGCAAGAATTTGTTTTCTAAAAATTTCACAGGAAAGCGAAAGAAACTGAACTACAAGAAAAACTCTTCCCTGTTCATCGCAAAAATGTTCGCATATAAATCCTGGAATCAAATCAGCTTCAGCAAAAACTAAACGATAAGAATCTTCTTTTGCAAAATAATTACTTCTCATTTTGTATGCGTTTAAAATTTTTGTTTCCCAATATAAATCAAGATTTTCACAAATTTTATCTGCATGCTGGTTATCAAAAATTCTGACAGTTATTTTTGATTTTTTATTTAAAACTCCTGTTCCAAGAAAACCACCGGCTTTTGTATATACTTCTACAATTTTTCCGTCTTCGACAGAACATTCTTGTAATTCTTCATTTTTCCATTCACTTTTCTCATCATTTCTATGTTTTAAATGAGAAATTTCGTTATCAAAAACCCATGGAAATCCCTGCAAAATTTCTTTTTCTTCTTTTGATTTTAAAAAAACTCGTGGAAATAAATTAGTACTCATGAAACAAATTATATTCTTTTTTTACAAAAAAAACCACTAGAATTGAAATAGTTTTTATTTTATAATGATTATATGCTTTTTATTTTTGATATGGGTGGCGTTGTTACAACCACTTTTGATATGCAAGTTATTTTTAGTAAACTTAATACTACAAAAGAAGATTTTTTTAACATTTGTAATCAGCACAATGATAATATTTGGGACAAACTAGAAACTGGCAACATTTCAACTGTAGATTTTTGGAAAACTTTCAATTCCCGTGTAGAATCTTTGCAGCGCAATCTTTTCGATGGATTTTTAAAAATAGGTGGCAAAGTAAAATCAAGTCACGAAGTGCAAATTCAAAACATTCCAAAAGTTGAAATAGATTTGTTTAGACTCTATTTTAATCCAAAAATTCAAGAAAAAACGTGCGAACTTATTAAAAACTTGAGAAAAAAACACAGAGTTGTATGCGGCACAAATACAATTCAAAGTCATTGGGAAAATCACACAGAACGCGGAGATTATGCAATTTTCGATAAAACTTATGCTTCAAATAAAATTAACTGTGCTAAACCAAATCCTCATTTTTTTGAATTAATTCTGGAAGCTGAAGATTACAAACCAGAAGAAACATTTTTTGTTGATGATAAACAAAACAATATTGATGCAGCAAAATCCCTGGGAATAAATGCAGAACTTATGACAACGCCCGAAGAACTTTACAAAAAATGGAAGAAATATTTTTAAGTTAATTAAAATCAAAAACTCAAAATTACTCTATTAAAATCTATTTTTTTTTGATATAATTAACATATGACTTATCTTGCAAAAATTGGAGAGCTGACATTAAAAGGCTCAAATTTAAAAGAATTTGAAAATCTGCTTGTTCAGAATACAAAAAAATATTTAACAGGTTTGAATGCTAAAATAGAACTTAGAGCTGGACGTCTTTATATTGATTGTGATGAAAATGATTCTTTGCGTGTTGAATTTTGTTTAAATCATCTTTTAGGAATTACAGGATGGGCAAAAACTACAGTCTGCGAAAAATCTCTTGAAAGTATCAACAAAGCTGTTTTTTCCCTTGCTCAGAAAGAAGTTTCACGAGGCTGCAAAACGTTTAAAATCGATGCACGTCGTGCTGACAAAAGTTTTCCGCTCAATTCTTATCAGATTTGCTGTGAAGCAGCTGGTGATGTTGAATCTATAATGAAAGTTGATGTTCACAATCCCGACACAACAATTTATGTGGAAGTGCGTGAAAAAGTTTTTGTTTATGTTGATTCAAATATTGGTTGTAGAGGTCTTCCTGTAGGTTCGAGTGGAAAAGGACTTTTGCTTTTGAGCGGCGGGCTTGATTCTCCTGTTGCTGGCTATAGAATGCTTCGACGTGGAATGAAAATTGAATGTTGCTATTTTCATTCTTACCCTTATACTTCTGAGGAAGCTAAACAAAAAGTTGTAACACTTGCACAAAAACTTAGTAATTATGGAATTACAACTTATTTAAATGTTATTCCATTTACTGATGTCCAGATGAAAATCAAGGAAAAAGCTCCTGAAGCCTGGTCCACTTTAATGCTTCGTGTCTGCATGATGAAAGTTGCAAACAGACTTGCAAAACGCTGTAAAGCAAAATGCATTATTACTGGTGAAAGCGTTGGTCAGGTTGCAAGCCAAACAATAGAAAATATGACAGTAACTGAATATTTTGCACAGTTTCCACTTTTACGTCCTCTATGCGGAATGGATAAGGAAGAAATCATCAAAGATTCTTATTTTATTGATACTTATGAAACTTCAATCTTACCATACGAAGATTGTTGTGTTCTTTTTAGTCCACGTCATCCAGTTTTGCGGGGAACACCTGAAATGGCGCAAGAAATTTATGATTCTTTGGAAATTGATGATTTAATAGAAGAATCTTACAAAAAACGAGAGATTATTAAACTTACTGTAAATCAAGCACCTCAAATCAAAGCAGATGAAGGTTATGTTGAAGACCGCAGAGATTGAGTTTTTAAAACTTTTCTGAAAATTGTTATCAAGAATAAGGGTTTTTATGACAAGTGATGATAAAAAACTGATTTATAATCTTCTCAAAAAAGCTGATTCCTGCTATTACGGTTACACTCGTGATGTTTTTAAACAGGAACCAACTTTTTCTGATGATAAAATACTAGAAACAATCGAATCGAATAAATCAACAATCATTGTAGAGCATAAAAATTCAGTTGGGCAGAACAATCTTGAAAATGAGAAGACAAATGGACTCACACTTGAAAATTTAAATGAAAAGATGATTCGTTGCACAAGATGTGTTTTAGCTCGTACTCGAAATAATGTAGTTCCCGGAATGGGAGTAAAGAATCCTCTTGTTCTTGTTATTGGAGAAGGTCCTGGACACGATGAAGACATTCAAGGTCTTCCATTTGTTGGAAAAGCCGGAATTCTGTTGGATAAAATGCTTAATGCCATAGATTTGGATAGAAATAAAAACTGTTATATTGCAAATGTTGTAAAATGTCGTCCTCCAGAAAACAGAAATCCTTCGGCACAGGAAATGGATGCATGTTTTTCTTTTTTACAGATGCAAATACATATCCTAAAACCAAAAATGATTCTTTGCATGGGCAAAATTGCAATTGAAAAACTTATGAATCAGAGTATTTCCATCACACAAAGTCATGGTCAGTTTTTTGAATACAACAACATACCAGTCATGCCGACATATCATCCAAGTGCTCTTTTGCGAAACACAGATTTAAAACGCCCGGCATGGGAAGACTTAAAAAAATTTAAAGCGAAACTAGAGGAATTTATCTAAATCAGCTTATGCTCTATCTGGAAATCATTTTAAACCTTCCTGTGAATCAAGGTTTTACATATTCATATATTCCTCCAGAAAATGAAAAACCTGAACTTGTTCCTCAGATTGGAAAACGTGCTGAAATCATGTTCGGTAATAAAAAAACAGAAGGCTTTATTATCAATATTTTTGACAAACTTCCACCAAACTGTCCTGTTCAAGAATCAAAAATCAAACCGGTAAAACGAATTATAGATAAACAGCCTCTTTTTGGTGAAGAACTTATCGAAATGGCTAAATGGATTTCGCATTATTATTTGTGTACGCTTGGCGAAGCCGTTTTTTCTATGATTCCTTCTGGAAGACGCGATGTAAGCGCCGGAGGTTTTAGTTTTGAACAGGATTTTTCTGAAAATGTGGAAAACGTACTTTCAGATGAACAAAAAAATTGTGTAAATGATATTTGCGATAATCCAAATGGTTTTCACTATATTTATGGTCCTACTGGAACTGGAAAAACAGAAGTTTTTTTATCTCTTGCAAAAAAAATGATTGATGATGGCAAAGGTGTTATTTATCTTGTTCCTGAAATAGGACTTACAGGACAAGTTGCAAAAGATGTTGCAAAAAGATTTAATAATAATTGTGCAGTTTTACATTCAGGTCTGACCCCATCGCAAAGGCTAAGCGAATGGCATAGGATTATGAACAATGAAGCTCGCATAATAATAGGTGCCCGTTCTGCAATTTTTGCACCAGTTGTGAATCTTGGACTTGTAATTATTGATGAAGAACATGACGGTTCATATAAATCAGGAAATAATCCGCGCTATCATGCAAGACAAGTTGCAATGCATCGATGTTCAAAACTTAATATTCCGCTTGTGATGGGAAGTGCAACTCCTTCTGTTGAAGCCTGGTATGGAATGCAAAAACGCACAATTATAAAACATTCTCTTACAAAAAGACTTGCAGGCGGCGAAATGCCTAAAATCATTTGCATCGATTTAACTAAATATCCAACAGAAAACTGCATTTCCAAACCTCTGGAAGAGAATATAAAAAAAACATTGGAAAAAGGGCATCAATCCATTTTATTTTTAAATAGACGAGGATTTACCCATTTTTTCAGGTGTAATTCATGCGGCTACGAAATCGTCTGTAAAAACTGCTCAGTTCCACTAACCTATCACAAAAATGAAAACAGATTAAGATGTCATTATTGTAACTGGTCGATTTTTCCACCACAAACCTGTCCAAAATGTGGTTCCATGGATATCGGAACTTCTGGTTTTGGAACTGAGTTTATAGAAGCCGAAACAAAAGCAAAATTTCCAAATGCAAGAATTGTCCGCCTAGATACTGATGCATTGAAAAATAAAGATGAACTTTTATCAACACTTGAAGATTTCAAAAACCATAAATATGATATTCTTCTTGGAACTCAAATGGTTGCAAAGGGACTTAATTTTCCAAATCTAGAACTTGTTGGTGTTATTCTTGCGGACGCTGGACTTCATATGCCTGATTTTAGAGCTGGAGAACGAACTTTTTCATTAATTACACAGGTTGCTGGACGTGCCGGACGTTATTTTCCAAACGGCAAAGTTTATGTTCAAACTTATTGTCCCAATCATGAACCAGTTTTATTTGCCTGTCATAATCGCATTGATGATTACTACGACTATGAAATCCGCCAAAGGCAAATGCTTGATTTTCCGCCATTCACACGTCTTTTAAGAATTGTTTTCAGAAGTTTTAACAAACAACTAGCAATGGAAACCTCAAATGATGCTGCAAAAATCTTAAGTCAGAATGTACCGCGCGGAGTTGAGATTATAGGCCCTGCAGAATGTCCAATTGAAAAACTGAATTCTTCCTGGCGATATCAGATTCTTTTAAAAGGAAATTCTATTTTACCACTTCAAAATGCAGCCAGGAAACTATTATTTGAGTATTCGCATAATCATAATGTCTATATTGAATATGATGTTGACCCTGTAAGTTTATTATAATCATTAACAGGACAAATGTCGAATTTTAAATTTTTATTCTTTGGGTGGCTTTTTGCTTCGCAAAAAAAGCGAGAAATGCATAGCATTTCTCGTCCCGAGTTTGCATTGCAAACTCGCGCTTTTTAGGGTTCCGTACGCACTT
>JALFAW010000169.1 GCA_022773305.1 Spirochaetia bacterium
TGATTTTAGATTAATTCGCCAGTTGACTGTCTGATTTGCAGGGTTTTAAACTATACAGCGCACCGAGGCTTGAACAGGCGACGAAGTCGAGTCCGAAGGACCGAGCGGTAGCGAGCTGTGAAAGGCGACTGACTAACTAAACTTTGCTAAAAAAAGGGACAGACCTCTATTTTATTTAAAACAAGTTGTAACTTGCGCTGAAAACTTGCACACCAAAATCTTGCTATTTTTCAAAAACTTGTTATAATGTTTCTTATGATAGAAACAATCTTGATTGAAGGTTTTATTTACGGAATTATGGTTTTGGGACTGTTTATCAGTTACAGAACTTTAAACTTTTGTGACATGACTGTAGATGGCGCATTTCCAATGGGTGGATGCATTCTTGCGGCTTGTCTGACACACGGTCTTGCACCTTCTGTCGGCATTTTCATGGCTTTCTTTGGTGGCTGTGTTGCCGGTCTCTGCACAACTCTTATTTATACAAAACTTAAAGTACCAGATTTGCTTGCTGGCATCCTTATGATGACAATGCTTTATTCTATAAATTTAAGAATTATGTCAAATCGCGCAAATATTTCATTTTTGCGAATTCCTACAACTTTCTCTAGAATCATTTCATTTACAGAAACAAAATTCCCAGATATTCCAAGCGAAACTGGCATTCTCATTTTTTTAATCATCTTCATCTTGATTTTTAAACTGCTTTTAGATTTATTTTTTCATACTGATTTAGGCTTAACGATGGGAGCCCTCGGTTCAAACCAGCAAATGGTAATCTCGCAGGGCGTGAATCCTCAGATTGTTAGAGGAATAGGAGTTTGTGTTGGGGACGGACTTGCAGCGCTTTCTGGAGCTTTTGCAAGTATGTATAATGGTTTTGCTGATGTGGGAAGCGGAACTGGAATCATTGTAAGCGGACTTGCCTCTCTGATGATTGGCGAGTTTATTATCCGTTCTAACAAAATCACCTGGATAACGTTGCGTGTTCTCATTGGTTCCATTATTTATCGTGCATTAATGCTTTTGGCACGTCGTTACGGTCACTACATCCATCTGACTGCAAACGACCTTAAACTTATTACTGGCATTTTGATTATTATTTGTCTTGTGATTGCAAAATTGAAAACAAAAAAAGGTGGAAAAAATGCTTAAACTTGAAAATATTGGAATCACTTTTAACCCAGGAACGTCAGATGAAAACATCGCATTAAAAAATATTAATCTTGAAATAAATAAAGGTGATTTCATCACGGTTATTGGTTCTAATGGTGCTGGAAAGTCTACTCTTTACAACGTAATTTCAGGAACTTTGCAGCCATCGTGCGGACACATCTTTTTGAATTCACAGGAAATCACAAAACAACCTGAATACAAAAGGGCAGCTTACATCGGACGTATTTTTCAAAATCCACTTTTAGGAACAGCTGGCAAAATGTCTTTGGCTGACAACATGATGATTTGCAGTAAAAAAGGATGGAAAGGATTAAAAATCAGTCTGACAAAAAAGAAAAAAGAAGAATTTCGCGAAAAATTAAAGCAATTAAATATGGGATTGGAAGAACGCCTGAACGATAATGTTGAACAGTTCTCTGGTGGTCAGCGTCAAGCTCTTACTCTGCTCATGACTGTTCTTTCAAACCCTGAAATTCTGCTTTTAGATGAACATACTGCTGCTCTTGATCCCACAAATGCAGCCATCGTTATGGAATTGACAAAAAAATTTGCACAAGAGAATAATCTTACGGTAATGATGGTTACTCACAATATGCAGCAAGCTTTGGATTACGGAAATCGTCTTTTGATGATGGATGGTGGAGAAATCATTATGGATATCAAAGATTCCGAAAAACAAAAACTTACTTTGCAAGATTTAGCTGACCGTTTTAAACAGATAAAAAATCATCAGATAATAAGTGATAAGATGATTCTGCAGTAACATTAATTTTTTTTACTTTTACTAACAATTACCTTAGGGCAAACGCATTATAAAATGATTAGTTGTAATATCTAGCTCCCGGTCGTGATTCACAGGTCAAAAACGCGCAATAATGCGCTAGACGTTTTTTGGGGTATAGAAACTATTATAATGCCGCTCTCGCGGCAGCCCCAAAAAAAGTCTTTTTGCCCTGTGACTCACTCCCTCGCGCCAACTTTTATGAAAATATTTTTTATAATGCGTTTGCCCTTCTTCAGCCAGTTGAAAAACTAAAACTAACACAATATACTTAGGAACACATAAATGTAATGAATTACTTTTTTGACAGACAAGAATTAGGAAATGATAGTTGGAAAAAATTGACATACTACAAAACAGAAATAAAATTTTTCAAGATACTGAAGACTTTCAGTTTGGAATAGATGCTGTACTATTGTCATATTTTGCTCAAAGTAAATTAAAAAAAGACAGTTCGCTGGTAGATTTATGTTCAGGAAATGGCATCATACCTCTCCTTTTGGAAAAGAAAATCATTACTGGTAAAATAATTGGAATAGAAATACAAACTAAATCTGCAGAATTAGCCACAAAAAGCATCCTGGAAAATAAATTGACAGAAAAAATCCAGATTCTAAATCAAGATTTGAAAAATGTATCAAAATTAATAAAAAAAAACAGCATTGATTTTGTAACCTGCAATCCACCATACATGATTTTTGAACACGGAAAACAGAATGCCACAGACTCAAAAGCAATTGCGCGCCATGAAATCTCTTGCACACTCAGAGACATCATATCTGCCACTGACTATCTGTTAAAAACACATGGAACATTTTTTTTAATTCACCGCCCTTTCCGGCTACCAGAAATATTTACAACTTTGAAAGAATTCAGATTGGAACCAAAAAAAATGCAACTGGTTTATCCTTTTATTGACAAAGAACCGAACCTGGTTCTTATTGAGGCAACAAAAAACGCAAATCCCCGTCTTCAGAACGAAAAGCCATTGATTGTGAGAAATAAAAATAGAGAATACACAACTCAAATACAAGAAATCTATGATTCTCTAGCATTATCCTAAAAGTTTGTCGCTCACAACACCGCTTACACTGAATTTTGCAAGTAAATCTTCCACAGTAAGTTTCTGTTTTTCTTCACCACGAACATCGTACACAATTTTTCCATCCATCATCATAATAAGACGATTACCGTAGCGAATTGCATCTTTCATATTGTGAGTAACCATAAAAGTGGTAAGATTGTCTTGTTTTACAAAAGTTTCAGTAAGTTCCAAAACTTTTTTTGCAGTTTTTGGGTCCAAAGCAGCAGTATGTTCATCAAGTAAAAGAATTTTTGGTTTCTGCAAAGTTGCCATCAAAAGAGTCAGAGCCTGACGCTG
>JALFAW010000220.1 GCA_022773305.1 Spirochaetia bacterium
TATAATTGTAAATCTCGCTTTTTCCTGAGTTTTGGTAAAACTACAATTTCAGTTAATGAAGGTGAAGAATATATCGCCAAAACTCTCGGCTCGTGCAAACTATACGTTCTCTGGTATGACAATCTTACAGCACGAGTCAGCGGCAGCCCCAAAAAAAGTCTTTTTGCCCTGTGTCTCACTCCCTCGCGCCAACTTTTATGAAAATATTTTTTATAATGCGTTTGCCCTGAGTTTCTTTTGATTTCTCTATAGATTTTTTTATTTTGGTTCAATTTTGAGTATTTGATTTACAAACCGTGGCAAGGATTGTAAGGGCTGGCGAAGCCAGTTCCGAAGCGGAGCGAAGGAATGAAGCGATAGCGTAACCCTGAAAAGCCTGTTTTTTGCGAAGCAAAAAGCCACCCAAAGGATAAAAATTTAAAACTCGACATTTGTCCTATTTATCTTCAAGAAGTTTTTCTATATATTCCACTACTTCAAAAACAAGAGCATCACAGTGTGTTTTTTTTGGATTCTCTGTCTTTGCATTCTCTGCAAGTAAATCTTTACAATCGATAAAGCCACTGTGATTTTGTTTAAAATCTCGGAAAAATTTTTGTGTGATTTCTGGTGAATCCAACCCCAAAAGTCCCATTGCCATAAGCGCTCCAGTAATTGCTCCACATGTAGAACCGCATTTCATTCCAGAACCAAAACAAGAACCAAGCTTGTAAGCAGTTTCCCTGTCCAAATCTAAATCATCCAAAAATGCCATCAAAACAGATTGGGCACAATTATGATGAGGTTCAACAATTGCTCGTATTTCTTTTGCTTTTTCTAAGTACTTTCCCATATCTTCTCCAAAAAAAACTATTCATTAACGCAAAAAATCAAGATTAATAAACGGATAAAATTTCCTACTCTATTCTTTCCATTTTGTATATTTTTCACATTCCAAAATTGCTTTTGCATTTGCAACTCTTTCTTGAGTCGGACTTTCCAAATCTTTGAGAGGATAATCGATGCCTAAATCTTTGTATTTCATTGCACCAAGTCCGTGATAAGGCAAAATCTCTACGCGCTCAACATTGTGCAATGTACGGATAAAATCTCGTGTTTGTGTCAAAAATTCGTCATTATCGGTAATTCCAGGAACAAGCACATGGCGAATCCAAATTGGTTTACCAATTTTATCAAGATATTCAAACATTTGACGAATATTCTTTCCAGTTTTACCAGTCAATTTGATGTGTTCTTCTTCATTGATGTGTTTTATGTCCATCAAAAGAATATCGGTTACTTCCATAAGTTTTTGGAATTTCTCAAACCATTCTCCTTCTTCAGTAAACGGCGCTCCTGATGTATCTATGCAAGTATTAATATTGCGTTTTTTGCATTCTGTGAACAATTCCAGTAAAAAATCAAGCTGAAAAAGAGGTTCTCCACCACTAACTGTAATTCCACCTTTCTTACCCCAGTAAGCACGGCAAGACTCAGCTTCCTGCAAAAGTTCATCTACCGAATACTGCTTGCCTTTAGACATATCCCATGTGTCAGGATTATGACAATATTTACATCGCAAAGGACAGCCACTAAAAAAAATAATAAAACGACTGCCAGGACCATCGGCACAACCAAAACTTTCTAACTGATGAATATAACCCTTCATTTTAAACCTCACATCCAAACTGAGCTTCAAAAATTTAATAATTCATTATCTATTAAAAAAGCTAAACAAACAAGAGGAATTTATAAAAAAAAAAAATTTTACTTTTTCTTAATTTAGCAAAGTTTTGTTAGTCAGTCGCCTTTCACAGCTCACTCACGTTCGGTTGAAAACGATGTTACGTGCCAAAGGTAATCATACATAATATTAACATTCAGGCATAAATCAAGGTCGTACCCCTTTTTTTAAATAGGAACAGCACGTAACATCGTTTTCAACTCACGCTTCGCGTGCCTGTTCAAGCCTCGGTACGCTGTGCAGTTTAAAACCCTACAGAGTAGACACTCAACTGGCAACTGGCTCGTGCAAAACATTTACATTCCAACACAAATTCAGTTTGCATAAGCCAATTTTTTTACGCTAATGCTAAAACTCAAAGAACGTTTAAAATAGATTGCTAAAATTTCGCCATCTATTTTAAGTCTCGAGTTTTTTGCAAAAACTCTATTTATTTACGTGTTCGCTTGCACGAACGTTTTGTAAATCCTCAGTTGTTGAAACAACTTGCGTTTTACAAAATTAAAGCAGGACAAACGCATTATAAAAAATATTTTCATAAAAGTTGGCGCGAGGGAGTGAGACACAGGGCAAAAAGACTTTTTTTGGGGCTGCCGCGAGAGCGGCATTATAATAGTTTCTATACCCCAAGAAACGTCTAGCGCATTATTGCGC
>JALFAW010000180.1 GCA_022773305.1 Spirochaetia bacterium
ATGAAAATCCTACAAAAAGACATGCAGAAATATCTGCTTCCCAAACGATTATCTATTTCTCAAAAAAGGATATTCAGGAAAGCAAATAAGTACTCTGCAAATCAAAAAAACAGTTTTTAATTCTTAAGTTGATGATGTTAATCGTCGGGGCGTTGGTCGCACGCAAGCGTGCTTACCGAGTTTGCAAGCAAACTCTCTGGAATTATATTGGGGATTTTAAGGGGCTAGACTCTTAGGAGAAGGGGTAGCAGAAGACCGCGAAGCGGGCTGGAGCGAGGGGAAGGCTTTCCCCTTCATCATTATTGAAGATCTCGACTTTACTTTAATTGGCACTCAGGGAACTGCCGATTTCTACAACGCAAACGGAATTAAATGCGAAGTTGTAAACAAAATTGGTGGCGGCCGTCCTGATGTTGTAGATTTGATTATGAACAAGGAAGTTTGCCTTGTAATCAACACACCAAAGGCAAAGCGCAACTACGCAGAAGACCGTAAGACAATCCGCAAAGTGTGCCTCAAATACAAAGTGTCTTACATCACAACACTTGCCGGGGCTGTTGCGGCTGTAAAGGGAATTGAGGCGGTAAAGAATGGTAATGGCGGCGAGGGAGGAGTTAAATCTCTGCAGGAATATCATGCGTTGATTAAGTAAATAGCCACAAGGATTCAGAATTGCTAACGCAATTCCAGACTGATGGCTCAGTAAACGCCAGTCTTGCTTTTCTAGCAGGGCTGGCGTTTTTTTATCATTACCTCAAAATAAATTTTGAGGTGGTATGTGCGGAATGTACACAGAAAAAGCGCGAAACGAACCGCCATGCCTATATGCACTTGGGCGATTATTGCTATATCAGCAAAGGAATGGTTCTAAATTCCCATGAAGATTCTGATGATGAAGAATTTAAAAAGGTTGATTTAATAAGTAATACGAAAGATAAAACACATTGTAGGAAATTTCTCGAAGGAAAAGGTTGCGGAAAATATACTTCCTACAGAGTTCGTTATCTTGAATATGGAGCCTTACAGAGGAAGAGATTGTTATTATCGAAGGCAGATAAGTTCGAATCAATAAACTAATGCACTTGAGTAAACCTGAAAAATATGCTATTTTACTCCGAAAATACGTGGTAAAACACAAATTTTCGGAGTAAAATATGATAATCCAACGAAAAAAATACCTTGATATGCTGATTTCAGGCGAAGGAAATAATCTTGTAAAAATTGTTACAGGTGTTCGGCGATGTGGAAAATCTTTTCTTCTTTTCAAACTTTTTCGTAATTATCTGACCGAAAAAGGCGTTGATGAACAACATATCATAGAACTCTCTCTTGATGACCTTCGCAACAAAAAACTTCGCAATCCTGAAACTTTGCTAGAATATATTGATTCACATCTTCTGAATGACAAAAAAACGACATACATAATTCTTGACGAAGTTCAGTTGGTACAGGATTTTATTGAGGTGCTTTTAAGTCTCCTGCATACGCCTTTTGTTGATGTGTATGTTTCTGGAAGCAATTCAAAGTTTCTGTCAAAAGATGTTGTTACAGAATTCAGAGGCAGAGGTGACGAAATCCGTGTATTTCCGCTTTCCTTTTCAGAGTTCTATTCAACAGTTGGCGGTGATAAATCAGAAGTTTGGAAGGAGTATTATACTTATGGCGGTTTGCCACAGATTCTTGAATTTGATTCAGAAAAAAAGAAAAGTGATTATCTCAAAAATCTTTATGAACTGACATACATGAAAGATGTTCAGGAACGAAATCACTTGCGTAATACAGATGGGCTTTTTAAGGTTGTGCAAATGCTTGCTTCCTGCATAGGCTCATCTACGAATCCAAAGCGAATAAGCGATACATTCAAGACTGTTGAGAAAAAAGCAGTAACTGACAAAACAATTCTGAACTATATTGAGTGCCTCAAAGATGCTTTTCTAATTGAAGAAGCCTTACGTTATGATGTAAAAGGCAGGAAATACATCGGAACAGAAACCAAGTATTATTTTGAGGATATAGGATTACGAAATGCCATTTTAAATTTTCGCCAGCAGGAAGAGCCTCACATTATGGAAAACATAATCTACAATGAATTAAAATATAGAGGTTTCAATGTAGATGTTGGTTTTGTAGAAACTTGGGAGAACAAATCCAGCGGCAAGTCTTTTCGGCATGGACTGGAAGTTGATTTTGTCGTAAATAAGGGAGCAGAGCGGATATACATTCAATCCGCCTTCAAACTGCCAACAGACGAAAAAAAAGAACAGGAAGAACGCCCTCTTTTAAATATAAATGACAGTTTCAAAAAAATAATAATTACTGGCGAAAATATTAAGCGTAAAACTGATGAAAAAGGAATTCTTACAATTGGACTTCTTGATTTTCTGCTTGATGAAAAGTGTATTTAGATGTTAAAAAGTATTGCAGTTTGTGCTATGGCATAGCTTATTTTCCTTTGCGTTTTCAATTATTGCCTTTGAGTTTTAGCTACATTTGTCTTGACCGTCAATTGCAATAAAAAACTGTTTTTTATACTTCTTACAGTCTTTCCATATTCCTTATCCCAGAAAATTTATTGCGAAACTCTTGTCGCGGAATTTCTTACTTATCATAAATATGTCAATTTTAAATCGATTTAATAGGTTCAATTTCGAGTATTTAATTTACAAAACGTGGCAAGGATTGTAAGGGCTGGCGTAGCCAGTTCCGAAGCGTAGCGAAGGAATGAAGCGATAGCGGAACCCTGAAAAGCCTGATTTTTGCGAAGCAAAAAGCCACCCTAAAAAAAAAATAAAAATTCAAAACTCGACATTTGTCCTAATAGATTTAATAAAATAGAAACATTTCTCAAATATTTTAAAAACGTTAACAGGGGAGAATATGACTACAATAAATCGAAATGAGGTAATCATTATGAATAAGAACGATCAGGAGTTTCTCGTATAGAAAATCCGTAGTCAGTACACAGAAAAGGAAAGCACCGAGTTGGATGCTCTGCGTGAGCTGGATGCAAAGGTAAAAAGACCGGCAAATGTGTTCGCTTATGTATTCGGCAGTATCAGCACCATTATTATGGGGGTAGGCATGAGTCTTGTAATGACCGATATTGGAGCAACGGTGGGCATTTCAGATTCCATGCTTCCTGGTATCATCATCGGCATTGCGGGTATGTTTATGGCAATTATTAACTACCCAATTTACAAACGCATTCTCGGCGCACGACGCAAGAAATTCGCAGATAAAATCATCGCTATCAGCGACAAAATTATGAAAGATTAAAGGTGAAATACGATGGGAATCAAAAACTTTTTCAAAAACGCTTTTGATGACATGAAAGAAAGCGCAAAGGCACAGCACGAAGTTGATAAGGCTAATTGGGATGCTGCCAAGGCTGAATCCAAGTCACAGTGGGAAGAAGCAAAGGCAATGGGCGATCCCAATCGTCGCAAGGCTGTTTTTCAGGCTGAACGTGATAAGCAGATTGCAGAAGCAAATGAGCGCAAGGCAGCAGCTGAGGCTCGCATTGATACTGCAACGAAAAACTAATCATTGCTCGATAGGCGAAACGGCATTTTGCCGTCTCGCTTTTCAGCGTTTTATGAGGAATGATTATGAAGCGAAAAAACAGATGTAACCCCTCTCAGCCAATCTATATGTCGCCTTGTGAGGTGGCAAAATGAATTATACAACAAGTTTTAGGAACTCGGTGTTGAAGAAGATTCTTCCGCCGTCGAATCCTTGTCCAGCAGGACGTGATATTTGTAGATGGGTAATTATATAAGCGTAAGTTAAACAACCTTGTCTAATCAAATTAATTGACAACTTTTGCCATTGTAAAAAACTGTATTTTCAATGAAATTTTCAAAAATTGTGATATAATGTTCGAAAAGTTCATGAAATGGAGGTTTTTATGGAATACGCAACCATACAGCTAAAAGTTCCAAAAGAAATGCAAGTTTATTTTACTGATGATTATGCATTTGAGTCAAACGAAGAACTGAAGCGGAACGCTCTTCTCCTATATCCATATATTCATAATAATACAATATCTCATGGTAGAGCTGCTGAAATTTTGGGAATAAAAAAACTAGATTTAATAGATTTATATGATGCAATGGGATTCCCATATTTTGATATGGATATAACAGATGTACTTCGGGATATTCAAACTTTCAATGCTGCAAAAAAGGAAATAGCATGATAGTTATTTCTGATACAACGCCGTTAATTTCACTTTTAAAAATTAATCGTCTTGATTTGCTGGAAAAATTGTTTGGTCAAGTTCAGATTCCTCAGGGTGTTTTCTCTGAGCTTACGGAAAATCCCCGCTTTCAGTGTGAAGCGAAGCAATATATCTTTCCGACAGCAAGAAAGCTGATATTCTGCTGATGGATGAAGTTCGTGGTCGTGAAGTCGCTGCAAGAATGGGAATAAAAATCATGGGAACAATTGGAGTTTTAGGAACTGCTTTTGAAGAAAAAATTATTTCTAAATCCGAAATCAAAAGTGTAATCGAGATATTACGAAATTCTGGACGACATATTAGTGAGCGTATCTATGAACAATTAATAAACTTTATAGAAAATAGTAACAATGCCTGACATGCTTTTCATAGCGGATTTCCAGTCCAATGCGTTAGGCTATATGTCGGGGCAAGCCCTCCGTTTAGCTAATTGGAAATTATTGACTTTACGCTCGCTTGCATTATAAGCGACAAGTGTCTATTTTCTATGGGCAATGAGAAATGTAATGCTGTTTAAACGACAGATTTGTGAGAGATGCCTATTAAGTGTGGGTAAAGAGGAGTAAAAGACTGTAGAAAAATGGGCTATTTTTTCTGCAGCAACTTTTCCAAAACTTTTTCGAGCTTTTTAATTATTTTTTAACATTATATTATTTAGTAAAAAAATCCTTCCAAAATGCTTCGACAAAATCATTCAAAGAATTGATTTGGGGAATTGTATAAAAGGTATTATCAGGAATTCCATTTATTTTCTGATAATGATGCGTTGCCAAATCATGACCATAAATATAAATACAATTATTTTTATTCAAGACTATGCGGTTCCCGTTTGCTTCGTATGCTATTGTAAAAAGATTATCAATATTGATTTCGCCGATAATCCTTTCATTGTTTGTCCTGCCGAGGAATTCTGCTGTAAAATCTCCTAATCCAATGGAATCTTTATCGTTTGGAAAAAGTTCTATAATATTTTCAAAGTATCTGTTTGTGAATCCAAATAAATCAGTTACTTTACCAACAGATTTCTGGAGTTTTCTATATTCCTCTGAAACCGCAGATATTATTTCTATGTCTGTGTTTCTTTCAAGAAAAAAGCCTTTTGATGCACCGTTTGATATGAAGAATTTCCCATTTTTCAATTTTGTTATAGAAATTTCATTTTCATTATACGTTGAAGAATCTTTACTAATGTTAGGAAAAAAATCCATAAAAGTTTGCGTCTGATTTTCAATCATCAGATTCTCACGATGAAAAGTTTTTATAAAATCCTCATATATTTTATCCATTTTTTCACCTCGGTACTTTTATGAGAAGAAAGAGTCCAATTATAACAGCTATGATACAAAGAAAAAAGTTAATAGGGAACAGCAATACTCCCGCAAGAATGAATAAAATTCCGAAACACTTTTTCCTGAGTATAAATATAGCAAGCATAAATATGACTAAGCATACGATTATCAAAGCCATGATTACTTTTGGAACATCCTCTTAATTTCTCGAATTAATGCATCACCTGAATATTTTACTGTAAGCATAGATATTGTCGCTTTCTTTTTTGAGTTACAACTTTGGCAAAGTATTTGCAGGTTAGTCATTGCATTTGTTCCGCCTAAATGCTGAGGAATTATATGGTCAACCGTGCAATCTCTCGTAGCTTCTGAAAAAGTTTTTCCGCACATTTTACAAACATAAGGTGGGGAATATCTTTTGAAGTATTCATTTCTGTAGCTGTTGCCGACAGCGTCGTTTACAGTATCTTGATAACCGCCGAAGAGAAGTTCTTTTAGTCCCATTATTTACCTCCGAGCAAAATTGCAACTGCAACCTTAAAAATGGTTCCAACAATTCCGCTTTTATGAACCTCATTTTTTAAAGTGTTTCCAATTTGTTTTCCAGTTTCACTAAACTGCTTTTGCATTTCGCGTTGATATTTTTGTCGCTCTGCTGGTGTCATGGAGTTATACAAATCTCGCATTTCCTTATCCATAAAATCCCCCTAATCGTTTTTCAGTGTAAACTGAACATTTTTGATTTTGTGAAAGGTTATTTGGTTTTTTATTGTAAACATCAATGGAAAACCATTAAAAAGTATAATGGTATTTCGTATTGTTTGTCAATGGTATACCGTGCATATTAACAATAATGAAAGATGAAGAATATCAGGAACAGGTTAATTTTGTACTATCGAGGTTAAGGGAAGAACGCCAAAAAGCAGGTATGTCGCAGATAGAGCTTTCTTTCGCCGCAGGGCTTTCTCAAAACCAGGTGAACTGCATTGAATCGGGTAGAAATATTCCGAACCTCTGCACAATTATAAAACTTTGCGATGCTTTAAAAATCAGACCTGAAATTCTTTTTTCAACATCAAATGAAGAACGCGAAAAAGCTAGAAATGAGATTATTTCGCTTGTAAAGAAGTGGATTTAAAACAAAAATCTCCAGCCTTTTTCTGAAGAAGATTCAAAACAATCTGTAAACTGCGTTAGGCTATGGAGCGGTGCGAAGCAGTCTGTGCAAGCAGACCGGCCGTAGGCAAGCCGCGGAACAGTCGACGGCGTGAGCGTAGCGAACGACGAACGCCCTGTTAATACCTCTCTATGCCAATATTGTTGTCGCCTATTGAGGTGGCAAAATGAAATATACTCCAAGTTTTAGGAACTCAGTGTTGGTATTTAATTTTTTCATCGGTAACACTGACAATTACATTAAAAACTATTCTCTTCTATATAATAAAAGAATATAGCATTCACCCTGTCGACCTTTCTCTGATGCAGCAATAAGACCATCAGCAAGATCACGAACATCGCAAAGATTGAATGAACCGTCAATTCCAGCAGGCATTTTACCCTGAATAATCTCAATAACAGTTTTTGTAGTTTCACTTACAGAAAAATCTTCAGGTCCCATAATTCCAGTAGGATGAACAACAGTTGCATTCAAACCTTCAGCTGCAGCATCAAGAACTTTCTGAGTTGCCAGAGCCTTTGACTGACTATAGCAATCCTTTAATCCATTTGTATCAAAATGGTTAATTTCCTTAATGGCAGTTCCTTTTGGAAGTTCAGGAATTGCCCCTGTACTCGAACAATAATCCAGTTTCTTGACATTATATTTTTTACAAAGGGCAATAACATTTTCTGTTCCGCCTACATTTACATCCATAACCTTCTGATTATATTCCGGATTTACAG
The DNA here is from genome assembly GCA_022773305.1 of Spirochaetia bacterium. Taxonomy (GTDB): domain Bacteria; phylum Spirochaetota; class Spirochaetia; order Treponematales; family Treponemataceae; genus Treponema_D. The sequence goes on from JALFAW010000180.1 coordinate 7,432, forward strand.
TAACAATACTTGCAATATGTAGCACAATAATTTCACTGTCTGCTGGTACCTTAAAAAACTGTTCAAGACTTTCCATATCACACAAATCACCCTCTACAACTTCTGCTTCTCTCGGAACATAACTCATAGCTGGATCATTTTTTAAAACAAAAGCACGAACCCTTTCACCATTTTGTACTAATTTGCGGCATACAGTTCCACCCAAAAATCCTGCAGCACCTGTAACTAAATAAATCTTATTCATAAAAATCACCTTTAAATTATAATTTTCTGTGCTCAAGCACATTTTATAGCCTAAATATACAAGGTGACTTTTTCCAAAATATTTTTAAATTGTTGCTGTTTTGTTAATGTCGATTTAAAAAAAAATTTTAAAAAAAAAGTTGTTTAACAAGTCATGTTGAACTTATTAAACAACATTTCTAAGTAAGAAAACTATTCTCTTTTATAATCAGGGCAAACGCATTATAAAAAATATTTTCATAAAAGTTGGCGCGAGGGAGTGAGACACAGGGCAAAAAGACTTTTTTTGGGGCTGCCGCGAGAGCGGCATTATAATAGTTTCTATACCCCAAAAAACGTCTAGCGCAT
>JALFAW010000183.1 GCA_022773305.1 Spirochaetia bacterium
AGCCAGTTCCGAAGCGGAGCGAAGGAATGAAGGTAGCACGAAGTGCGTACGTAACCCTGAAAAGCGCGAGTTTGCAATGCAAACTCGGGACGAGAAATGCATAGCATTTCTCGCATTTTTTGCGAAGCAAAAAGCCACCCTAAAAATAAAAAAAATCAAAACTCGACATTTGTCCTAACTAAATAATTGTGAAGTTATAAAAAATATTTGAATGAACTTTTGATGTTACTATGTTATATTATTTTCATTGAGTGTGACTTTTCGCACTAAATTTTTCGTGATTCATGTGCTTGATTTTGATAAAGTATATATATTCAAGTACAACTTGAAAGACATAATTGAAATTTAGTGCTATATTCAAAATATCACTTCTCAATAAGCGTTTCTTTTACTGAAAACTTTAGAAGTAGTGCTTGTTGAGCACCTTATATCGAATGGGTGATAATTAAAATCACCCTGAGAAACGGCTGCGTCAAGGCAACGGTCTGCTAAAACGAAGAGTTTTATTTTGGACCTTGTTTATATTTCAAAATCCAGGCAGGTACGGCTTGCGGTAAATGGACGAACCTTGCTGTCTGCGACGGCTACATGTTCCGGGTGTTTTGAATAGCCTTTGAGGGCTTCTTCTGATTCAAAAGTGGAATCCAGCATTAAGTCGGCAGTAGAAGAGGGGAGGCGACCGTTTGTGTTTACCTTGATGTCTACAAGTCCTGGGATTTTACCTTTGAGGTCTTCAAGTCCTTTCTTGATTCCAGCTTTTACAGATTCTTTTTCAGAATCACTCATTTCTTTTAATGTCCATAAAATTATGTGTTTTACCATTTTTTGTCCTCTTTTTATATCAGGTTAAATCATATTGCAGCCGGATTTTCTTTCTTCCGGGTGAGCTACTTCAAAACCGCAGTTAGCTTCCATGTTCAGTTCGCGAAGTTCTTTTATTCCGTCAATATAGAGCTGATAATTGATTCCGGTGGATTCATAGCCGCAGCCTACATTATAATCGTCGCCAAGAGATTCGCGTACAATCTGTTCTCGCTGTTCGCGGGTTGTGTCTTTTATCAAAATACTTGCCATGAGATGTATTGTAGCACGAAATAAGGATAAAATCAGTATTTTTAAAAACAATTTGATTCAATGTCAAAATGAAAAACGAAGTTCCGTATTTCATCATCTTCATACGACAAAAGAGGCTTTGGATTTGAGTTCAAAATGTAATAGAAAATTGCAGGTCATACTTCTATGGCAATGACAGACTATTAGGTTCAATTTCGAGTTTTTTAATTTTAAACAGTGGCAAGGATTGTAAGGGCTGGCGAAGCCAGTTCCGAAGCGTAGCGAAGGAATGAAGCGATAGCGTAACCCTGAAAAGCCTGTTTTTTGCGAAGCAAAAAGCCACCCAAAGAATACGTCGAGTCAAGGCACGCTAACGCTTAAAGCCTTGACTTCGCCGTTTTGAGGGGGTGTACTACCCCCTCAATAAAAATTTAAAACTCGACATTTGTCCTATTATACAAGAGCTGCAATTCCAGAAATGGTTGCTGCAATAAAGCCTGCTGCAGAAGCAGCTAATAAGTTGTTTGAATAAAATTGTTTAGTCTGGTATTCAATTTTTGATAAAATTTGTTTATTGGACTATACAATTTATTATTTTGAGGTATAATATGGATATGATGATAGATTATACAAATTTGCTTGAAATCTCTGCAAAGAGAATTAGAAATGCAAAAGAAACTTTTATAAGGTCAATTAATAAGAAAATAAACTGGAATTCTCGACTTATTGGAATAAAAGGTGCTAGAGGATGTGGAAAAACAACTTTGCTTCTTCAACATCTAAAAAACAATCACATGGATTTAGTATCTTCTGGAAAGGCTCTTTATGTAAGTCTTGATAATATTTGGTTTGCAAAAAATTCTTTACAGGATCTTGTTGAAACATTTACTAAAAATGGTGGAAAAATTCTTTATTTGGATGAAGTTCACAGATATGAAGACTGGCCTATATACATAAAAAATATTTATGATGATTATCCTGAATTGCAGGTTGTATTTACAGGTTCTTCTCTTCTACAAATTCTTGATGCTAGAGCAGATTTAAGCCGACGACCTGTAATGTATAATATGCAGGGACTTTCTTTTAGAGAATATTTAAATATTAAAACAGGAAATGATTTTCAGGAATTATCATTGGAAGAAATTTTACAAAATCATATACAAAAGGCTTTTGATATTTGTGATAAAGTAAAACCTTTTGAATATTTTGGTGAATATTTGAAAACAGGATATTATCCTTTTTTTCTTGAGGGTTTAGATACTTACTATATGAAACTGGAAGAAACAATAAATATGATTTTGGATGTTGAACTTCCTCTTTTACGAAAAATTGATATAGCTTATGTTCCCAAAATTAAAAAGCTTCTCTCAATAATTGCTGAAAGTTCTCCATTCATGTTGAATACTTCTAAGGTATCTGGTGCTATGGAAATAAACAGAACAACACTGATTTCGTATCTAAAAAGTCTTACAGATGCAAAATTGATAGCTTCTTTATATAAAGATTCTAGAGGTGTAAGTTCTCTTCAAAAGCCAGATAAAGTTTTTCTTGAAAATACAAACTTAATGTACTTATTTCAAGGCGAAAATGTAGATGAAGGAAATATAAGAGAAACATTTTTGGTTAATCAGCTTTCTTATAATCAGATAGTGGAATTCTCAGAAGTAAGTGATTTCTTTGTAAACAACAAATATACAATTGAATGTGGCGGTAAAAGTAAAACAGGTGAACAAATAAAAAATCTTGAAAATGCATTTATTGCCGCTGATGGAATTGAAATAGGTATTGGTTCTAAGATTCCATTGTGGTTATTTGGATTTTTGTATTAAACACGGCAAGATTCTTGACGGCATGAAGGCCGAAAAGATCAACGAGCTCTTGCGCGGAAACCTCTGCGGTCGCCTCCCTACTTCCTGCGCCGACCAGCTGGCCATTGCTGTAATGGGGGCATAAAAATTTCTATAAGTATAAAAATGGGGCCAGTAAATGAAGTGCACCCCATTTTTGAACTCAATTGCTAAATTTTAATTTGATATATATTTTACATTATCTATTTAGCCTGAAATTCGAGTTTTCTAAATTAACCGTAATCTGAAAAAGTTTTGATAAAAATCTAGATTGCGGTTAATCATATAAGCTACAATGCTATAGAAAAAGTGCCGGAACATTTGGAGCTGCTTCAAAATTAATTCCATCTTCTTCCATTCGTTTCAAAACATTTTTTTTCTATAAACACCTTGCATCCGCAAATATTGTCCCTTTTACAACTTCTGCCAGTTTTTCTGCAATTTTACAGTCAGCAATATTTGCATAACTGAAAATGATGTTTTCAAAATCGCCCTGTTCATTTCCAGCAAGAAGTTCATAAATGCGATGAATACAGTCGATTTGTTTGTTGCCTTCATGAAATTTTCATAATTCGGGAGATTTGGAACTTTGTCACTCATCAGTTCTTTTATCATTTTATGATAATTTTTCAGATCTCCCATTTTAAAATGAAATCTGTAGATGTTCAGCTCGACAATCTGCTCAAGACTTAATTTCCTTTGAGGACTTCGTTTTCCATTGAACTTTGAAATAAGAAATTTATACATCAAATTTCCTTTAAGACTCTTGAAATACATGCTGTTTAAGTTGTAAATTTGTTCATACATAAGCGTAACTCTTTTATTGTGATTAAAATTTTAAAGATTTACGCTTTTTTTGTAAATTCCCAACTAAACTCGAAATTCAGACTATTTAATAACGAGCAGGTTTTATAAAAAGAGAAGGATAAAAATAAGTTTTATTTGCTTTCGTGAGGGATTGTAGCATGTGCGTAGTAGTCCTGTCCGCAGGGAGGGATGAGCCGCGTAATACGCAAAGTGTGAAAAGCCTAGTCAGCCAGGTTTTGATAGCCATCGGCGGGTACGCCCAAAAGAAGTTGCAAAATTTTTAATTTTGGTAAAAATTGACTGTTATAATATTTTATTTTCGTGAAAAATTGTACTTCCAAATGTTTTATTTTCGGTATATAATTTACTTATGGTTACTTTTAAGCGAAAATTTTATGATGAAATGCTGGAATGGAAGAAGACTTCTAACGGAACTTCTGCACTTATGATTGACGGTGCACGACGTGTTGGTAAGTCCACCATTGCGGAAGAATTTGCAAAAAATGAATATGATGATTATCTTCTTATTGATTTTGTAAATGCCTCCAAAGATATAAAAGACAATTTCGAGAATCTCGGAAATATGGATGTGTTTTTTCGGAATCTTTTTCTTTTTGCTGGCAAGGGGCTAAAGTCAAATAATTCTGTTATTATCTTTGATGAAGTACAAAAGTTCCCTCGTGCACGAGAGGCAATTAAATATCTTGTAAAAGATGGTCGCTATCATTACATTGAGACAGGTTCTCTCATCAGTATAAAAAAGAAAAGTCAAGAAATTGTAATCCCTTCGGAAGAAGATAAACGAAAAATGTATCCTATGGATTTTGAAGAATTTCTTTGGTCAACTGGGGACAATGTGACTGCTCCTTTTATAAAAGAATGTTTTGAAAAAAGGATTCCCGCAGGAGATAAAATTCACAGAAAAATAATGTCAACATTTCGGACTTATTTTGCAATTGGAGGAATGCCTCAGGTTGTGGATGCTTATGTCCAGGGAAAGACTTACCAGGAAATTGATATGGTAAAGAGGAATATTCTTGCACTGTATGAAGAAGACCTTGGAAAATATGATGATGAAAATAATGCAAAGGCGACTGCTATTTTTAAGGCTATTCCGAAACAACTTTCTAATCATAATTCAAAATTTAAGTTTTCTGGTATAGATGAGAATGCCCGTTTTAGAAATTATGTATATTCTGTCAAATGTATTGCTGAGTCAATGATTGGAAATTATTGCCGAAATGTAACGAATCCTCAAATTACTCTTGATTTATATGCAGAGTCAGATAACTTCAAGCTTTTTATGGGTGATACAGGTCTTCTAATTACTCAGATTCTAAGAAATTCAAATATTGTTCAGGAAGATTTATACAGAAAAATCATTACAGGACATTTAGGAGCTAATCTTGGAATGATTTTTGAAAACATGGTGGCACAGATGCTTAGGGCAAGAGGTTATGAACTTTTCTTTCATGAATATTATTACACTCCAAAGGGAAAGAAAACCGAACAAAAATATGAAGTCGATTTCTTGATTGTAAAAGATGGGCATCTCTGCCCCATAGAAGTTAAGTCATCCGCTTACAAAAATCATGAATCTTTTGACTATTATGTCGAAAAATACAAGCCTAAGAAGCATGAGCGTTTTATTATTTATACAAAAGATTTAGTGCAGGATAATGATATTACATTTTTGCCTGTTTACATGACTATGTGCTTGTAAAAGCTAATAACCCATGGGCAGTAGAACCATATGACAACTGTACAGTTTACCGCTGTCCTAACAACAAGTGGTTCGCTCTCATAATGCAAAGCAAATTTAAGAATCTTGGGTTTGAAAGTGATGAACCGGTCTGGGCCGTGAATTCGGACTTCAATTGGAGTCCGATAATTTAAGGCACTTGAATCCCGTTCATAATTAAAATAATGATACAGCATTATCAAGACAGTTTCTTTTTCCACATACTTTGAATTCTGTTACATCGGTTGTCCATTTCTGGTTAATCGCAGTTGTAGAAAAATCTCTGTGCAGAATATTTTCTACTGCAGTTCCTGAAACAGCTCCTGTAAATGAATTATAATCAGAATGGTTATGAAAATGGATTTGATTTTGATAAAACCTGTGCAATGATTTATCTGAAGAAAAAGGAGATTTCTGTAGAAGATAAAGCCACTATGTCATCCCGAACTTGATTCGGGATCTTTTTATAGATGGGGCTGTCCCAAAAGTAATGAGTGTAGCGTTCATTGAGCTCATCGAAATGACTGCTACACTAAATGTGGTGGTTTCGATAAACTCAACCACCGTAATGCAAACTTATTGGACAACCCCATGACAGTTATAATTCTAATCTATCCTCACCTTATCCATCAAGTCCGGATAATTTTCGCTGATCCAACCCTGAAGCTTTTCCCTGCTAAACAAGATGTTTTCAAAAATCGAGCTATCCGGCTTAAGGACAAGCTGAGTCCCATGCAGGATTTTAGAATCATTTGTTTTGATCATAACAGAATGCTGTGGAATTCCGCGAATGTAATCTTGTTCATAGATTTTCCCATTCCGCCAGACAGTTATCGTAAGCTTTTCGCAAAGGGAGTTTACAAGCTTAAGGTCATCAAAGGGCAGATCTCCCATCTGGGCGTACTCAAGCTTTGTAATGGGCTTGCTGGAAAAAAGATTTTGCAGGACTTCCTCGTGAATCACTCCATCATCATCCAGTTTGATTCCACGTCCATCATCAAAAATTTTAAGGCAATTATCCGGCAGCAGGCTAAGCTCAATTTTAGAACAAAAGCCTGTCTCCATTTCTTCAAACGAATTACCAAGAATCGTGAAAATCATTTTGTGCATGTCATCACTTAAACTCATTTTTTCTTCCTCCATAGATTTGGTTTTATAATTTGCAAAAAGTTCAACCTCCGGAATGTCGTACTTCTGCAAATATTTTTTGATATCTTTTGGAGAAGAGCCAAAAAGACTTTTGAACGATCTTGAAAAACCTTCGTGAGATTCAAAGGAATATTTCATGGCAACGTCAATCACTTTCATATCAGCAAGTAAATCCTTTATGGAATATTGCAGCTTCCTGATTCGCACATAAGCGGTAATCGGAATGCCGTAAAAATCCATAAATTTTCTGCTGATGTAAAAAGGACTGTAGCCCATAAAATCTGCAAGTTCCTTTAGTCCCATTTTGTTTTCAATGTTTTTTTCAACATATTCAAACAGCGGTTTAAAATCATCCATATCTGGCTCCTCCAAAAGTTTATATGATGATTTTATCACCGCTGTCATTTTGATTCTTGATATAGTTTGTCATCAAATAAAATTAGACTATCGAACAGTGATAGTCTGGGTGTATAATAATGTAAGTGTCACTCAGGAGGACTCGATTGGCAAAGGAAAAGGTAAAGAAACAGTATCTCAATGGTTACGAACGAATCTTGAAAATCGACTATATGATTTCGCACATGCATTATCCGAGTGTGGAAGATTTTGCCCGCGAGACAGAAGCTTCTATTCCAACTATAAACCGAGACCTTCGGGATTTGCGTTTGAAATTTGGTGCAGAAGATATCCTGCAGTATGACCGGGTGGAGAAGGGCTTTTATTATACCCAACCTTCATTCAGAATCCCCGCAATGCTTACATCAGAAAAGCAGATAATTGCAGCCCGCCTTATGGCAAATCTTTTAAGGCTGATTAAGAATACCCCGATCTACAAGCAGGCGATTGAAGTGTTTACCTCGCTTTCTGACAACATTGAAGATGATTCAAAGCTGAATGCCAAGAAGCTTTCGAACCGTATCCTCTTTTTAGGAATGGATCCAGTAAAGATTGAAGATGAGGTCTGGTCAAAGCTTGAAGAAGCCATGTCTCAGAATAACTACATCCGCTTTAAGTATCTGAATTACGAAAGAGAGTTTGTAGTTCAGCCGTGGCAGCTCATTTACAGCGAAGGCATGTGGAGTTTGTATGCATACAATCAGATGCCGGATATCCAGGAAGTAAGATTTTATAATCTGCCAGGAATTTATAATCTTGAAATCGATAAGAAGCATACTTTTGAACTTCCAGAGGACTTCGAATACACAAAACGGGCTAAGGGAAACTTCCGCCGCTACATAGGTCCGAAAATTCTTAGCTGCAAGCTCAAAATCACTTCTGAAAAAACGCTCAATTACATCAGAACCTATAACTGGGCAGAAGACCAGAAGTTTGAAAAGCAGGCAGATGGCAGTACGATAATGACCTTTACTACAAATCAGGACTATCCGGTCCTCGGGTGGGTTCTGAGTCACGGTATGTACATGCAGCCCCTTGAACCGGAATGGCTGGTGGAGGAGTGGACGAAGAATGTAAGGGCGATGGCGGAATTAACTAGATAAATAGGAAAATCAAGAAATGGACAATGTAAATTATTATTTTGGGGCAACAGAAAATACTTATGATAAAGTACTTGATGGTTTATACACCACAGAAGTTCATTCATTTAAGACTTCTTCACTTCCACTTGCTGAATTCTGGAAACCGGAGAACTCTTTTTACATAAATCAATTATTACGTAGAATTGGATGGACTGCACAAGAATTCGATAAATCAAGGAAGATTTTTGAATTTCCAGTAAAACCTCGGATTAATAATCAGAATGTAAAAAAAGCAAAGCCTTCAATGACAGATTTGATGATTCGTTACAAGGATATAAATGGATTTAGCGAAAAACAGATTGCAGTTGAAGGAAAATTTACAGAAGATTTGTATGAAACAATAAGCGAGTGGAAAAAATCTAAAAGTGCAAACCCAAATAAAGATGATGTATTAAAATCCTGGTATTCGTATATTGAAAACTATTGTGATTTTTCTGAATCTTCAAAAGAAGCAATAAATCAAAATGTTGTATATCAATTTCTTCATAGAACTGCGTCTGCGTGTTTTCAAACTGGAAATCCTGTTTTACTATATCATCTTTTTTATGATGCTTTTGATAAGAAATCCGTAGAGCATCAGTTAAAAGTTGCGAAGAGACTGATTTCATTTGCAAAAGACGACTTGTGTTTTAATGACAAAATTCAATTTTATATAGCCTTTACTCCAATATTAAATCTAAAAGAAGTGGCCGAAAATTTTTCTGACTGCCAAAATTCTTTGTTCTTAATAATGAAAAAGAAACAAATTTATAGTTTTGGTGAATCACAGGTTATAAATTGCCTTACAGATAATTTAGATGCTCTTAATCTGCATTGTAATTATATTTATACAAATGAAGTGTTTAAAACAGAATACAAGAAGTTGAGAGAAATCACATGGCAGCGTGGAGTAGACAAGGAAGTTTATCAAAATAGAATAAAAGCAGAGCATCCGGAATTAATAGATGCGTTTGACAAAACTAAATCAGAGAAGAGATACAATCCAAAGACTCCTGACGAAGCCTACAGCAAAAAAGAATTGGAGAATTATTCTTTGGATGAGGAATGGAGATTTTTGACTAATCCAGGATATACAAAATATGCAGTAAGTTCAGAAGGAAGAGTCGCTTTTTATTCTAACGGGAAATATCATGTTTTTTTCCAGGACGACAATAATGGTGATGGGTATTTACATTTAGATCCAAATGGAGAATACAATCTAGACCACAATATTGAAGTCTACAAATTAATTGCTATGGGCTTTCTTGGGAAAAGAATTGGTGACGGTTATGATGTTCACCATAAAATAAATGATGGTTATAATTGCCGCAAAGACAATCTGGTTTTACTAACAAGAGCGCAGCACAATATTGTGCATATGTCGGAAGAACAACTGAAGAAGATTGATTTGGATGAATATTTGATGGAGGAATAAAAAAATGATTATTGCAGGTGAAATAAATCGTATTGAAGATTGGTATTATAAAGCTGGTCCAAAGGATAAAGATTCTCAATGGAAAGATGATTATTCTGCTAAAGAATTTGCAAAACTATGGTTCACCAAGAGTGAAGATTTAAAGGTACCAAATGAAATAAGGGAATTAGTAGAAAGAAACTTTGGGAAATTTGATGTTTTATTTGCATTTCCTGAACATATTACAAAATTAGATGGATTCTCTGGAGGCCATAGAAATCATGATATGTTTTCGTTTTGTAAAAAGCAAAATAGTGAAGATTTTGTTATATGTATAGAAGCAAAAGTTGCAGAACCATTAGATATGACAATAGGAGAAAAGATAAAATCTGTTGAAAAGAAAGATTCATCAAAAATTCCTTTAAGAATAAAAGGAATGCAAAATATGTTGAATATGGAGAATAAAAATATTGATAATCTTCGATATCAATTATTTACAGGTACTGTTGGAACAATCAATGAATGTAAAAAATATAATAATATAGATGGACTCTTTTTGATTCTTCAAATTATGCCCAAGAGAAATGAAAACGAAAAGATATCTTCAAACCTTAGTGATATAAAAAGTTTCTTAAATGAAAATAATGCAGAAACTCTTTATGAGGATGAGAAATCTTTACTTTCAAAGATTCATAGTAAAGAGCAAAATATAAATATGTATTTGGGCTATCTAAGAATACAAGAAGCATAATGAATGATCTTTGTTTTTATTAAGGAGAACAATCGATGCCTAAAAACTACACAAAATCAGAAATAACCCAGATGGTTGCGCAGTATTTCCAATCAAATGAGTGCAAAAATCTTTACAAGGATAAGTGCATTAATTTTACCGGAGAAACAAAGGATACAAAAGAAAATTATTCTAAAGTAATTGTTGAGTACCTTGTTGACCACATTGATGAGCTTAAGAAGGGATTGGATAAATGTCTTGTTACTCGACAAGCATCTTATAACACAGATACCCATACAGGGAAATCTGTTCTTAAGAACATTATAGGTGAACGGCGAGAAGAAAAAATAGCACATGCTATGTACTGCCAGTATAAAGATAATCCTTCTGTGTTTGGAAAAATTCTGGATTATCAGGTGCCGTTAAAAAATAAAAGCACTGATAAAGGGCTTGGAAAAATTGATTTAATAAGTGTAAAAGAAAGTTCTAAACCAGGAAACAAAATAATTTATTTTTTGGAGTTAAAAAAAGATAATTCGAAAGAAACCTTGTTGCGTTGTTTATTGGAAGCATATACATATTCAAAAATAATAGACAAGGTTAAGTTTTGCAATGATTTTCATCTTCCTTTTGAAAATAATGAGTTTGTAGTTGCTCCTCTTGTTTACAAAAATGATGGATATGAAAAACAGTTAGAATACGTAATGCCACTTGTTAATAAATTGGAATGTTCAGTTGAATTCTTTACCTGGGATTTTAAGTCTGGCGAGCCAATAATTGAAAAAATGATAAGGAGATAATGTTCCTGTCATACCACCACAGGAACAGCTGTTTTTAGATATATAAAGACCCAATATCTTCTTTCAGTGTAATCAGAATATCTCCATTATTTGAGAGACGGAAAACAATTTTGACAAGGTTGGTCTGTGCTGCGTCTACATCCTGTGCGCGGACTGGACCCATCCATTCCATGTCTTCCTTAAGCATATTGGCTGAGCGTTGGGACATGTTTCGGAAAATTTTGGTCTGGACTTCGGTAGAAGCACCTTTTAAGGCTTTTGCCAGTTCCTGCATGTCGATGTCTCGTAAGACCTTCTGAATAGCTCTGTCATCGAGGTACTGGAAATCTTCGAATGAGAAGAGGCAGTCTTCTATCTTTTTCTGGAAGATTGGAGTTTCGTTCTGGAAGTTATGAACTGTTTCTTCCGCAAAGGTTTTTCCTGAAAGGATGATATTGTCTTTGATGATTTTATAATCATCGGTAAAATCCATGCCGGAAGAAGTGATGATATGCTCAACTTCCGAAATGACCTGAGCATCGGATTTTTGATAGCTTTTAGTAAATGCTTCAACCTGACAGCGAGTATCGTAATCCATGTTATCCAGCAGGTCGATTGCATCCTCCGATTCTAATCCAAGATATGCGATTGCCTTTGCAAGGCTTGTGACGTACATCCGGCTGACATAATCCATCAGAACTTTGCGGGTTGCCCTTGTGATATCGTCCATTGCTTTTTCGACCATAAACTGAGCCTTTTTGGCTTCAACAAAAACATCTCTTTTCATAAGCATTGCCTCCTTTGTGTTTATTTCTAATATACGACTGGAGACTATCAAGGTGAGATAGGCTAAAAATCGATGGGAAAAAAATAAATTATTAAAGAGTATCTTTAATAATTTAAAATCTTGAGTGTGCTATATTAAAATCACAAAGCGTTGAAACGACGCAAAAGTTGGCTTGTCCGGCTAATTTCTTACAAGGAGTTTCAGAGATGACAATAATGGAAATAAAAAAAATACAAATTAATGGCGAATTAGAAGTATTGAATAATAACTATTATACTAAGAGGACAAATGTCGAGTTTTGAATTTTTATTGAGGGGGTAGTACAACCCCTCAAAACGGCGAAGTCAAGGCTTTAAGCGTTAGCGTGCCTTGACTCGACGTATTCTTTGGGTGGCTTTTTGCTTCGCAAAAAAAGCGAGAAA
>JALFAW010000192.1 GCA_022773305.1 Spirochaetia bacterium
ATGAAAATCCTACAAAAAGACATGCAGAAATATCTGCTTCCCAAACGATTATCTATTTCTCAAAAAAGGATATTCAGGAAAGCAAATAAGTACTCTGCAAATCAAAAAAACAGTTTTTAATTCTTAAGTTGATGATGTTAAGCGGCGTATGGTAATACTAGAACAACTGTCGTGTTCACAATCAAATATCTGAACTCGCTTGGTTTTGATGTAAACAATGAGCCTTTTGAAAAAAATAGCTGGTATTTTAGAAATGCTCTTGTCCGTGCAAATTATACGAATATGAACAAAGGCATCTACATGAATACAGAATATCTGGAAAAGTTTTTCCGTAATTTGTTGCTGGGAGAATCTAATGAACTTAGGAACCGTTATTGCCATATAAAATACAATGAAAAAGTAGCGATAAACACTCCAAAAAGTAGCGATAAAACAGCGACAAAAGAAAAAAGTAGCGATATTATTTTGAATTATCTTAAAAAGAATGATTCAATCAATAATTCTACAGCGAGAGAAATTACAGGTCTTACAGCTCCTGCGGTTCGTAAAATCTTTAAAAAGCTGGAGGCAGAAGGTTTAATCATAGGTTCTGGAGAGAATAAAAACAGAACTTATTCATTAAAGAGATAAAGAAGCTATACCAGCTAAAATGCTCTATTTAGTTAACACAAAATTTTTACAGGTTTAAGATGTAAAAAATTATGCAGCCCGTTTCCTTTCCAGTTCATTGTACTGAAAACATTTATACTTTGCCATGTGCTAACCGTCCTGTTTAATTTATCGGCTGTTTACACCTTAAATCCGCTCCTTTTTCTGTGTTGTTTTACGCGCTCATTTTATTGACAATTCTTAGAAAAAAATATAAAATATTTGTTGAATTATGAAAACATTAATGGCTGGAACTTATGCGTTTTTCTCTTTTGAGGCTTTTTCCTTTTGCAGTTGCATGGAAATTGACAGATAAGGTGTAGAAAGCGGAAATCGTAAAACAAGTTTTAGTTTGAAAAATAAACAGAAAACGGTTCTATTCTTTATCTGGAATGGAGCCGTTTTTTTTTGCAAAAAAATGTTTTGGAGTGATTATGACTGAATTGGAAATTGCCAGAAGCGGAATTAATGAAATTGATGAAAAAATGGCAGAACTTTTTGAAAAGCGAATGAACCTTGTTGTTCAGGTTGCGAATTATAAGCAGAAAAATGGAATGCAGGTTTTTGACTCCTCTCGAGAAAAACAGATTATTGACAGGTGTGTTCAATACATAAAGAACATTGATTTACAGCCTTATTATGTTCAGTTTATTCAGCATCTGATGGATATTTCAAAAAACTATCAGCATAAACTTTTGGAAGGTGCAAAAGTTGCATACAGTGGAATTGAAGGTGCTTTTGCAAATATTGCTGCTAAAAAAATTTTTCCTGACGCTGTCTTAGTTCCTTACGGCAATTTCGAAGCTGCTTATGAAGCGGTAGAAAACGGTGAATGTGATGTTGCTGTTCTTCCGATTGAAAACAGTTATGCTGGTGAAGTTGGTCAGGTTAGCGATTTAATGTTTATGGGAAAGCTTTATGTGAATGGTGTTTATTCTCTGAAAGTGTCCCAAAATCTTTTGGGCGTAAAAGGTTCAAAAAAAGAAGATATTCGTTGCGTAATCAGTCATAATCAGGCTTTGGAACAATGTGCAAAGTTTATACAAAATCACAATTGGGAAACTAAATCATTTTGCAATACTGCCCGTGCAGCAAAAGAAGTTGCTGAAATGGATGATAAAACTATTGGTGCTATTGCAAGTGCTGAAACGGCCAAAATTTATGGGCTTGAAGTTTTGGCTCCAAATATTAATGAAAATTCTTCTAACACTACAAGATTTGCTGTTTTTTCAAAAGTGCAGGAAGAAATCATCACAAAAGAAGATTATGGAACTTTCATTATGATGTTTGTGGTGAAAAATGAATCTGGCTCGCTTGTAAAAGTTTTGGATGTAATTGGAAAATATGGATTTAATATGAGAGTTGTGCGAAGTCGTCCGTTAAAAGATTCTCAATGGGAATATTATTTTTATGTTGAAGCAGAAGGAAAACTTTCGTCGGAAAATTCTCAGAAAATGTTAAAAGAACTTGCTGATAAATGTCAAATGCTTAAAGTTTTAGGTTCTTATAATCTTGATAAAAAGTTACACTAATTCATAATGAGGAAAATATGAAAAATACACTTGGAGAAAATTTTTGTGTTACTATTTTTGGAGAAAGTCACGGGCCTTATATCGGAGTGGTTTTGGATGGAATTGCTCCTGGAATTGACGTGAATAAAGATTTTATTAATCATCAGCTTGATTTAAGAAGACCAAGTGGAAAAATTTCTACAAAAAGAGTTGAAACTGATGAATTTATTCTGGCAAGCGGTGTTTTTAATGATAAAACAACAGGAACTCCACTTACTATTCTGATTCCAAATTCTGTGCAGCACAGTAAAGACTATGAAAAAACTGCAACTTTAGCTCGTCCAGGTCATGCTGATTATACAGCAAATGTTAAATATCACGGTTTTCAGGATTTTCGTGGTGGCGGACATTTTAGTGGCAGAATTACAGCAGCACTTGTGGCTGCAGGGGGAATTATCATTCCTGAACTTGAAAAAAAAGGAATAAAAATTGGTACGCACATAAAAAGTCTTGGCGGCATTAAAGATAGAAATTTTGAAGACTATCAGAAGGATATTGATTTTTTGGGTGGTACAAATTTCCCTGTTCTTGATGCTGATAAATCTGAACAGATGAAAACTCTTGCTGAAAAAATTGCAGCTGAGGGGGACAGTGTTGGTGGAGTCTTGGAATCTGTGATTTTGGGAATGCCGGCTGGTGTTGGCGAACCCTGGTTTGGAACTTTGGAAAGTGAACTTTCGTATGCTCTGTTCAGTATTCCTGCTATCAAAGGTGTTCAGTTTGGTGATGGTTTTGATATGGTGGATTCTTTTGGAAGCGAATTCAACGATTCTTTGCAGATTATTCAGGATAATGGAAAATCAAAAGTCATTACAAAAACGAATCACAACGGTGGAATAAATGGCGGTATTTCAAATGGTATGCCGATTTTGTTTCGTTGCGCCGTAAAACCTACACCTTCAATTTATAAAACTCAGGATACTATTGATATGTCCAAAAATGAAAATGCGAAACTGAATATTCAGGGGCGTCACGATCCTGCAATTATTCATCGTGCAAGAATTGTGGTTGACAGCGTTGCTGCTTTTGTAATTTATGATGCACTTGCCGGTCGATTTGGAACTGATTTTTTTGGTGAAAAAGGAAATTTCTGGAGGAAAAATTAATGGAATATGGATTGATTGGTGAAAAGTTAGGTCATAGTTTTTCAAAAGACATTCATAATCTGATAGGTGATTATGACTATCAGCTCAAAGAAATTCCACGCGATTCTCTTAATCAGTTTATGGAAAAAAAGGATTTCAAAGCTATTAACGTAACAATTCCATACAAACAGGATGTTATTCCTTATCTTGATTTTATTGATGATGCTGCAAAAGCGATTGGAGCTGTAAACACAATTGTAAATAAGGATGGAAAACTTTTTGGATATAACACAGATTATTACGGAATGAAATCTCTTTTTGAAAAAATAAATCTGGATATTTGTGGAAAAAATGTTTTGATTTTGGGAACTGGAGGAACTTGCAAAACTGCTTCGGCATTAGTCAAAGATTTGAGTGCAAAAAGCATTTGTATAGTGAGCCGTCATGCAGGTGGTCTGGAAAATGGTTTTCCTGTGATTTCTTATGATGAAGCTCTGACTAAAACTGAAACTAACGTAATTGTGAACACAACTCCATGCGGAATGTTTCCAAAAGGTGATGAAAAACCAATCTCTCTTGAAAAATTTTCGAATCTTGAAGGGGTTGTGGATGCAATTTATAATCCAAACTGTACAGAACTGATTTTGGAAGCTAAAAATCGAGGATTAAAAGCGGAAGGCGGACTTTTTATGCTTGTAATGCAGGCTGTAAAAGCGGCAGAATTCTTTTTTGGAAAGACTGTTGATAATCAAAAAGCGCTGGAAATTTTTTCTACGATTTTGGGAAGAAAAGAAAACATTGTTCTGGTGGGAATGCCTTCTTGTGGAAAAACAACGGTTGGTAAACTTATTGCCAAAATGACGCAAAGAGAATTTATAGACTGTGATCTTGAACTGGTAAAAAAAGAAAATCGTCAGATTTCTGAAATTTTTGCTCACGACGGTGAAGAATATTTTAGAAATCTTGAAACGCAAGTGATAAAAGAAGTTTCACAAAAAACTGGCTGTGTAATTTCCACTGGCGGTGGAGCAGTTTTGCGTGAGGAAAATATTCACAGTTTAAAGAAAAACGGCAGAATTTATTTTATCAATCGTCCTTTACAAAAACTTTTGCCAACAAGGGACAGACCTACTGCCAACAGTGCTGACAAAATCAAAAAACTGTTTGAAGTGCGTTATCCAATCTACAAAGCGTGTGCAGATGAAATCATTGATGCAAATGACTATCCAGATAATGTTGCAAAAAAAATCATCAAAAAGGCTGGATTGGAAAATGATTGCAAAAAATTGAAAAATTTACAAATTTCTGAAAAAAATAATCAAAAAAAACAGGATATTGCTGTTTTTGAAGGAAAAAGTGTTGTTAAAGGCACAATTAAAGCTCCTCCATCAAAAAGTCTTGCCCACAGAATGCTCATTTGTGCGGCTTTGGCAGAAGGTGGAAGTCACGTTACAAATGTTGATTTTTCGCAGGATATTCTGGCAACTCTTGACTGCATTAAGCAGCTTGGTGCAAAAGTGCAGATTTTTGATGATTCTGTGAAAATTTCTGGAACAAAGAAAATTGTTCTTGATTCTAAAACTTGTTTTGATTGCCGCGAAAGCGGAAGTACTTTAAGGTTTTTTATTCCAATGGGAATGAATTTTTCAAAACCTGGTGAAAAAATCACTTTCACTGGCAGTAAAGTTTTGATGACGCGTCCTCTTTCGATTTATGAAAATTTGTGCGAAAAAAGCGGAATTTTGTTTGAAAAAAAACAAACTGAAAATGGCGGAAAACTTGAGATTTCGCGGAAAAATGGTGAAAATTCCGCTGAAAATGACAAAAAATCCTGCGAATTTGGGTTAAAACCAGGAATTTTTGAAATTCCTGGCGATATAAGCAGCCAATTTATTACAGGGCTTTTGTTTGTGTTGCCTCTTCTGGAAGGTGACAGTGAGATTAAACTGACAGGTTATGTAGAAAGTCGTTCTTACATAAACTTGACGATTCAGGCGATGCGCGATTTTGAAGTAAAAGTTGAATGGAAAGACGAAACGACACTTTTTGTGAAAGGAAATCAAAAATATATTGCAAAAAATGTTGCGGTAGAAGGTGATTATTCGAATGCTGCTTTTTTGGACGTTTTTAATTTTATTGGTGGAAATGTTCAGGTTTTAGGATTGAATGAAAACAGTCTGCAGGGTGACAAAGTATATAAAACCATGTTTGAAAGTTTGAAAAACGGTTGTCCTGTTTTGAACATTTGTGATTGTCCTGATTTGGGACCAATTTTGTTTGTGGTTGCTGCATTTCACAATGGAGCAACTTTTACTGGTACAAAACGACTTGCTATTAAGGAAAGCAACCGCGGAAAAATTATGTGCCAAGAACTTGCAAAATTTGGTGTAAAATCTGAATATTCTGAAAACCAGATTGTGATTA
The DNA here is from genome assembly GCA_022773305.1 of Spirochaetia bacterium. Lineage (GTDB taxonomy): Bacteria > Spirochaetota > Spirochaetia > Treponematales > Treponemataceae > Treponema_D. The sequence continues at coordinate 5,729 of JALFAW010000192.1, forward strand.
AAAAAAGCAAAATTTGTGAACCAAAAGAAATGCTTCTTGGTTACAATGACCACAGAATTGTTATGGCGCTTTCGACATTGCTTTGTGTGACTGGCGGAAAAATCAACGATGCGCATGCAGTTAGTAAAAGTTATCCTGGATATTTTGACGACATTTCAAGTCTTGGAGTGAAGGTTGAATTGTTGTAAAAACGTGAGCGCTGGGAGCCCCTGCGAAGCAGTCCACTGGACTGAGCGAAGCGAGGGAAGCGGATGAGCGTTAGCGAAGGGCGGACATAGCGACCCGAAGCGTAGCGAAGGGGCACGTCCTTGTTATTGAGGGGGGTAGTACAGCCCCTCAAAACGGCGAAGTCAAGGCTTTAAGCGTTAGCGTGCCTTGACTCGACGTATTACTTGCAAGTAGATTTTGGAAATTATAAAAAATAAGGAGTTTTAAATTATATGAATATGGATTTTGAAAGAAGATTGGCTATTCCAGCTGAGGTAAAAGAGCAATATCCTGTGACTGGTAAAGTCAGTAAGATTGTTGAAAAAAAACGTAACGAAATCAAGGCGGTGTTTGAAGGAAGGTCTGATAAAATGATTTTGATTATCGGTCCTTGTTCTGCGGATAACGAAGATGCTGTTTTGGATTATATGAATCGTCTTGTTCCTGTACAGGAAAAAGTGGCAGAAAAAATTCTTCTTGTTCCAAGAATTTACACTAACAAACCTAGAACTACTGGCGAAGGTTACAAAGGAATGCTTCATCAGCCTGACCCGGAAGCAAAACCTGATTTGTTTAAGGGAATTGTTGCCTGTCGCAGAATGCATATGCGTGCTGTTGAGGAAACTGGTTTTGTTTTTGCGGACGAAATGCTTTATCCTGAAAATTATCAGTATCTTGATGATATTTTAGGTTACGTTGCGGTGGGAGCGCGTTCTGTGGAAGACCAGCAGCATCGTTTGACTGCCAGTGGAATTGAAGTGCCTGTTGGAATGAAAAATCCTACTAGTGGCGATTATTCTGTTATGCTTAATGCAATTCTGGCGGCTCAGCATCAGCATTCTTTTATTTATCGTGGCTGGGAAGTGCGTTCTGAAGGTAATGACCATTGTCATGCAATTTTGCGTGGTTCTACAAATAAACACGGAAATAATCAGCAAAATTATCATTATGAAGATTTGATTCGTCTTTGTGATGCGTATGAAGCTAAGCAGTTGAAAAATCCTGCTGTGATTATTGATACAAATCACTCGAATTCAAATAAAAATCCTTTTGAACAGCCTAGAATTGTGATGGATGTTTTGAATTCTTGCCGTCATAATCAGCGAATTCAAAATCTTGTGAAAGGTTTTATGATTGAAAGTTATATTGAAGACGGATGTCAGAAAATCGGTGAAGGTTGTTATGGAAAATCTATCACTGATCCTTGCCTGGGTTGGGAAAAATCTGAACAGCTGATTTACGATATTGCTGATAAACTTTAATGTGGATTTTTTTGTAGATTTATGAAAACTGCTGTAATTTTTGGAGCTGCTCCAATAAAGAATTACGAAACTGTCAAAAAATATATTTCTGATGATGATTTTTTTATTTTTTGTGACGGTGGACTTGTTCATGAAAAAGCATTGGATATAGCTCCAGATTTGATTATTGGTGATTTTGATTCTTTTGAGCTTTCTGATTTGTCTGAAAAGGTGCGGAAAAATACTGAAATAATAAAACTTCCTTGCGAAAAAGATGATACTGATGTGTTTTTTGCTGTAAAAGAAGCTTGCCGGCGTGGGTTTGAAAATTTTAAGTTTTTTGGTGTTTTGGGGAACAGATTTGACCATTCTCTTGTGAACATTTCTGTTCTTCTTTACCTTAAAAAAATGGGAAGACAAGCTATTCTGGTGGATGATTTTTCTGAAATCTGTGTTTTTGATAATCATCCTGAAGAAATTTCGTCTGAGTTCAGTTATTTTTCAGTTCTTTGTATTGACGGTTCTTTGGAAGGTGTAAATATCATTGATGCTAAATATCCACTTAAAAATGCAGCGATTTCTACTGATTATCAGTTTGGTGTAAGTAACGAAGTTCAAAAGGGTAAAAAAAATGCCCTTGTTTGGGCTGATAAAGGATTTGGACTTTTGGTGAAAGTATTTTGATACATCTCCTAGCAGAATTGAACTGCTGTTGTCGGGATGAAAACCCGATGTCCTAACCACTAGACGAAGGAGACTTGAGAGCGGATGAAGGGAGTCGAACCCTCGTCATCAGCTTGGAAGGCTGAGATAATAAGCCGTTATATGACATCCGCTTGTAGATATATATATTATTCTTTTTTTATTAAATTGTCAATAGTGAATGTGGCAAAAATTTATTTTTTTTAGTTGAAATGCTATTTTTATATCAATATAATTTTTATAAAATGTAGTTTTCTTTTGGGAGATTATGTGGAACGTGTTGATACTCTTTTGAACGGAAATAAAATATTTCAGGATGATGAAGGTTTTCAGTTTGGTATTGATGCTGTTATTTTGTCTAATTTTGCTGGAAAAATTTTAAAAAAAAAGGATTCTCTTGTAGATTTATGTACAGGAAATGGTATTATTCCGCTTCTTGTTGAAAAAAAAATAACTGAAGGAAAAATTTTTGGTGTTGAAATTCAAAAACATTCAGCAGAACTTGCTGTGAAAAGCGTTTTGGAAAATCATCTTTCTGAAAAAATTCAGATTATTAATAACGATTTAAAAAAAATTTCACATTTTTTTGGTAAACATTCTGTTGAAGTTGTCACTTGTAATCCTCCATATATGATTTTTAATCATGGAAAACAAAATCCTAATGAACCAAAAGCAATTGCAAGACATGAAATTATGTGTACTCTTAATGATGTAGTTTTTGCTGCTGATTATCTTTTGAAAACACACGGAACTTTTTGCATGATTCACAGACCTTTTAGACTCCCAGAAATTTTTTCATCACTGTATAAATTTAATATGGAACCAAAACGAATGCAATTTATTTATCCATTTATTGATAAGGAACCAAATCTTGTTTTGATTGAAGCTCGAAAAAATGCTCAGCCTGGATTACGAAATGCCCCGCCACTTGTTGTAAGGGAAAAAAATGGTGAGTATACTGATGACATCAAAACTATTTATCAAAGTCTTTCTTGAAAATCGAATTTAAAAGAATATAAAAACAAAATACATTTTTTAAATTTTTTAAATTGATTTTTTCAAAGAAGAGCATTCATAATTCTGATATTGCTATTCAATAATTTTTAATAAATTTTCGACAAGTTTTCCTGCGTTAGTTAAAGCTTTTTGATCGGTAGGAAGTGCAAAAAGACTTCCAGCTCCACAATCCGGATTTTGTCTGATAGTTTCTTTTCTTGTTGCGATGTAAAAATCCCTTTGCTGAAGAATCACTGATGTTAGGGAATTTGCAAGTTCTTTAATTTCCTTGTCTGTTTTTTGCGGAATTTTGTGTACTTCCATCAGATTTTTTAAAATAATTGTGATTTCTTCGTTATTTTTTTTAATTTCTTTTTCTACAATCTGTAAAGCTTCTACATTAAAATATTGTTCTGTATGAATAAATGTATACACCTGAAACAAAGGTTCACTGTCATATATTTCAAAATATCTGGTAATCAATTTTTTGAAGATTTGAGAAGCAGTGGATTTATTTGTTTTGAGATTTTCAAGTGTTTTTTCAGGTAAAAAACTAATTTTTTCTATGCATTTTCCACAATGATAAACGGTTGCATCATACATTGCATCACGACTTTGAAAATGATTGTAAAGCGAAGCTTTTTTGATTTCAAGATATTCAGCAATATCCGAAAGGCTAGTTGCTCCAGCACTTTTTTCAAAAGCACTTGCCAAAAATGCCTGAATGATTTTTTCCTGAGAAATATTTTTCCTACCCATGATTTATCTATCGGAAACTAATGTACGTTAGTTTAATTAAAAATGACATCTTGTTTAGTTTAAAACAGGGACAGACCTCGATTTTAAACATAACGTTTCCCGAGTTTTGGCAAAAGAGGATTTCCACAAAAGAAAGGTGTCAAAACTGCCAAAACTCAAGGCTCGTGCTAACTGAACGTTCGTTTGTGTGCCAGTTTCCAGCAAGAGCCAGGGACAGACCTCGATTTAAACTAAACTAACACTGAGTTTTGGTAAAAAGTTGATTTTCACAAAAGAAAGGTGTCAAAACTGCCAAAACTCAAGACTCGTGCTAACTGAACGCTCGTTGGTGTGCCAGTTTCCAGCACGAGCCAGGGACAGACCTTGATTTAAACTAAACTAACACTGAGTTTTGGTAAAAGAGGATTTCCACTAAATAAAGTTGTTTAAGCTGCCAAAACTCACGGCTCGTGTAAACTAAACTGACGTTGGTGTGCAAATGTCCAGCACGAGCCAGGGACAGACCTCGATTTAAACTAAACTAACACTGAGTTTTGGCAAAAGAGGATTTCCACTAAATAAAGTTGTTTAAGCTGCCAAAACTCACGGCTCGTGCTAACTGAACGTTCGTTGGTGTGTCATTTTCCAGCACGAGCCAGGGACAGACCTCGATTTTAAATTAAACTAACACTGAGTTTTGGCAAAAGAAGATTTCCACTAAATAAAGTTGTTTAAGCTGCCAAAACTCACGGCTCGTGCTAACTGAACGTTCGTTGGTGTACAAATGTTCAGCACGAGTCAGGGACAGACCTCGATTTTAAACATAACGTTTCCCGAGTTTTGGCAAAAGTTGATTTTCACAAAAAAAGGTGTCAAAACTGCCAAAACTCACGGCTCGTGCTAACTGAACGTTCGTTGGTGTGCAAATCTTACAGCACGAGCAGGGACAGACCTTAAGCTCACAATCTTTCTCTTGCCATAGTTTTATTTTCCATGTATACTTTTAGAATGACAAATTATATTCAAAATGTCATAAAAGTATCTAAAGGAAACTTCAGAAAATCAATTTTCGAGTTCCTTAAACTTAAAAAAAAGGATGAACTTATAAAATGGTATTTGATGTTAATTACACCATTCCAAAGATGATTAAAGATTCAGCCGAAAAATGGCCTGAACTTCCAGCTCAGTACGCCCGTGTAAAAGGCGGTGATTTTCAGCCGATTATTTATCGCGATATGTTTCAGTATGCACTGGATTTTGGTGCTGGTCTTTTAAATCTTGGAATTAAACGTGGAGAATTAATCGGTTTGATTTCAGATAACCGTCCGGAATGGCTTTACGCTGATGTTGGTCTTATGAGCATTGGTTGTACTGATGTTCCTAGAGGATGCGATGCTACGATTAATGATCTGGAAAAAATATTCTCTTTGACAGAGATCCAGACTGTAATCACAGAAAATAGTGCGCAGGTAAACAAAATTATTTCGTTAAAGGACAAAGTTCCTTCAATTAATCAAATCATTGTTTTTGAAAATGAGATTAAACCAGAAGTAAAAGAACTTGCTGAAAAAAATCAGATTAAAATCATCTTCTATTCTGATTTGATGAAAGATGGTCAGAAATGGAGAATTGAACATAAAGGTGAAGTTGAAGCTGAACTAGAAAAAGGAACTCAGAATGATTTGGCAACAATCATCTTTACTTCTGGAACAACAGGAACTCCAAAAGGTGTTCAGTTAACTCACGGAGGATTTTTAGCTCAACTCGATGAAATTCCTGAACGTATATACTTAAATCCTGGAGACAAAGCCCTTTCTGTTCTTCCAGTTTGGCACGTTTTCGAACGCGAAGTTGAATATGTTATTTTGATTCAGGGTGCTTCCCTTTGTTATTCAAAACCAGTTGGTTCTATTTTACTTGCCGATTTTAAAGCTATCAATCCACATCTTTTACCAGCTGTTCCTCGTGTTTTTGAAGCAGTGTATGACGGAGTAACCAAAAAAATGCGTAAAGCAGGCGGAATTGTTCTTGCAATGTTCAATTTCTTTGTAAAAGTTGCAAAAATCCAAAAGTGGATGTCGCGCAAAATGTTTAAACAAAATGCATGCTTTACACGTTACAACGCTGGATTATGGTGGGTAATCTGCTTTATTCCATGGTGTCTGCTTTGGCCACTTTATTGGCTTGGCGATTTAATTGTTTTCCGAAAAATTAAATCTATGCTGGGTAACAACTTTAGAGCAGGAATTGCTGGCGGTGGAGCTTATCCAAAAGTGATAGATGAATTTTTCTGGGCAATCGGAGTTAATATTGTTGAAGGTTACGGACTTTCTGAAACTTCTCCAATTGTTGCCGTACGTCCTATTGCTGCTCCTGTTTTCCGTACAATCGGTTCTGCAATTCGTGGTGTGGAAGTGCGTGTTGTTGACCCAATTGATGGATTTGTTTTGGATAGAGGTCAGCAGGGAGTTTTACAGGTTCGCGGACCTACTGTTATGAAAGGATATTACAAACGCCCAGATTTAACACAAAAAGTAATAAACGAAGAAGGATGGTTAGACACAGGTGACCTTGCTGTCATGACAATTCACAATGAAATCCAGATTCGTGGACGCATCAAAGATACAATTGTTTTGCGTGGTGGAGAAAATCTGGAACCTGTACCAATTGAATCTAAACTGTCTGAATCACGTTATATTAAACAGGCTATAGTTGTTGGGCAGGATATGCGTTATCTTGGTGCGCTTATTCTTGTTGACGAAGAAGAAATCAAAAATTATGCAGAAGAAAATGGTATTCAATATGATACTTATGAAAACTATCTGCAATCAGATGAAGTGCAGAAACTTTACGAAAGTGAAATTTCAAATCTCATAAGTGCAAAAAATGGATTTAAAATGTTTGAAAGAATTGCAAAATTCAAACTGATTACAAAACCTTTTGAGATTGGTGTGGAACTTTCTGCAAAACAGGAAATAATGCGCTTTAGAATTAACGAAATCTATAAAGAAAAAATAGACGAAATGTTCCAGGACTGATTTATTCATAAATAAAATAAAAAAAAACACCTGTTCAAGTTTTCATTTGAATGAAAAAATGGCAGGTGTTTTTTTATTTATTAGGACAAATGTCGAGTTTTGAATTTTTATTTTAGGGTGGCTTTTTGCTTCGCAAAAAACAGGCTTTTCAGGGTTCCGCTATCGCTTCATTCCTTCGCTTCGCTTCGGAACTGGCTTCGCCAGCCCTTACAATCCTTGCCACGGTTTGTAAATCAAATACTCGAAATTGAACCTATTAATATAATTTTCAACCTATAATCAACAATTATTCAGTATAACCCATTGCTACAATCGTAAATCCAAGTTTTTCTGAATCAGGATGCATTTTTACTTCTATTTTATGTTCTCTTGCTTCTGTTCCGTTGAATAAAACTCTTGCTTCACAGTTATTCCATCCGCCTTCTGCACCACCGTCATAAGTGCCGGCAAGTTTTCCGTCAACATAAACTTCAGCTTTGCCAAACTTCTCGCTCATCCAGTTGCCCTGCACTTTATATGTAAGAATGAAGGTCTTACATTTTAGATTCAAAACCAAAGGCTCAGAAAATGATGAATTTTGCTTTTTGTGCCAGTTTACAGGAAAATCAGATTTATTTGTTTTTTTCAAAGTCTGGCAAGAATCATCAGTTGAATCAAAACTGCCTTTTGTAATCTTAACATTGTCATCATCACCAAGAATTCTTACAACATTTGTCAATGCTTTTTTTACAGCAGTTTCAGAAGGAACATTCACTTTTTCGTCTTTTTTTGCATTGTCAACAGTTTTTAAAAGGTACAACAAACTATCACTCATCAAAGTGTGTCCATATTTTGTAGGATGAACATAATCAGCATAATAGTCTTCTTTTTTGAAAGTTCCGTTCTTAATTGCATCATTTACAACGGGAAGCATATCAATTTGAGAAATCTGATAATGACTTGCAACTTTCTTTTTACTTGCCGCTGTATTTCCATAAGTTGCAGCAGAATATAGTGCAATCACAGCACATTCTGGATTAGCCAAAAGTGCATCACGAACAATTCCTTCAAAACTTTGGTTGAACACTTCTTCACCGCCATCATTTACAGCAAATTCCACAATCAATAAATCAGGTTCATGCCCCAAAACATCAACGACATCACTTTTATATCGCAATCGTCCAAGCAAAGAAGGAGTTCCGCTCAAACCAGCATTATTGAAATAAACATTTTTTCCACCATCTGTAGCAAATTCCTTTTTTACTGACTTAAAAAATTGATAGGCATAACCGTCCTTAAAATCTTGAGGACCTGCACCTTCAGTTACAGAACCACCAATTGCTGCAATGTAAACTTTTTTACCCTTTTTGATTTTTTCAATCACATTTTTAAGTCTGTAATAGTTTCCTGTATCCACTAAAGCAGTTTTTACCATTTTTTGATAAGCAGTATCAGTTTCCACTGGTAACGAATCTCCTGCAACATTTCCCACAACCGCAATACTCATCAACAAAACTCCTAAAAATTTTTTCATTTTACTACTCACATATATTTTTTTGAATAATTCCTCTAAAATCATCAAGTTTTGCATAGCCTTTACGTTTCATAAATGCAGAAAGTCCATCAATAATTTCAATCATGGCATTAGGATTTGCAAAAGTTGCAGTTCCCACTTGAAC
>JALFAW010000195.1 GCA_022773305.1 Spirochaetia bacterium
GGAATACAGTTTCACCGATGTTGTTGATGACACAGATGTACATCGTTCTTGCATGAAGGTCGATTCCAATGTAAAATTGATGCTGGTTCTTATAGAATCTCATTAAGGTCCCCCTTTAGAATAAATTAGGATATTGTGCCCTGATGGACTTATCTATCTTAGCATGATAAACCTGGGGCCTTAATGATTTTCAACGTCTTCAAAGCCGACACGGCAGTCAAGCTGCCGTGCGGTTTAAGACTATGTTATGACGACAGGCGCACTGGCCTGCTTTTTAGGAGGAATAGGATGAAAAAAATTTATAAATATATATTCCCTTGTTTTCTCTTTTTTTTGCTTTCTAGTTGTGTAACGACAGGATTTAATGATTTCTACAAACCTTGGTATGAAGAAAACTATTTCCCTGAAGAATCTTATCTAAAGGATCAAGAAATTCCTGAAATAATACAAACATCTGATCTAGATTCTAAATTCAGAGAAGTTTCATCTAATTGGTATTGGTGTATTGGATATTCGGGTTTTAATGGTGCTGAATTAGATAATTCTGAAATAACACAAGCTCTTACAAATTTGTGTAATGAAAAAAAAGCAAAAATTGCAATCTGGTCAAAAGAGTACACAGATACACGAAATGGAGTTTACTCTGTTCCTCAAACAAATTACCATTCATATACAAATTCATCAGGTTATTTAAGTTCATATACAACAACCACATATTCAACTCATTCATATTCTGTACAAAGATATGATTTCTCGTCTTATCTTTTTGTTTCAATTCCAGATGAATATAAAATAATTTATATCCCAGGATTCTCGACATGTGACTTAACAGAACATGATAGAGAAATATATAAACAAAATACTGGTTGCCTAATAAATATCGTGTATAAAAATACAACTGCTTATTACGCAAATTTATTTCATGGAGATATAATAACAAATATAAATGGTACAAAAATTTTATCTGCAAATGATTTCTCTGAATTTAGAAAAAATGCAGAATTTGGTGATAAGTGGAAAATAACAATAGTTAGAAATGGAATAGAAAAAATTATTGAGCTTACCTATACATTATATTGATAAGGTACATATTTTCATCGAGTCAAGCTCGATGAAAATATGAAATTAAACCTTAGAGGGTACGCGAAGAAGCGGTAATATGCGGCTTTACGCCGCTTGGGAATAGTAAAATAGAAACATACACTTCAAATAGTCGTACAGTTTTTTTAAAGAAAAAAGGATTTAAGAACTCCAATTCTGTATAAGAAATATAAATGCCATAACAAGAGGTTCGTAACCGACAGGCAGTCAAGCTGCCTGCGGTACAACCCATTGTTATGCTCACAGCCCGCTGGGGTGGAAAATTTAAAAATTGAATTTTGGGAAACAGAAATGTCCTTATATGAAGAATTACAAAAAGTCTCATCTGAAGAAGATGTAAAAGACTTGTACATTAAAGCTTTAAAATTAAAAGGTTATCAAAAAAATCTAATCGATATACAGACAAAAGAAGTATGGTTTGAAGCAAAAGTTGGTGCAAAAAACACAACTTATGCAATGTTTACGCAACTTCTGTTTTATGTAAATTATGCTTTGGAACATGGAGAATATATTCCTCCATTTTTATGTGTAATCGACAGCGTAAAAGCTGCATTAATGAAAACAGATATTGCCCTTCCACTTTTAAAAGATAAATCCATAAAAATAAAATGGGGAAAATCTGCAAGCGATGTAACACAAGATGCACTTGATAAAGTAAGTCAATTCATTGGAACTCATTTTGTTTCCTACAATATAAAATTCAATGAAAAAGAATTTATAGAAGCTGTACATAACGCAATCGAAAAAGGCGAAATCATTCGAACTCAAATTACACCCGACAATTTGAAACAGGTATTTGATAAATGGGTCGATATGATAGGTAAAGAAATAAAAGGAGTCGCACCAGAAAATTATGCTCTGTTATTCTATGCCGACACGATGAATGACGGAACGGTCAGCACTCATGAAAATCTTCCCGCGGAACTTTTACATAAAGGAACAAAACCTGTATTTTCATTGAATGGAAAACTCTATGAACTAGGAAGTGTTGAGGGGTATAGAAAATTTTGGGCAATTTTTGACCGTCCGCCAAAAGAAGAATATAGAAATTATTTGCTTGAAAGACGAGATACACTAATTCCGTATGACGAACGAAGTTTTAAAGGAGCATACTACACTCCGCTTAATGTTGTAGATAAAGCCTATGAACTTTTAAATAAAACTTTAGGTGACGGCTGGCAAAAAGAATACATTGTCTGGGATATGTGCTGTGGTGTTGGGAATCTAGAAACAAAGCATTCTAATGCAAGAAACATTTATATGAGTACGCTTGATCAGGCAGATGTAGATGTAATGAAAGCTGCAAAAACTTGTGTCGCTGCACAGAGATTCCAATATGATTATCTTAATGACGACATTACAGATGACGGAAAAATTGATTATTCTCTTACAAATAAAATACCTCAGACTTTACAGAAAATAATTGCTGATTCCAAAACTGGAAAAAAGAAAATATTGGTATTGATAAATCCGCCTTATGCAGAAGCGACAAACAGTGATAACACAACAAAAGATTCAAATACGAGTGAAAGTAAAACAGGAGTCGCAAAAAATAAGATTGCATTAACTATGAATGGTTATTCTTATGCATCTAGGGAATTGTTCACTCAATTTTTAGCTAGGTTAATGATTGAAATACCTACTGCAACAATAGGAATGTTTTCAACTCTTAAATATATTAATGCATATAACTTTGAAGATTTTAGAAACAATTGGAATGCAGAATATTTAGATGGTTTTATAGTACATTCGAAAGCATTTGAAGGGTTAACTGGTAATTTTCCAATTGGATTTCTAGTTTGGAAAACAAATAATAAACTAGATTCAAAAAAATATGAAATTACAGAAATATCATGCGAAGTTTTAGATAGAAATGCAAATGCGATAGGAAACAAAAAATTTTATAACATTAATTCATCAAATTTTATGAGTAATTATCTTTCTCGACTAAAGACGAATACGAAATCAATTCCATTAAAAAATGCTGTTACTGTGCAAAGCGGTAAAGCAAAGGTAACATCTTGGATAGATACAGCTATAGGATATTTTTGGTGTAATGGTAATGATTTACAGCAGTCAGGACAAACAGCAATTTTGTCTTCTGTTTTTAGTGCAGGAAATGGTTATTATATTGTTCCAGAAAACTTAGAAAAGGTTAGTATCATGTATTCCGTAAGGCATCTTATAGAACATACATGGCAAAATCATAATGACCAGTTCTTAATACCTGAAAAAGAACTTTGTGAAGAATTTAAGAACGATTGTCTTATTTATATGCTTTTCAATGGTAAAAATCTTACCGCAAGTGCTAATGACTTGGAATGGAACAATAAAAAATGGAGTATTGTAAATCATTTCATTCCATTTACAGAAACTGAAGTAAATGCAAATGACCGCTTTGAAAGTGATTTTATGGTTCAGTATATGCAAGATAAGACTTTTTCAAAAGAAGCTCAAAATGTACTAGACGAAGGTAAGAAAATCTGGAAAAAATATTTTGAAACGGATTTTAATCATGAAATTCGAGACAAATATAAATTAAATAGAGCGGATGTTGGTTGGTACCAGATAAGGTTTGCAATAAAGGCTTACAATGAACTTGGAGAAAATATTCCAATCAGTTTTGAAGCTTTTGAAAATGCATATAATGAGCTGACTGAAAAATTAAAACCGCAAGTATATTCTTACGGTTTCTTGAAAGCGTAAAAAAACGAAAAAAAAGGGACAGACCTCGATTTTAAACAGATTTTTTATGAGTTTTTTAGCAAAGCGTTAAAAAAAACTCGCAGCACGTGCAGGGACAGACCTCGATTTTAAACAGAATTTTTTTTTTGAGTTTTTTAGCAAAGCGTTAAAAAAAACTCGCAGCACGTGCGAACTAAAACGTCTATTGGTGTGTAAACATTCAGCACGTGCAGGGACAGACCTTGTTTGAATGTTCGCCAGTTGACTGTCTTTTTCGCAGGTTTTAAACTGCACAGCGCACCGAGGCTTGAACAGGCACGCGAAGCGTGAGTCCGAAGGACCGAGCGTTAGTGAGCTGTGAAAGGCGACTGACTAACTGCACTTTGCTATGTTTTTTTAGATTTTAAAAAGTAATGATTTTTTTACATAGATTTTTAAGCTCATCTTGACTGTGACTAACTAGAATCATTGTTTTGTTTTTTTCTATTATTTGATTTTTAATTATGGAACATATTTGTTTTTTGTGTTCAATATCTTGAGCGGAAAATGGTTCGTCTAAGAGAAATAGGTCTGGTTCAAAAGCGAATGCTCTTGCAAGGTTTACTCGTTGTTGTTCACCACCGCTTAAAAATTTACATGGTGTATTTTTTTTGTTCTGAAGTTCTAAATCTTGGAGAAGCAATTCTATTTTGTTGTTGGTATCTTTTATGATTTTGTTTTTTTGTTTATCTTTTGGAATTATGAAATTTATGTTTTGAAGAACCGTCTTATTCAGCAAAAGACGATTATCTTGATATGCATAGGATATTTTTATTATTTTATAATAATTTTGTGCAATATAGTTTAATAGTGTTGTTTTCCCTTTTCCTGTAGGTGCGTAAATACCAAGTGTTTCTCCCTGATTGATTTGCAGTGAATAATTTTCAAATAATTTTTTGTTCCCAAATGTAATGTTCAAATTATTTATTTCTATAATTTTTTGCATATTTTTCGAACTATTCCTTGAAATATTTTTTGTGTGATAAATGACATTGTAATTAATAATATTGTAACTGTGAGAACTTTTGTTGTTTCAAGATTTATTTGTTCTGTGGAGAGTATTTTTCCTATTGATTCTGATGGCAAACACAAAACTTCTCCTGCAACAACTACTTTCCAGCATAATCCAAATGTTGTTTCCATAGAACTGACTAAAAATGGCAGACAGTTTTCTATATCTATGTTTATTATTCTTTTGATTTTAGATACACGATATATTCTTGCCATGAAGTCGATTTTATTATTTACTGTATTTAATCCTTTTTGTACTGAAGTTGTTATTATTGGTAAATTCATCAAAACGGCTACGAAAACTGGTAAAGAATTGGAATTAAACCAGAACAGTGCAACCAAGATTATTGCCACTACTGGTGTGATGCGTATTATTTGTAATGGTATTCTCATAAAATTATTAAAAAATTTAAAATATGCTCCGAGAGCTCCTAGGATTGTCCCAATTGTAACTGATATTATAAATGAAAGCATAACTCTACAAAATGTTGCTAGAAAACTTTTCAAAAACTCTGGACTTATTATAACAGATGGCAGGTGTTTGAGTATTTGCATTGGTAACGGAAGAACTAAGACTGAATTTATTTTTATTGCCATGATTTGCCATAAAACCAATAAAAAAATGATTGAACTGAGATAGGCTATTACTTTTATTATTGTATTTTTGTGATTTCTATAATCTATTGAGATTTTTGAATCTGATTTTATTTCGAAGATTGTACTTTTTTTGTTATTTACTTGAAGTTTTTTTTGGTTTTTCATTTTTTATTGATAACTCTGAGGTGTATGATAATAAAAATCGTCTTCTGGGAGTTTATCGCCAATTGTTCTTGTATCAAGATTTATTAGAATTTTCAAAAACTCTTGTATTTGTTCTTTCGAATCCTGTGCTTTTACAAAGGTATAATTTGAATTTGGAATGGATTTTTCAACAACGTTTGCATTCAAACCAAAGTCTAATTTTTCACAAATTTTTCCAGCTGCGGATGGATTTTTAATTGTCCAATTGTATGATTTTTCGTATTCGCTCAAAAATTCTTCTATTAATTCAGGATTGTTCTGAATAAAATCTTTGTGCGCAACTAGAACTGTCAGAGGATATGTTTGTTGATTTTTTGAAAAAAATTTGTATTCTTTCTGAAAATCAACTACAATTTTGACTTTTTTTGATTTTGTTTTTGCAATTGTAACAAACGGTTCTGGAATTACTGCATATTTTATTTTATCTGCAATAAGAAGTGCTGGAATTTGTGCATTTGGAACTGAATAATCAAGGATGATTTCATTCTGATTGATAGAAATTTCATTTTCCTGAAGAAGATATTGAAATAAATAATCTGGTGTCGCTCCCTGCCCTGCTACGTATATCTTTTTTCCTTGTAAATCTTCTATTTTGTTGACTTTTTCATCTGTTGTTACAAGATAGATATTTCCATTACCTGTAACACAAAGCATTTGTATCGAACGGTTTGATGTATTGAATGTTTTAACGGCGACATTTAACGGTAAAAAAGCTATGTCAATTTCTTTCTTAATGAGTTTTGGCAATAAATTTTGCGGTGTATTGTATTTTTGAAAGGTGATTGTAGCATTTTTTAATTGAGGATTATCCATAAGGCGACAGATTGGAAGAGAACTTGGACCATTCAATATTCCTGTCTTAATTTCTTGTTTTATCTGATTTTGCGAAAAAATTATTTGTAATGGAAAAATTAGAAAAAAAAATATAATAAATTTTTTCATAAATAAAATCCTTTTTTTAGTTCGTTGTTGAGTTCATGAGGAAAAGCATTCTGCTCAAGGTTGTTTTCTTCTTCATTGTTTATGTCATTTTGCTTTTCTGTAATTTCTGTATTATTTGATTTTTCTGTTTCTGTCAAGTAAATATAAATTTTTTGATTTTTACAATCTATATTAACAAAATGTTTTTTATTATCTGAATCTTTGAGGATTTCCAAAGCAAGAGGATCTTCAATCTCTTTTCGCAAAAGACGTTTCATTGGGCGTGCTCCCATTGCTGGATTATATCCGTTTTCTACAAGATATTCTTTTGCACTTTCTGTTATATTTATGGTTAGTTTTCTTTCTGCGAGTCTTTTTGTTAATTCATTTATCTGAATATCGAGAATTTTTTTAACTTCTGTTTTGGAAAGTGCATTAAAAACTATAACTTCGTCAATTCGATTTATGAGTTCAGGATTTAAAAGCTTCTTTAGTTCATTAAGGGCTCCTGATTTTATTTCATCGTATGATATTACTCCATCTTTTAATCCAAAACCGACTTTTCCCTCATTTGTTATCTGCCTTGCTCCTGCATTACTTGTCATAATGATAACTGTATTTCTAAAATTCACTGTATGACCAAGATTATCACATAATTCCCCTTCTTCCAAAAGTTGCAAAAGTAAATTAAAAATATCTGGATGTGCTTTTTCTATTTCATCAAGCAGAACTACGGAATATGGATGGCGACGCACCTTTTCTGTCAATACTCCACCCTCTTCATAGCCAACATATCCAGGAGGAGCTCCAACTAGCCGACTTGTTGTATGTTTTTCCATATAATCTGACATATCTATTCGAATAAGAGAATCTTCATTTCCAAAAAGATATTTTGCAAGAGCTTTGGCAAGTTGTGTTTTTCCAACTCCTGTCGGTCCTAGAAAAATAAATGAACCAACTGGATGTTGTGGTGAACTGATTCCAGCTCGAGATCTCCGAATTGCACCACAAATAACTGAAACTGCATCATTCTGTCCTATTACTGTATTGTGGAGTTCATCTTCCATATGAACAATTCTTTCGGCTTCTGATGAAGTGAGTTTTTCAACAGGAACTCCTGTCATTTCGCTGATAATGGATTCAACATCGTGAATGCAGATTCTTTTTTTTGGAAGGTTTTCATTGCTCTCAGGATTTTGGAGGATTTCAAGATGAAGGCGTAAATCTTTTATTTTATCTCGAATTACAGCAGCATTTTCAAAATCCTGATTTTCAACTAGTGATTTTTTTTGTGAGGTAAGTTGTTCAATTGTGTATTCCAGTTTTGCAATCTCTGGAGAACTTTGCTGAGAAATTTTTTTAGCAGCACCAGCTTCGTCAAGAATATCTATTGCTTTATCTGGAAGTACTTTTTCTGGTATGTACCGTCGACTCAGTTTTACTATTGCAGGAATTACATTATCTTCGTAGATAACATTATGGAATTTTTCATATTTTGATTTTATGCCATTTAATATTTCAACTGTTTCTTTATCATCGGGTTCTTCAACTTTTACAACCTGGAATCTTCGTTCCAAAGCTGGCTCTTTTTCTATACGACGTGTGTATTCCTTTGTTGTCGTTGCTCCTATAATCTGAATTTCCCCACGAGCTAAAGCAGGTTTCATTATATTTGAAGCATCCATTGTACCTTCTGGTCCGCCAGCTCCAATTACAGTGTGAAGTTCATCGATAAAAAGAATGATATTTTTATCTTCATCTAATTCATTTATCATTTTTTTCATTCTCTCTTCAAATTCGCCACGATATTTTGTTCCTGCAACTATTGCTGCCAAATCAAGTGATAAAATACGTTTATTTTTTAGACAATATGGGACATTTCCATCCGCAATGTGCTGTGCAAGTCCTTCAACGATAGCTGTTTTTCCGACTCCAGGTTCTCCTGTTAAAACAGGATTGTTTTTTGTCCTTCTAGATAAAATTTGAATTAATCTGTGAATTTCTTTATCTCGACCAATCACAGGATCTTCTTTATTTTCTTTGGCATTTTTTGTTAAATCTCTGCTGTACTCTGAAAGAAATGATTGTTTTTGCCGATTTGTTTCTTTTTTTTGTTGGGATTTACTATTTTTCTGATTTTTTTCTTCGTTGGTTTCAAGTTGTTCAATCGGATAATTTACAATGCGATCAAATTCATCAAAAATTGTTTTAAAAAGTGAATCTATGTGTTTTTCTGATACTTTTAAATTATTTGATGATTTATAAGTTTTTTGAATTTCTTCTACTGTATTTCGTAGTTTAATAATATCACAATTATGATTTTTAAATATTCTTGAAACAAAACTGTCTTCATCACGAACCAAGGATAACAAAAGATGTTCAGTTCCAATGTAGTCATTATGAAGACTTGTTGATTCAATTTCTGCAATATCCAAAAGATATTTAAATCTTCGACTTTGAGGAATTTCATTGAGCGAAGGAAGGTGAGATTCCTCTGAAAAAAAGTTTTCTGTCTGTTCAAGTAAATTTTCTACATTAAATTGTAACTTTTTTAATGTCAAAAAAGCAAGGCAATCTTTTTCACTTAAAACTGCATAAAAAAGATGTTCTGGCAAAATGCTTGTACTACCTAATTGTCTTGCTTTATCCAGTGCCTTAAAATTAACTAAAATATCAGCGTTGGGAGAAAAGTTTTTCATAAATCCTCAAATGATTTTTTTATAATGACACAATTATTGTCATTTAAATCAAACTATCGTTTAAAAAAAAATCTGAAAAAAAAGATGATTTCAAAAAAATGAAACTCATTTATTCTAAAGAAATTATTTTTCATCGATTGTTTGATGAATTACAATTGCTCGCAATCTTTTGATTTGAAGTTCCAGGCAATTTTTTACATCTTTTTCAAACTTAAACGAAAAATTATTACAAAGATAAGCAAGATGAGCATCTTTTTCAAGGTAAAAAAGTGAATTTAATTCTTTTGGAGCTATTTCTTTTAATAATTTTAAGTTAATTCCCCATTTAATTGAACAGATTAAATCGCATGCTTCTTCATAAGTCAAAAGCAAAGATGATAAAGCCTTATAATACTTCTGTCTCAAAAAATTTAAAATAATTGTGCTATTATTATCGGCAAACTCCTGACAAATCTTGCGTTCCATTTTTAAAATAACCTGACAAACTGAAAATATATTTGCTATTTGGTCGATCTCAGTTCCTTCCACTGCATTTGTAGTTTTGATATCAATAATATATTGTGAAAAATCATCTTTATAATTCTCGTAAGAAGCAAAAACTTTGACAGCTTGAAGGTGATGTTCTTCCAACATATTTTGAATATAAGGAAAGTGTCCTGAAAGGAAAATCGACGGAATGAACATTCTAACAGATATTTTTAAACCAGAACCGCAATTGCAAAGATTTGATGTCAAATAACCAAAATCTGTACTTGCAGCAAACTGAAGTTTTTCTTGTATTTTTTCATCAACCTCATAAATTTTTTTTGCAGCATTTTCACATTCTAAGCCAGGTGAAAAAACTGAAATTTTCAGATGGTCGCTTTGATTTGTAAGGCAACTTATGCTATCATCTTTATTATTGATGATTATGCTTGAACAATTTCCAACAAGTATATTATTATCAATAAATACTTTTTTTGCTGATTCAGACAATGAATCATAATAAAAAAAACTGTAATTTTCCTTACAAAAAGCATCATAAATAAGTGAATCCACACGCAGTTTGTCATCATCAGTCATTTTTCTAATAAAAGGAAAATCTGCAAGATTTCTGTAAAGAGTTACTTTTGTTGATAAAACTATGTCGTCATCCTGTCCGCTTTTTGCAAACCACCAATTGACATTTTTTGTAACAAAACTCATTTTTGATTTAATACCTTTAAATAATCACGATAAAAAGCAGCTTTTTCATATTCTTCACTTGCAATTGCATCTTCTAGTTTTAATTGCATTGTCATGCGATCTATAAGTTTTGAACGATAGCCTTTTATACGTTTTGGAAGAGCCCCCTTATAACCAGAAGAAATACCTAAGTTTTTAAACGATTGCACAAATTCCTCTTGAAAAGTAAAATAACATTCAGCACATCCCACTTGTTTTGTAGAAATAATTGTATCAAGTGTACTTCCGCAGACTTTACAAAATTTCATTTTTACACCTTTCGCAAAATATCTAGAGGTTTTTCTTTTCCAGCTTTTCTTGCAGGAAAATAAGAAACAATTACAGATAAAAGTAAAATTCCGACAATTATCATCACAATCTGAAAAACTGGAATTTGAATCGGAATATTTTGAAGATAGAATGCCGGATCCATTAGATGAAATGAGGAACCGTGAAAAATTTGTAACACAAAATTCACCGAATTGTCAATAAAACTTATTATTTGATTTGAAAAAAATGAAAAAATAAGTCCTAATGGTACTCCAATCAAAATTCCACCAATTCCACAAGAGACTCCTGAAATCAAAAACGATAGAGTAATTCCATTGGGTGTTGCACCAAGACTTTTTAAAATGGCAATTTCTTTTTGACGTTCCATTACAAGCATAATTATAGCAGACGAGATATTTACAGAAGCTACAAGTATAATCATAATCATTACAAAAATAAGCATAACTTTTGTAGAAGAAAAATTTTCAAACTCGGCGGCATGAATTTGATCCCATCGATAAACATTTGCATATCTTCCAAAATACCTTGCAACTTCATATTGAGTGCGAACTATTTCTGATGCAAAAGGATTTTCAGTTTCCATAATCACATTAAACTGAGCATTTTCGAGTGATAGATTTTTATAAGCTACAGATAACGGGACAAAAACCCAAAACTGATCAAGTTCCTGGTAACCGGAAGTAACAATGGTAGCGATTTTTAGTGTTGTTAACTTTGGTGTAATCGAAGTTCTCGTTTTATTTTTAGAATTTTTTGTAGTGATTATTTTGATTGAATCTCCAGTTTGCAAATCTAAATCAGAAGCAAGCTTTTCTCCAATGATGCAAACTTTTTGATTTTCCTGAAACTCTTGAAGTGAACCAGCTTTTATTTCAAATAAAGTTTTAAATGAACTGTTTTTTTCAAAAATGTCTGGCCGCATTGCACGAATCTCAATTCCACAACGAATGTTTTTTCCTGAAGCCAACGCAGAAATTTGAATTTCAGGATAACTAGCCGTGATTCCTTCAACTTCCATCGTTCCTTTTGCATATTCCACAAATGATTCTTCTGTTTTGACTTGTTTTATACTTGGAGCAACATAAGATTTTAAATGTCCTGATGAAAGACCTATAATTCTCTGTGTCATTCCATTAATCATGCCGTTGGAAATTGAAATCACAAGAATCAAAGGTATAATGCTTAATCCTATACAAACCATCGCACCAATAATGCTTTTTCTGGCAGATGATTTTTTTTCTGTTTTTGGAAAAATTAAACTTTTTGCAAAAAAAATTGATGAAAATAATTTCATTGCAGTTTACCATCCACTATTCGTAATTGTTCATCACCACTTTTTGCAAGGTTCAAATCATGAGTAACAAGAATTAAAGTTTTTTGATATTTTTCTACTATAGAAAAAAGAAGATTTCCAATTTTTTCAGCATTTGCTGGATCTAAATTTCCAGTCGGTTCATCCGCAAGAATAAGACTTGGATTATTTATCAATGACCTTGCTACTGCAACACGTTGTCGTTCACCACCAGAAAGTTGACCAGGAAGATGATTTTTTCTGTCATAAACACCAACATCTTCCAAAATTTGTTCTGCTTTTTGTATGGCAACTTTTTTGGAAACACCTGCAATCAATGCCGGCAAATATACGTTTTCTAATGCTGTAAAATCTTTCAAAAGATAGTGAAACTGAAAAACTAATCCTAAAAAAAGTGACCGATATTGTGAAATCTGTTTTTCATTCAGTTTTCCAACATTCCATTTTCCAGCAATCACACTTCCACTTTCAAATTTATCAATTCCGCCAATAATATTTAAAAGAGTACTTTTTCCACTTCCACTTTCTCCAACTATTACAATTTTTTTTCCTTTTTCTACAGATAAATTCAAATCATGCAGAACTGTTAAAGTTTCACTATCTGAAGTATATTTTTTTTCAAGATTTGTAATCTGCAAAACAGTTTCACAATCACAAAAATCATTTTTCTGATTAATTTTCCCAATTTTTTTTTCTTTTGAGAGATTATTCATAACGCAAAACCTCCGAAACAGTCATTTTAAGTACATTTTTACTTGCTGCCCACGAAGCAATCAAAGGTGAAATAATTCCAAAAATTGTTATTATGGCGACTTCCTTTGGAAATATCCGTGCAGGAATTTCTGCATAAATTCTATAAGTAGAATTTTCCTGAATATAGATTAAATTTTCAGGTTCTGTTATTGCTGTAAATATATATTGAATAAAAAACATAATTTTCGAAAGAATTTTAAAAACAATATCCGAATTATGTGCTATAAGAATTCCTAGAAACATTCCAACAATTGCACCAAAAAAACCACTTGCAAATCCTTTAAAAATAAAAACCGCTTTTATCGCCCATTTTTTTGCACCAAGTGCTGAAAGAACTGCAATTTCGCTTTTTCGTTCATACACAATTCTGCGCATACCATTATAAATATTGACAGCTACTACAATAAAAATAAGGGCAACTAAAAACATTAACATATTTTTTTCCACTTTTAAGGCAGAGAAAAAACTTCTGTTATAATTTCTCCATGAATCAGCTTTACAATTAGGAAATTTTTTTTGGATTTGATTTATGGTTTTCATTTCCCTGTCATAATGAGCAAACTTAAGACCATAATTCTTTTTTGATTCTTTTCCAAAATACTCTTTTGCTTTATTTATACTAACAAAAGCATAACCGCTGTTTATTTCTTGATATCCGCATGAAAAAATTCCTGTCACTGTAAAAATTCTGTCTTCCGAAAACAGCTCAATATCACTTGAACCACTGAGCATTAAAAGATTTACAGTATCACCAACTATCACCCCTAGATGATTTGCCAGTGAATATCCAAGAACTATTGCATTTCTTTCAAAATATTGTGTTTTTTCATTATCGCCTAAATCAAAATCTCCTTCCATTATTTGAATTTCTTTGTGAAATCCAACATCATTTTGATAAATATTCTGCGGAATAGCCCTGATTATGACAGATGAAGTTCCATTTTTTTCTCCAGCCATTAACGCTTGTGCTTCATAAAAAGGTGTGACACTTAAAATCTGAGAATTCTCATCGCAAAAATCTAGAAAATCATTTTCATATTCTTGATTTATATTTTGTACTCTGGCATGAAACGAAGAAATTTCCAATATTGAATCAATAAAACTCATCTGAAACCCATTCATTACGCTAATTACAACAATCAACGTCATAACGCCAACACAGATTCCCAGTGTAGCCAAAAAAGAGGTAACTGCAGTTCTTCCTTTTGTATCCACAGATGCAAAACGTTTTGAGACGAAACTTATCCAACTTAAACTTGTTATTTTTTTAATTTTCATAGTTTTTTATCCTCAAAACAGAATCTCCCAAATAATAAATTTCTTTCACTTTTTTTTCTTCTATATAATATGTTTTTACTGAAAAATCATCTTCGAAGAAAATCTGACTTGTATAACTACCTTTTTGTGATGAATATTTATTTCGCATTTTCAAAATCTCATTTTCAAAATATTCAAAATCTGGAGGAAGGTTTTCATCATTTCTTTTGTAAACATATTTTCTTGAATACTGTTCTATTAACACTGAAAAATCGTCATTGTAGAAATACTCATTTTTTTCATTTTGAAGAATATTCCCTTCGTCATCATATTTAAAATCACTCTGCTGAATTAAAAATCTTTTTTCATTGATAATTTTATATTCCTTTTTTTGAGAAATCTGTTTCTTATCATTATAAAAAATTATTTGTAGATTCTGAACATTTGCATCATAAGTGATTTTTTCAGTTTTAATAACCGCAGAAGTTTCATTATCATAGAAATAATTTTCGACTGAAACAGGTGTTTGTTTTTCTTGAATCCTAGACGATTCTATCTCCCATTTTTGTGTTGATACAAGCAAAAAATTTTGATTATAAAAATTACGCGTCACGTTGTTATTCTGACTGTGAATTATTTCGTAACCATTTTCTGTTTTTTTTGGAATAAACTGCTCATTGTCATATTCCATAAAAATCAGATTTCCATTTTTTGAAGAAACTTCTTTTTGTTCTATTGAATCTGAAAAGACTTTTTCAATCTGCTCATTTTGTTTATCAAAAATTTCTTCTATCATAGAATTTTCTGATTTTTCTAACTCAGAAAGCGTTTCTGTTTCCATTTTTGCAATTTCATCTGCAATTCTTTCTTCTTCTATTTTTAAGATAAGAGAATCAATCCAATCAGTTGTTTCAAAATTGTCACTATAAAATCTTGAACACTCATAAATAGAAACATAATCTGGGAAATATTTTTCAAAATAATAAAAAAATCCATTTTTATCAAAATATTTATAGGTTAATATTTTTTTTAAATAAAAAAATCCGTCACTTTCATTTTTAATTTTTTTATTTTCTAAAATTGAACAAATATTTTTAAACAGATATTCATCAAGTTTTTTCTGATTAGCACTATTTTCTGTGTTTTCCAGGCTGATTTTTTGTTTTTTATCACACCCTACAAAAAAAATGCATATAGTGAAAAATATAATAGAGAAGATTTTTTTTATTGTTTTTGTCCTCATTCTTTTGATGTGAGGATAGTTTTTATAATCCCAAAAATTCATCTATATAAGTCTTAGCATCAAACGGTTTTATATCTTGATATTTTTCACCAGTACATACGAAAGCAACAGGAATATTCAATTCTCGACCTACACTTATAGCAATGCCACCTTTTGCAGTAGAATCATATTTTGTCAAAATCACGGCATCCACACCAACTGCTTCATTAAAAACTTCAGCCTGACGCAAAGCATTCTGACCTGTTGTTGCATCAAGAACAATAATTTTTTTGTAACAGCCCTGATCTGCT
>JALFAW010000283.1 GCA_022773305.1 Spirochaetia bacterium
AACAGTCTGATATTACTACAAAATATCATACAGCAACTCATTTGCTACAGCAGGCACTTGTCAATGTTCTTGGTAATCAGGTTGCGCAGAAAGGTTCAAATATCAACAATGAACGCATGCGTTTTGATTTCACATTTGAGCGTCCAATGACAAAAGAAGAAATTGCACAGGTTGAAGCTATCGTAAATGAAAAAATCAACGAAGATTTACCTGTAACAATGCAGGTTATGCCTCTGGATGCTGCTAAAGCTTCTGGGGCTCGTGCTTTGTTTACCAATAAATATGGTGAAGATGTAAAAGTTTACACAATCGGAAAAGATGCTGAAAAAGACTGGTTCTCAAAAGAAGTTTGTGGAGGACCTCATGTTCAGCATACTGCACAGATTGGTAAATTCAAAATTGAAAAAGAGCAGTCATCTTCTGCTGGGGTTCGTCGAATTCGTGCAACAATTAGTGGTGGTTTGCCTTTGGATAAATAAATTTGTAACTAATATAAAAAATATTTGTTATTAGATTAATAAAATAAAATAAACAGGAAATAAAAATGAAGAAATTAGTTTTTAGTTTGATGTCGTTAGTATTGTTAAGTGCTTCAGTATTTGCACAGTCAGATTTACAGCCTTTAGCAGTAGTCAAGCTTAATAAAAACGAATCTATCACAGTAAAACAATTGAAAACTCGTTGTGAAATATATCAAAAACAAATGGGAAGAGTGCTTACACTTGATGAAAAAAAGAGTGTACTTGATACATTAATAGAAGAAAAACTTGTAATCCAAGCTGCACAGAAAGCTGGTCTTTCTATTCCTGATAGTGTTGTTGATCAATATTTCATTCAATCGATGAGTCAGTCACTTGGAATTCAGGTTACAGAAAAACAACTTTCTGATTTGGTTCAGAAAAATTATAATATGACTTTGGATGAATATATACAGAAACAATTGGGCATGAATATTGCAGAGTACAAAGTATATTTGAAAAATCAACTTATGATGCAACAGTATGTAGTTCAGCAGCGTCAATCAGAACTTCAGAAAATTGCACCAACTGATGAAGAAATTCGAATGGCTTATGAAAGTAGTAAATCCTCTTTTGTTTGGAATGATATGTTGAAAGTTTTTCTTGTTATAGTTCCAAAAGGAAGTGATGAAAACGCAGCTAAAATTAAAATCAATGATTTGATGAATAAATATAAAGATAAAAAACTTACTTCTACACAGATTGCATTACAATCAGAAACTGAAAATGCAGGGTATCAGGCAGGCGAAATGATTGTTCCTAAAAATGAAGCTTCGGCTAATGGACTTGGAATGACATTGCAAAATTTAATTTATCTTTTTTCTCAGAATGTAGGATTTTGTTCTGAAATTCAAGAAACAGAAGCTGATTATCGATTCATCAGTATTATAAATAAATATGATGCAAAAATGCTTGGAATCAGTGATATTGTTCAGCCAGATACAACTGTAACTGTTTATGAATATATCCGTTCATCTTTAGCTCAACAAAAACAGCAAATTTATATGCAGCAGGCAGCTGTTGAAATTTCTAAACAGTTGAATGTTCCAGAAAATGTTGAACGTAAAAAAACTGGTGATGCTTTAGACAAATTATTGAATTGGGGTGAATAAAAGTGTCTAGAAGAAAAAGTAGAATTATTGCTTTTCAGGCTCTTTATTCATGGGATGTAAGCAAAGAATCAATTGATGACATTTTGACTTTTTCATGGTTACAAAAAGATTCTGAAATAAAAGAAGGTGTTGAACACGATTTTTCGGATTCTGAAAAAGAAGAACAAACTTTTGCTAGTTTTATTATTACTGGCACAATTGACCATGTAAATGAAATTGACGAGTTAATCAAAAAACATTTGACTTCTACTTGGAGTATGGAGCGAATAAATAAGGTTTCTTTGGCAATTCTTAGAACATCTATTTATGAGATGCTTTATCAGCAGGGAAGTGAAGCAAAAATTGTTATTGATGAAGCTGTTAATATTACAAAGGATTATGGTTCGGAAGATTCTTATAAATTTGTCAATGCAGTGCTTGATAAAATAAGAAAAGATGCTGGAAAATAAACAATTTTTTTTATTTCTAATTTTTATTTCTATTTTTTTGCTCTGTTTTTCATCATGTAAAATGAAGGCAGAGCAAAAGTCATTAACAAGCCAGTTTGAAACTATTGATGCACTTATTAATCAAAGTCAGCTGGATTTGGCTGTCAAATCGCTAAAGAAAATCGAAAAAAAAGCCCATGACAGCTGGTCGAATATTGCAGTTTTTAAAAGATACATTTTAATTGGTGAAAAAGAACGTGCAGATTTGTTGCTAAAAAAAGCACTCAAGAAAAACTCAGAGAATCTGGAACTTCTGGCAGTTTATTCAAATTTCCTTATCAAAGAAAATCGTTTTGATGAAGCAGAAAATTATGCAAAAAAACTTTGTGAAACGAAGTATTCATCGATTTATTCTGAATTGATTTTAAAAACAGCTATAAATCAAAAAGAAAATGATGATAATGTAACAAAAAATATATTTTATAATGAACAACAGTTTTATCAGATTTACCTGGATGCGTACAATTCAACAAAAAATCCAATCTGGCTGAAAAACTGTGCTGTGTTTGATATAACAAATGGAGATTTTGAGAAAGCGTCATTGTTAAATCCTGATGTTTATGCCGATGCTGATGATGCTTTTTTTTGGGCAGAAATTCTTTATGATGCGAAAAAATATTATGCCAGCCTTGAAGCATTGAAAAAATCAAAAGATTATTTAAGCGATTATCAGAATAAATCAAGATTTATGACTTCTGAAGTAAAGATTGCGGCTTTGGAATCTGATATTTATATGGCACTTTCTGATATGGAAAAATCACAGAAAGTAAGACAAAATATTATAGATGAGATTGAAAATAAACATTTCACAACCGAAGACGAACAATTTCTGCCTGTTATTTTTGTGAACAGTGCAATTTGGGAAATGAATCAGGGGAATTCAGATTCTTGTGCAGATTTACTTTTTTATGCTGTAAATAAGTGGCCGGATTATGTTCCTGCTTTGGTTTTATATGCTGATTATGCTTATAATTCAAATCTTGAGAGAAAAGAAGATACAGAAATATTAGCTTTGAGAAATGCAGGAATCAGTTCACTGGAAATGGAAAGATATGACAAAAGACGAAAAATCCCACTTTCAGATGCTCTTTATAGAATAGACAATACACTTGCTAAAAAAAATGATCCTTATCTTGAAATTGTCAAACTTGATTTGAAATACAAAACAAACAAGAATTATTCTGAAAGAGAAAAAAACAGAGATTTGTGGTATCTTTTGGAAGATGTATATGAATCTGACAAGACTTATAATTATTTGCTTGTACAATACGCTTTGAATTATCTTTTACGTACAAATCAAAAAGTTGATGCCTGGAAGGTTTTTTATGATTATGTCTCTCAAAAAAATGATTTTTCAGAAAAACGTGATTTTTGGGAACAATTCATAGAAAAAATCAATGATATTGAACTACCGATTTGTGAATTTGCAGGATATTTTGCAACGGAATATAAACTTTTAGAGGAAGCTGTAAGAATTTATGAATATTGTGTTTATGAAAGTGCAGGTTTTCTTGAAGAAGAAATGATTTCGCCAGAAGTGTCTACAAACACTTGCATGAATTTGGCAGATATATACTTTTCTATAGGAAAGAAAGATAAAGCGTTGAGATTATATGGTATTATTTCTGGAAGAGAAACAAAAAATTCTTTACGTTCAGATATTTTCTATAGAATTGCAAATATTTATGTAGCTCAGGGAGATATAAAAAATGCCCTTAGACTTGCAGAATATTCTTATTCGCTTTATCCGCAAAGTGTCAGGGCTTCTGTGCTGAAGGATAAACTTCATCTTTATGAAATAAATGCACAATAAATAAGAGTTTTAAGGTGGTTACATATTTGATAGTAAAACCACCTCAAATCTAAAAAATTAATTTTCAATAACAGCAATGATATCATCCATTTTTAAGATTAAATGATCTTCGCCATCAATTTTGATTTGTGTTCCTGCATATTTGTCGTACATGATTCTGTCACCGTTTTTTACACTGATTTTTACTTTTTCAGTTCCAGGTCCAACTTCGACAACAGTTGCAGTTTGAGTTTTTTCTTGTGCTGCTTCTGGAATAATAATTCCACTTGAAGTTTTAGTTTCTGCCTTGTCATTTTTTACAAGAACTCTGTCTGCTAATGGTTTAACTTTCATATTTTTACCTCGTTATTCTTAATATTTTGTACTATATAAAGTAATAAAAAAAATCATAAGTCGTCAAGTTTTTTTGACAGTTTTTTTGATAATCTAGAGTTTACTTTTCCTCACATTTTGCAAATTTTACTCGTTTTACGATAATCTGATAAACTATCAAGACTAAAAGAACAATAATTCCAATTATATCGCTTTTTGTTTCTGGGATTACACAAAGCAAGCCAGAAGTAGCAAATAAAAGTCTTTCGAATATATCAAAAGTTATAATTAATGCTTTTGGTTTATTTGTGTTATAGAAAAAGCCTGTATTATTGATACCATACCCTTCAAGTGCAACACTTATTCCAAACATTCCTAGCAATGCAGTTAAAATGATAGCAATGATAGAACCGATAGAAGCATCAATCATAAGCATTTTGCTGTTGTAGACAAACATATATGGGATAATAAAGGCACCGATTGCTAGTTTTGTTGCATTGACCGCCGTTTTCATAGGTTTTGCTTTTGCTATGGCGGCTCCGGCAATAGCAGCAAGAGCTACAGGTGGAGTTACATCAGCAATTATTCCAAAGTAGAATGCAAACATGTGTGCTGCAAGTGGCTGAATTCCAAGTGCAATGATTGCACCTGCCGTAATTGTTGATGTAATAAGATAATTTGCAGTTGTTGGAGCACCCATTCCCAAAATGATAGAAGCAAGCATTGTAAAAATCAATGTTAAAAAGAGTTTGCCATGTGCGAGAGAAACTAGTCCGTTTCCAAGACGTAATCCCAATCCTGTTAATGTAACAATACCGATTATGATTCCTGCCATTCCGCAAGCTATAGCTACACTTATAATATTTCTGGCAGCTGAACACATTACTTCAACAATATCTTTTCCTCCAAAAGATGGTTTTCTTCCGTGTGCAAGATCTGAAATTGAAACGCCAAGTCCAACTAATACACAGGCAACTATTCCCATTAAAGCGGCAAATACTGCAGTTTTACCTGAACACAAAAAGAAAATGATTACAACTAAAGGAAGAATCATATATCCTTTGCGTAAAACAAGAGGTAAAAAGCGAGGTAGCTGATCTTTTGGTAAACCTTTTAATCCAAGTTTTTTTGCTTCAAGATGAACAGTAATAAAAATTCCTGTAAAATACAATATTGCTGGAATGATTGCAGCTTTTACAATTGTGATATAAGGCATTCCTAAACTTTCTGCCATGAGGAAAGCTGCAGCTCCCATAATTGGTGGCATAAGTTGACCACCTGTAGAAGCGGCTGCCTCTACAGCGCCTGCGAATTCACCTTTATAACCTAATTTTTTCATCATTGGGATTGTAAAAGAACCTGAACCAACAGTATTTGAAACGGAAGAGCCTGAAACAGTTCCTAATAAAGCAGAAGATAGAACGGCAACTTTTGCAGGACCGCCACTTGCACCACCAGCTATCGCATTACATACATCAATGAAAAAATGTCCAATTCCAGTTTTTTCCAGGAGAGCACCAAATAAAATAAAAAGGAAAATAAATGTTGAACAGGCACCAATTGGAGTTCCCATTATTCCTTCTGTGTTATAAAAAAGGTGACAGACAATTCGCTGTAAAGAATATCCTCTGTGATGCAAAAATCCAGGAAGATATTTTCCAGTAAATGCAAAAAGAATGAAAACGCCAGCTATAATCATAATTGGAAGTCCAACTATGCGTCGACAACTTTCAAATAAAATCAAAATACCGATAATTCCGATAATAACATCTAAAACAGTATTGTTACCAGAACGTCTAACAAGTGAGTCGAAATTTATGACTATATAAAGCCAACAACTTGCACCAACAACACCTAAAACAACATCATACCAAGGAAGAACGTCTCTGCGGCTGTGTTTTGTTGGTGGAAAAAGTAAAAAAGCCAGTAATTGAACAAAAGCAAGATGTGAAGCACGTAAAATCTGAGCTGGAATGGAACCTGATAAAGTTGCGTACAGTTGAAATACAACAAAAATCACTGAAATGACAACTGTGATGTATTGTCGCCAGCATTTATGTTCTCGGTAAGACTGTTCTCTATCCAGTTCTTTCATCATTCTTTTCAT
>JALFAW010000088.1 GCA_022773305.1 Spirochaetia bacterium
TATCAGCAAAAAAACATTTCCAAAATTGCCTCTCAGATTGTCGAAAAGAAAACTGTTCGTGTTGTTTTGATTGCAGGTCCTTCATCTTCTGGAAAAACTACATCCGCAAAAAAACTTGCACTTGAACTGTTGGCAATGGGATATAAACCAAAGATTATAAGTCTGGACTGTTATTATGCTGGTCACGATAAAACTCCACTTGATGAAAATGGAAAACCAGATTTTGAATGTCTTGAAGCTTTAAATGTTGAACTTTTGAATCAAAACCTTATTGATTTGTTTGCAGGAAAAGAAGTTACAATTCCAAGTTACGATTTCCATTCAGGAACAAGTTATTTCGAAGAAAAAAACAAGATGACTCTCGAAGAAAACGAACTTTTAATTTTGGAAGGCATTCACGGCTTGAACGATAAACTTACAGCAAAAGTTCCGTCTGAATTGAAATTCAAAATCTATCTTTCTGCTTTGACTCAGCTTAATTTAGACGACCACAACAGAATTTCAACTAGCGACAATCGTTTAATCAGAAGAATTGTTCGTGATAATAATTTCCGAGGTAAACCTGCAAGCGGCACTATTGATATGTGGCCTAGTGTAACTCGCGGTGAAGCTCTACATATTTTCCCATTTCAAAACAATGCTGATGCTGTTTTAAACACCGCTTTAGATTATGAGCTCTCTGTTTTGCGAGTTTATGCAGCGCCACTTCTTCGTCAAGTTAAACCAACAGAAAATTCATATAGTGAAGCCCGCAGACTCCTTTCTTTCCTTGAAAACTTT
This sequence comes from Spirochaetia bacterium, assembly GCA_022773305.1. Classification (GTDB taxonomy): domain Bacteria; phylum Spirochaetota; class Spirochaetia; order Treponematales; family Treponemataceae; genus Treponema_D. The sequence goes on from JALFAW010000088.1 coordinate 781, forward strand.
GCTACTATTGCACCAACAGAAGTTCCAGAACGCTCAATCATACGTGAATTTATTGGTGGGAGTGCTTTTAAATATTGATTTTAATATAAAAAATCAATTCCAATCATCTGATTTTATTTATAGGATTTTAGATGATTGGAAGCTTCATCCATTGCATCTGCTTCCTCATAATCAGAGGCAACTCTCCATTCCTCTTTTCTTTTTTCTTTCATTTTTTCAAGTGCAACAGTTTTCTTCATACATTCGGCCAAAACAGAACGTTTTTCTTCAGTTATCAAATTTGCTTGTGTGAGTTCTTGTAATAATTCTTCTTTTTGATGATTTAAAAGATTTTTATGTCTGCTTTGTGTAATCACATCTTCAAAACTGCTAGATTTATCTAAACTCTGATTTGAAATAATCATTTGCTTTGCTATCATTTCAAGATTACTTTTGATTTCACTTTCTTTAGAAAGCGCTTTTGCAAGTTCTGCTTCCGCTTCCTGTTTTTCGAAATTTCTAAATTCTAAAATTTTTTCCAATTCAAATGAAAACTTTTTCATATTTATTCAGTTATTTTTGTCTGGGCATCCACTATCTGTGCTGTTGTTGGAATCATAATCGATGGCGATTCTACATATTCTTCTTCTGGAATTTCAATTCCCGTCAATGCAGAAAGTTTACCAAGCATTTGTTCAATAGTCGAAGGTTCATATTCTTCCTGAATCAAAAACTCTTCTATTGGTTGATGTTTTTCAATTGCTATGTCGACTAAAGCAGATTTTCCTTTTTCATAAATTCCTGAAGTAATCATAGTTTCATTATCTTGATAAGTTGCCATCCATGTACGCACTTGTGCAACAGCTTTCCTTGTCTGCACACCGCTTACTCTTTTTGAAAGACGAGAAATTGATTGCAAAACATCAATTGCCGGATAATGATAAGCCTGTGCTAGTTTTCTGTTTAAAACGATATGTCCATCCAGCGTACCACGCACCTTATCAGTAATCGGTTCATTCATATCATCACCATCAACAAGAACCGTATAAAAAGCCGTAATTGAACCTTTTTTATTTGTTCCAGTTCTTTCCAGTAATTTTGGAATCATATCAAAAACGCTAGGCGGATAACCTTTTTGTGCCGGTGGTTCACCATTTGCAAGACCAATTTCTCTTTGAGCATGGGCAAAACGTGTAACAGAATCCATCATCAGCATGACATCTTTTCCCTGATCTCTAAAATATTCTGCCACAGCAGTACAAACCTGGGCAGCACGAAGACGGCAAATAGAAGGTTCATCACTTGTTGCAACAACAAGAACAGAACGTTTCATACCTTCTTCACCTAAATCACGACGGACAAAATCTAAAACTTCGCGACCTCGCTCACCTATCAATCCAATTACGTTAATATCAGCATCTGTATTTCTTGCAATAATACTCAAAAGTGTAGATTTTCCAACTCCAGAACCTGCAAAAATACCAAGTCGCTGCCCTTTTCCCACTGTGAGCATAGAATCAATTGCACGAACTCCAGTTGTAATACGTCTATTAATATCTTGTCTTTCATTTGGAGACGGAGGATTTTGAACCGCAGGATAATAAGTTTGCGGAACAATTTCTCCCTTATCATCACAAGGTTTCCCGCTTGCATTAATCATTCTACCTAAAAGGTTATATCCAACAGGGACCATCAATGTTTTTCCAGTTCCAATAACTTCAAGACCAACCTCGATTCCTTTTGTATCACCATAGGGAGCCAGACGGACTTTTTTTCCTTCTAGACCAACAACTTCTGCTTCTAAAATAGAACCATCTTCCAGTTTGATTGTACATATTTCACCAATAACAGAACGTGGACCTTCACTTTCAATTTCAAGACCACGAACAGCAGTTACTTTTCCTGTATACAAAATTGTTTCAGCATCAGCAACTTTTTCAAGATATTTTGTAAAATTAAATTCGCCAGTGTAAGATGATTTCACTTTTGTCCTCCGCATAAGATTTTTTTCTTCGTTATACAATGTGCGGTAAATTATTCTGCTTGAGTCAAAGAATCCTGACGTTTGATACTTTTTAGTGGAGAAACTTCAAGAATTTTGTTTTCAAGTTCTGTTAATTGGCTGGAAATTCTGGCATCGATTGAACCAAAATCAGTTTCAACAATAACGCCACCTTTTTCTACAGATGAGTCTTCCAAAATAGAAATATCTTCTACATTTTCTACATGTTCAATAAATTCTTTTATATGTTCAGACGTAAGTTTTACATCTTCAAGGTTTACTCTCAAAGTAACTTTTCCACGTGTTTTGACTTTTTTTAGTGCCGCAAGAGTATTTGCCATAACAACATTTTTTTGATTCTCTGATAAAATTTTGATGACTTTTCTTGCCATTAGTATTACAAGTTCTACAATCTGACTTTCGGTATCCTGCAATATTTCTTCACGACGCTGCATTACCGCTTCAAGGATTTTATGCATTCGGTCAATCAATCGGTTAACTTCATCTTCACCTTTTTCATACCCTTCTGCAAGTCCGTTATCGTACCCTTTTTGAAAAGCATCTGATTCTGTTTTTTGTTTTTGCGATTCAGCATCCTGCAAAATAGAAGCTGCTTGATTTTTTGCTTCTGCGATTATTCGTTCCGCTTCTTTTTGAGCATCGGCTTTTATAATTGCAGCATCATCTGTTTGACGTTTAACTTCTGCAAAAGCTGCATCTTCGGCCTTTTTGATGATTTCATCAGCTTGAGTCTGAGCTTGTACAAGCATTTGTTTTTTTTCGGTTTCCCATTGTACTTTAAAAGCTTCTGCTTCACGTCGCAAATCATCAGCAGTAGGACCTGTATAAACTTCTTCGACAACTTCAGGTTCTTCAACAACAGGAGAATAATCTTTATATAAGGGAAGCATCACTTTATCTTCAACAATTTTAGCTTCTCCTGGACGAAAAACTGTTTTTGCCATACCTTTTTATCTCCAAAAATTCATTAACTAAGAAACAAGCTCATCTTCACCGGAACGAGCAATGACAATTTCACCAATCTCTTCAAGATGACGAATCATAGATACGATTTTCTGTTGTGATTCTTCTACATCTTTCAAGCGTACTGGTCCCATAAATTCCATATCATCTTTGAGCATAGCAGCAGCACGTTTGGACATATTTCTAAAGATTTTATCCTGAACATCACTATCAACAGATTTCAAAGCTTTTGCAAGTTCTGGCTGATCTACATCGCGCAAAACTTTCTGAATTGCACGGTCGTCGAGCTGAACAATATCTTCGAACACAAACATTCGCTTTTTGATTTCTTCTGCCAAATCAGGATCATCCTCTTCGAGAGATTCGATAATCGCTTTTTCAGAAGAACGATCTACCTGGTTCAAGATTTCAACGATAGCTTCAACACCACCGGCAGCTGTATAATCTTCAGAAGAAAGAGTAGAAAGTTTCTTTTCCAAAACTCGTTCAACTTCACGCAAAACATCTGGAGAAGTTCGGTCCATAGTTGCAAGTCGTTTAGAAACTTCAGCCTGCATATCTTCTGGAAGATTCTGCAAAATAACAGCAGCTTTTCCAGGTTCAAGATATGCCAAAATCAAAGCAATTGTCTGAGGATATTCCTGTTGAATAAAGTTTAAAAGATGTGCAGGGTCGGTTCGGCGAATAAAATCAAATGGACGCACCTGTAAACTAGAAGTAAGCCTGTTTATAATATCTATAGCTTTTTGAGAACCAAGTGATTTTTCCAAAAGTTCCCTTGCATAATCAATACCACCAGTTGTGATGAAGTTTTGAGCATTCATCAATTCCTGGAATTCTTCCAAAACAGAATCTTTAAACTCAGGATTTACTTTTTCCTGCCGAGCAATTTCAAAAGTCAGAGTTTCAACTTCATCTTCACGCAGATGCTTCATAATCTCAGCAGAAACATCAGGACCAAGTGAAATGAGGAAGATTGCAGCTTTCTGTCGTCCTGTCAAACTTTTATAATCTTTTGAATTATTCTTTTTTCCAGATGAACCAGCAGGTTTTAACTGACCTGGCTTTGGCACTGGTTTAGGATTCGATTTAGGTACTTCTGTTTCGTCTGCCATTTTATTCCTCCATCAACCATGTTCTTATGAGCATTGCAACATCTTCCGGATGTTCTTTTGCCATTGCAATTGCATTTTCCTGAAGTTCCATTCGCCTTGTTTCTTCAACAGACATTGTAACTTCCATACTGTCTTCTTTTGCATCCCAAAGAGCCCTTTCTCTTGCAGCCTGCTGTTCGGCAAGAAGTCTTGCTTCCCTTTCACGGCGGCGACGTTCAAGTTCACGACTGATAATTCTAAAGAGGATAAAGCTCACAAGAACAACTGCAATAGCAATCAATATCATCAAGATAGTGCGTTTTCTCTGTAAAGCGGCAAAATATGCATTATCTTCTTGTAAAAATTCATCATCTCTATCGTATGCAATATTTGTAACAGCTACCTGGTCACCTCTGCTTCTATCATAGCCCATAGCTGCTTTTATGCTTTTTTCTGCTTCGGCCATATCTTCTGGAGAAACAGGAGTATATTCACGTTTTATAGAACCGTCTTCAATAATTAAATTACCTTCGTTATCTTTTACTTTTTTCCATTTTCCATCCAAGTTTACAGAAACAGAAATTTTATTTGGTTTTGGTGAAGAAATTTCTGTTGTATCTGTTCTATTTTGAACATGATTAATTGTAGTTCCAGTTTCAGTTGATTTTCCGATAACATTCGACATATCACTATAAACAGGTGGAGTCTGTCCTTCTACACCAGCAGGACCTTCTGGATTGTAACCAGTTCCCTGCCATTCTTTTGTAACAGTTTGAGTCGAAAGTGGCAATGTATCTCTCAATTCAGAATCATCATAAGGAGTATCTGGATTATCTTCTTTTATTACAATCGGTTTATATTCTGTTGACTGACTTTGCCGCTGAGACATATCCATTTCCACAGCAACAACCATATCTCGACATCTATCTTCTGTAAATGTTTTTTGCAAAGCCTTCAATATTTTTGCACGGATTTCAACTTCAAGCTGACGAATCAATTTCTGCTGCTTTTTTACATTATCAATTCTGTCGCTTTCAGCCATTCCTTCAAAATCATTAATCTGATTTCCATCTTCATCAGCAATGATAAGATTTTCAGCCTTTAAGCCTTCCACTGCAGATAAAATCAAATCCTGAATGCCTTTAATACGTTTTTTATTTGTATATAAATCACTGTTGTTCGTGACTTTTAAAATTACACTTGCAGTAACAGGATTTTGATCTTCTTTAAAAAGTTTATCTTCTGGTGAAACAATATTAACATCTGCAACTCTGATATCTGGAATTGTTTCAAGATGCTGCGTAAGCTGCTTTTGCATTGCCTGAAGTTTTTTCACTTTTACATCTTCATCTGTTGTAAAAATATCCCTATCAAAAATTCCTGCAAACGGGTCAATATTAGACGGCAAAAGTCCTTCAGTACTTAAAATCGTCCTAAGTTTTCTTGCAGTCACTTCATCAGATACATAAATATATCCTCTATCATCAGAATCTGCAGAAATATTTTCTTCTGAAATTCTATCTAAAATTTCGTTAAGTCTGACTGTATCTGTAATTGGAGTATTTAAAATGCGATATTGTGTCGGCTTTGCAGAAATGCGTGCCGTTAAAACTATTGCGATGATTACAACTATGATTATGCCAATCAATATGACTTTTTGAATTGGTTTCCACTTTGACCACAAATTCTTTATGGAAGTTAAAACCTTTTTAAGCCATTCGTTCATCTGTCCCCTCCCGTGAACGAATTTGTTAAAAATCTAACCGCTTATACAGATAATTTTTAAACAACAATTTTAATAATTATATCATAGAAAAAAAGAATTGACAATTAAAAAGTGGCTACTTTAAAAATAATAATGAGACAAAAAAAATTATTAATCAGGTTCAATTTCGAGTATTTGATTTACAAACCGTGGCAAGGATTGTAAGGGCTGGCGAAGCCAGTTCCGAAGCGGAGCGAAGGAATGAAGCGATAGCGGAACCCTGAAAAGCCTGTTTTTTGCGAAGCAAAAAGCCACCCTAAAAAATAAAAATTCAAAATTCGACATTTGTCCAATCAAATTGATGATCTTTAATTTTTTCTTAAGCTTAAAGTGATTTTGATTATTTTATCTTGTTGTCGTAATTTCGTTCCAGCCACTTACAAGACGGTCAATTACAGTCTGCGCAAGATTTAAACTCATCCTCGCTTTTGACATTGCAATTGTAACATCATGAATATCTACTTCATCAGGATTTGTGATGATTTTTTCCTGAAGATTCGAAACTTCCAGCTGCTGAGAATTAACAGATTTTACAGCCTCTATAAGATAATCGGAAAAAGTTTTCTTTTGAACACCATTTTGGCTTATCTGCTGAACAGATACTGCTTCAGAATTGCGTGAAACACCCTGTACAGAAGAAATCGGAGAAAAGCCTGGATTTTTCGCAGTTAATGGTTCAATTCTTTTTGTTCCATAATGAGAAGCATCTATTCTATTCATTTGTAACTGATTAATTTCTGGTATTTTCATAATTTTCGTCACTTATCCTTTTTTATATTAATCAGTATAACTCTGTTTTGATTATCGTGCAATGTCCAAAGCTGCTGTAAACATATCTTTTGCACCATCGATAACTGTAGCGTTTGCTTCGTATGCTCTGGAAGCAGAAATCAAATCTACCATTTCGTTTACAATATTAACATTAGGATATTCAACATAACCTTTATTTGGACCACTTTTAATTGCATCAGGATGATCTGGGTCATAAACCATTCTGCCTTGAGATGTATCTTGTGTAATCTCAAGAACTTTTACTCCTTTTCCAGGTCCGTTATCTAAATCTGAAGGAACAAACGGAGTGCGCCATGTTGCGCTTTTGTCTGACACAGGACGCATTACAACTGTTGATTTTTTAAAAGCACCACCTTCCTGAGTTCTCGTTGTCGAAGCATTTGCAATATTATTAGAAATCACATCACTTCGAAGTCTTTCTGCTGCCATTCCTGTTGATGCTATATTTATACTTGTAAACATTCCCATAATTTACCTCGCTAATCTTTCAGTAATATACTGTTATTTTTTCATTGCAGTATTGAGCTGATCAAATTCAAAACTTGTGAGTTGTGTGAGCATTCTGTATTGCATCTGAATCTGAAGAATATTGTTGGCTTCTGTTTCAGCATCAACATTATTTCCATTTGCTTTTGCAGTTGAAACATAATCAACAACACGACGTGGCTGAACTTCTCTATAATCATAAGGAACGTTTATCTGAATGTGTCTTTCATCTGAAACTGAAAGTTTAAATCCATTTTTTGCTTTTTCTTCCGACTCAAAAGCACGTTTCAATTCACTTTCAAAGTTTACTGTCGAACGTTTAAAATTTGGAACTTCACTGTTTGCAAGATTATTTGCAGTTACCTGATAACGCAATGATGTCACGTCCATTTCGCGCTGAAGCAAATCAATAGAACGAGTAAAACTGTTCATTTTTCCTCCAATTTGTTAGCCTAGAACCATGATTTTCACACTTCTAAGCTCAACCTCAAAAAAAAATTAGTTTACATCTACCCTAATTGTCGGCTTTATGAAAAAAAAGTTTAGACATTTAAAACAAAATAATATATTATTTGCCCATGACTTTAATTAATCTTACTCAAAATATCAGTTACATTCCTTCTTCCACGAAACCATTCTCCTGTGATGTTATTTTTATAAAAGGACAGAAATTTACGTGGATTTTTGACTGCGGTACAACAAAAGAAATTGCAGACGAAATCAACAGAATTCAAACACCAAAAAATATTGTGATTTCTCATTTTCACCCAGACCACATTTTGAATCTTGCACGCGTAAATTATGATAATCTTTATGTTTCAAAATATACAAAAAAATATACATTCAAAGGGACTGTATTAGAATCAGATTTTTTTACACAGGATTATTTAGAACAGACAATAACCACAAATCTACAAAATACTAAAAATACACAGAGTTTACAAAATTCACTAGCCATTCAAAATGATGATAAAAATCAAATAAAAATATTTCATCTTCCTTCAAGTCATGCAAAAGGATGCCTATGCCTTGCCTGCGGTGATTACTGTTTTATGGGTGACGGAACATACGCAAAAGAACTGATTGGAAATCACTATTACAACGCGCAGCTTCTTTTACAAATGATAAATGTTATGGAAAAAATAGATGTAAAATATTTTTGCCTGAGTCATGACAAAAATTTCGTGCAAAACAAGGAAACTGTTCTCGCACTTTACAAAGATATTTATAAACGGCGACAGGAAGGAAATCCCAAAATCAGCGTAGAAGATTTTTTCAATGCCGATGGAACAGTCAAAACAGACTAATAATCAAAAATGAAAAAAAATCACACAAAATAAAAAAAGGCAGACGCATTATAAATGCTTTTTCAAAAGGTAATCGCAAAAAACGAGCACATTTTTCAAAAGATTATAATGCATCTGCCATATTAATCAAAACACAAAACAGGATAAAAACTTAAAAATTATTTTGCTTTAGCCTGTTTTGCAAAAGTTTTAACACCTTCGATAACAAGAATGATTGCAAGAACAGCCATACTTGCAGCAAAGAATAACTGGAACCAGTTACCCCAGAAGAAAGCTCCTTCAGCACCAGCAACCATCAGCTTAAGTTTTCCAACTACAGTAAGAACCAACTGAGTCAAAGTAGCAGCAAGCATAAATACCATTGGAATGTAGAACATCTTATTATTCTTTCCAACTTCGCCAAGCCATGCAGCAACAGCAAGAAGAGCAATACCTGCAAGCAACTGATTTGCAGCACCAAACAAAGACCAGATTGCAGAAAGTTTTAAGAATCCGAGAACAGAACCAATCAAAACCATAATTCCAGTTCCAAAAACAGGATTAGCCAAAACTTTTCGTACACCTTTTGCATCTTTCCAATCTTTTTCACCTTCTTTCAAGAAAAGTTCGCTGAACATAAAACGACTCAAACGAGTAGCCGAATCAAGAGAAGTCAAAGCAAAAACAGAAACAGCAAGAGTCAGCAAAGCACTGATGGTATTATAAATTCCGCTTCCTTCATTTCCAAACATAGTAGCAATACCTGCACCAAAAGCAGCAGAAGGAGAACCAAAACCTTTGTTAGTATATTTTGACCAAACCACTCCCACAGCAATCAAAGAAATAACACCCAAAGCAGATTCAATGAGCATAGAACCATAACCAATAGGTTTTGCATGAGCTTCAGAATCAAGCTGTTTAGAAGTAGTACCAGAAGCAATCAAAGAATGGAAACCAGAACATGCACCACAAGCAACTGTGATAAACAAAGTTGGGAACATAAAATTACCGTTTACTTTCCAGCCAGCAAAAGCAGGAATTTCAAATTTCACATTTCCTTTAAATGCAGAAAGAATAATTCCCACAATAGCAATCAACATCATAGCATACAAAAGGAAAGAAGAAAGATAATCACGAGGCTGAAGCATAATCCATACAGGAATTAACGAAGCAATTGCAATGTAAAGTGCAACAAAAATAATCCAGCCAGTTCTGTTCATAACAAAACCTACATTCAATCCCAAAATTACAATAGCAACAATTCCCACAATTCCAATAATAGTAGCAGGCAAAACTTTAACTCCGCCTTTGTTAGTCATAATTCCATAACAAATAGCAAGCACAATGAACAAAACAGAAATCATAGCTGTAGTCTGATTATTAGTAGGATTTGTAGTAAAACCAAACGCTTTTCCAGATGCATCAATCTGTTCAGCAGTAGTAAAGAAAGTACCAGCAACAACATTTACAAACGAAGCAATTACAAGAATCAAAACAAGAAGTGCAAAAATTATAAAAAGCTTCTTTGATTTAGAACCCATCGAATCTTTAATGATTTCACCAACAGATTTTCCGTCATGGCGAATAGAAGCAAAAAGAGAACCAAAATCCTGCAAACCACCAAAGAAAATACCACCAATAACACACCACAAGAAAACAGGAACCCAACCAAAAACAGCGGCCTGAATAGGACCATTAATCGGACCAGCACCAGCAATAGATGAAAAGTGATGTCCCATCAAAACAGCTGGTTTAGCTTCTACATAATCCACACCATCAGGCATAGTTTTTGCCGGAGTCTTTTTTGCAGGGTCAATACCCCACTGTTTTGCAAGATATGAACCATAAAAAACATATCCGGCAAAAAGCAAAACGATTGCAGCAAGAATAATCAATAATGCTGTCATTTCATTTTCCCCCTTTGGAAAATTAAAAAAAAATTTATAAATTCTGCCGTGCCCCCTTACGGGGTCGCTATGTCCGCACTTCGCCGACTAACCGCGGCTCATCCGTCTAAAAGACGGACTGCTTCGCAGGTGCTCCCAGCGCTCACGGAAAATTACAAAAAAAACAAAAACTTCCAAAAAACTCAAATTTTTTGAATCATTTTTTTAAGTTCACTACCAAGTCTGTTACAAAAAACCATTCCAGAAGCTAAATCCTTTACAGCAAGTTTAAAATTGCTCCACCCGTAAAGCCCAAGCTTGTAAGAAACAGAATATTTAATTTTTCTGACATTTTTTTTCACATCATCACAAAGACTGTCAGCAATAACAATCAAAGTAACATCAGAATTCTTATGCCCATAATACGGCACAATTTTTGAACATCCATATTTCCACGCATCATCTGCAAGATTTTTTAACTGTTCAAGACTCAAATCATTTTCAAGTTTAAAAAAAACAAATTCATTTGAATCAATGCTTGCAATTTTTGCTGCTTTCACAAGAATATACTGTTCACCATGCATCACAAATTCTGCTTCCGCATCAAACGGTTTTTGAATATTTTCTTTTTTAATAGAATAGTAACGCTCATAAGCTTGTAAAAGCTTTTCCAAAAAAACAGATTTTTCCATAACAAATCTTCAAATCATTATTCAAATTCTAAAGTACATTTTATCATTAATAATTTTTAAAATCAATAAATTTATTTAAATATACTTAAGTAAAACAAGAAAAACGCATAATAAAAAAAATGGCTATAGCTAATAATCCATAATTCTATCCTCAGAGATGCCTTTAGATACAAGGTATTTCTGAACAAACTTTGAATTTAAGTCCTTACGAATAGTGAAAATTCCAATGTTTGTATTTTTTAATAGTTCTGCAGCCTTTGAAATAGAAACTACCCAGTTATTATCATTCGCATAATTATAGTCGCTTGAACCTATTTTGACTAATCTAGGACTACCTTCACGTTTTTCAGTTCCAAAACCTTCCATGTCAAAAGCGTATTCTTTTTCAAGTTCATTTATGTCAATCATACTTGCCTCCAATCTTTTCCAATTTAAATATTATAACTTATCCCACTTTTACCATGTAAATCTTCCAAAAAAGATTCTGCCACCACTATTTACGGACATAGCCAAAAAAATTACAGAAAAGTTAGTTTCAGGGAGTGAGGCACAAGGAAAAAAGACTTTTTTTTGGGGGCATAAAAACTATTATAATGCCGCTATGCTTTTTGGCATAAACGGCAGTTATAAAAGCTTGATTTAAAAATTTATAATTTTTTGATGGTTACAGAATATATCTTGATAAATCTTCATTCTGTACAATATCACCAAGTTTGCTGTCAACATAAGCTGAATCAATAACAATTGTTTCACCTTTATGTTCATCAGCATCAAAGTTGATATCCGACAAAACTTTTTCCATAATTGTGTGAAGACGACGGGCACCAATATTTTCAGATTTGGAATTCACATCTTCTGCTACAAAACTAATTCTATCCAAAGCATCTTCCGCAAATTCAAGTTTTACACCTTCTGTTTCCAAAAGCGCTGTATATTGCATTATCAGAGAATTTTTTGGTTCTTTTAAAATTCGTTTAAAATCTTCTTTATGCAAAGAATCAAGTTCAACTCGCAATGGGAAACGTCCCTGAAGTTCTGGAATCAAATCACTTGGAGCAGCCACACTGAAAGCACCCGCAGCAATAAACAAAATATGAGTTGTATCAACAACCCCAAATTTTGTATTCACGTTACTTCCTTCAACAATCGGCAGAATATCACGTTGAACACCTTCGCGACTTACATCCTGTCCGTGACTTTCACCGTGAACGGCAATTTTATCAATTTCGTCAATAAAAATAATTCCGCTTTGCTCAACACGACGTTTTGCTTCGTCAGCAACTTTATCATGATCAACCATGCTGTCCAATACTTCTGCTGTCAGAATCTTTCGAGCTTCTTTTATTGTTACAGAACGCTTCTTTTCACGTCCACCACCATTCATCATATTTAAAATGCCCTGCATGCTGTTTTGTAAATCATCAATACTTCCGCCTGCAATTATTTCCATATTCGGCATTTGAGACTGACGGCGAACCATCATATCAACTTCACGCTCTTCGAGTTTTCCTTCGCGTAACATCTGACGGAATTTTTCACGAGTATGATTATCTTTGTCAGTTTGTGCGTTTTCGTCTTTTGCTTCTTCAGTTTGATTATTCTGAATATTTTCATTTGCAGTATTTTCTGACAGTTTCTGGATTTCAGATTCCATTTCCTGTGCAACTTTGTTCAAGTCAATAGTAATCTCAGTTCCTGAAGTCTGTGTCAAAAATCCCAAAGGAGCTTTCTGGTCAGAATTATTGTTCTTTTCATCTTTTTTGGATTTCTTTTTTCCAGTTCCAGGTAAAAGTAAATCAAGAAGTTTTTCTTCTACAATTGAAACAGATTTTTCTTTTAAAGATTCTTCCATTTCAGCCTTTACGTCATTGTAACCTACAGCCATAAGATCGCGAACCATACTTTCTACATCACGACCAACATATCCTACTTCTGTATATTTTGTGGCTTCCACTTTCAAAAAAGGAGCACCGCACAGTTTTGCAAGACGACGTGCAATTTCTGTTTTACCACATCCTGTCGAACCAATCATCAAAATATTTTTTGGTGCAACTTCATCACGAATATCTTCAGGCAGTTTTAATCTTCTGACTCTGTTTCTAAGTGCAACTGCTACCGCCCTTTTTGCTTTATCCTGACCAATAATATAACTGTCAAGTTTCTCCACAATCTGTTTTGGTGTGAGTTCAATGTTTTCCATAAATCTAAAATCCTTAATTATTTTCCAAAGTTTCAATTGTTAAGTTTTGATTTGTATAAATACAAATGCTGCCTGCAATTTTAAGAGAACGTTCTGCAATTTCTTTTGCTGATAAATCAGATGAATCAAGATAAGCAAGTGCAGCAGAATAAGCGTAATTACCGCCAGAACCAATTGCAATTGCATCATTTTCAGGTTCAATTACATTTCCATCCCCACTAATCAAAAGAATGCGGTTTTTATCAGCTACAAGAAGCATTGCCTCAAGTTTTTGAAGGCTTCTGTCAGTTCTCCAGGCTTTTGCCAGTTCAACGGCAGCTCTCATAATATCACCATTATATTCTTTTACCTTTGTTTCAAATCTGTCCAAAAGTGTAAAAGCATCAGCAACAGAACCTGCAAATCCTGTCAAAATCTTTCCATCATAAATTTTTCTAACTTTTCTGGAATTTCCTTTGCAGACAGTTTCACCCATTGTACACTGTCCGTCTCCTGCCATAGCAACCTGACCGTTTCTTTTTACGGCAAGAATTGTAGTACTTCGAATTTTTGTTTTTCCCATTTTATTTCCTTTTATATATCAATTCTAAAATTTTCAAAAAAATACGTCTGACTCACAATACGTCGAGTCAAGGCACGCTAACGCTTAAAGCCTTAACTTCGCCGTTTTGAGGGGTTGTACAACCACCTCAATCAGAAAGAATTCAGACTTATTCTTATAAGTATAATAAAAAATTCACGCTACTGACAATATTTTTTTTATTATTTATAAACAGTTTTTTACCTTTTTTTTTCACCATTTGCACCGTGAGGATGGGCTTTATTGTAAATATCAATAAGTTTTTCTGTTGTCACATGAGTATAACGCTGTGTTGTACTTATAGAACTGTGACCGAGCATTTCCTGAACAATTCTCACGTCTGCTCCGTTACCAATCATTGTTGTCGCAAAAGTATGACGGAAAGCATGCGGATTTACATGATGATTTGTTCCTTCTTTACCAGAATATTTTGTGATTATAAACCTTACTCCATTAACAGACAACGGCAATCCGCGTTGATTAATAAAAAGCTTGTCAGATGGATTTTCAATTCCCTTATCTAAAATCATTTTTTTTCTGTCTTCCAAATAAACTTTCAATGCGTTTCTAGATTCAGATGCAAAATATACGCGCCGCTGTTTATTTCCCTTTCCAGTAACTATTGCCGAATGATAATCATCCAGAAAATCACTCAGTTTCAGATTTGTAATTTCACTGATTCGACAACCAGAAGAATAAAGCATTGTCATAATTGCGTAATCTCTATTTTTCCACAAAAGTTCATTTTCTATCGGCTGATGACATAAATCATCAACTTCAGCCTGCGTCATAAAGTTCGGCATGCGTTTAGGATTTTTTACCGTTTTTAGTTCAAGTGCTGGATTTTTTTGTATGTATTGATAGCGTAATCCAAATGAAAAAAGTGTTCTTACCGCTGAAATAAATCTGTTTATGCTTGCAGCTGCTTTTTTTTGCCTGGAAAGTTGTCCAATGCATAAAAGCAAGTTCTCTTTTGTGACTGATGAAATTTCTATTTCTGGTGATAAAAAATGTTGCAGTAATGACAAATCATTTTTATATCCAATCACTGTGTTTTCAGAAAGACCTCTTACAGCCGAAAGATAATTTAAAAACTCCTCTACAAAATCCTTTAACTTCATACTTTTGATTATCGGAAACAGATTCTGAAAATAGAATAAATCTTTTCGAAATTGTGAATTCTAAAAAATTAGTTTTCTATCCAGGCTTTTGATTTTTCAATCGCTTTTTTCCAGCCAGTATAAAGTTCGTTTCTTTTCTCTTCACTAATCTCAGGCACAAAAACTTTTTCTATTTTTCTATGATTAAGAATTTCATCTTTATTTTTCCAAAATCCTACTGCAAGTCCTGCCAAAAAAGCTGCACCTAATGCTGTAGTTTCTACATTTGAAGGACGGCAAACTCGAGTATTTAAAATATCTGACTGGAACTGAAGCATTACGTCGCTGACACAAGCTCCGCCATCAACATTTAAATTCAAAATATCAGTTTTTGAATCCAAAACCATTGTATCAAGTACATCTTTCACTTCATAAGCAATGCTTTCCAGGGCAGCCCGGCAAATATGTGCTTTTTTAACTCCGCGGGTAAGTCCTACGATTGTTCCACGAGCATACATATCCCAATAAGGAGTTCCAAGTCCTACAAAAGCTGGCACCAGGTAAACTCCATTTGAATCTTCTACTGATTCGGCAAGTCTATCAATTTCTGGCGCGGATGAAATGAGTTCAAGTTCATCTCTAAGCCATTTTATGACAGCTCCTCCAATAAACACACTGCCTTCCAAAGCATAACTTACTTTTCCATCCAGTCCCAAAGCAATTGTTGTCAAAAGTTTTTGAGAATTCACAGGTTTATCACCAGTATGCATAAGCATAAAACAGCCTGTTCCATAAGTATTTTTTGCTTCACCTTTATTAAAGCAGCCTTGTCCAAATAAAGCTGCCTGCTGATCTCCTACAGCTGAAGCAATTGTAACTTCAAATCCGCATATATCTCTATCAGTTTTACAATAAACACTTGAAGAATCGCACACTTTTGGAAGCATTTTCTCAGGAATATCAAAAAGTTTAAGCAATTCCTTATCCCAGCACAAATCATAGATATTAAAAAGCATTGTGCGGCAGGCATTTGTATAATCTGTTATGTGACATTTGCCACCACTAAGTTTCCATATTAACCATGAATCAATTGTTCCAGCAAGAAGCTCTCCTTTTTCAGCTTTTTGTCTGGCACCTGGAACATTATCCAAAATCCATTTGAGTTTTGTTCCGCTAAAATATGCATCAATCAAAAGACCTGTTTTTTGTCTTATTTTTTCTGTCCATCCTTCTTTTATCAGCTGATTACAATAATCTGCCGTTCGGCGACACTGCCAGACTATTGCATTATAAACAGGTTTTCCAGTTTTTTTATCCCAAACAACAATTGTTTCACGCTGATTTGTAATTCCAATTGCGGCAATCTGGTCATAACGTACATCATTTTCAACAATAAGATTTTGCAAAACCATCAACTGACATTTAAATATTTCTTCAGCATCGTGTTCTACAAGTCCAGGCTTAGGATAAATCTGAGTAAATTCCTGCTGCATTGAGCCAATGACACTTGCATTTTTATCATACAAAACTGCCCTGCAAGAGGTCGTACCTTCATCAAGCGATATGACATACTTTAAATCTTTCACTGGAAATTCCTTTTAATATTATTCCTTTTCAGATAAAATCTGATTTTCATTTTCCTGCTCATCTGCACTATGTAAATAATCACAATCTGGATTTATACAACTCTTGTAAGCACCATTTTTTTTGTCATATTTTTCCACAAGGAACCAGCCACATTTTGGGCAATACTGGTCAATTGGTTTAAAGTGAGAAATAAACGTACATTTTGGATAATTTGTACATCCAAAGAAAGATTTTCCTCGACCTTTTGTCTTGCGCTCAACAATATCTCCATTACAATCCTTACATGGACATTTTGCAAGCGGAATTGATTTTGTGTTATGACATTCTGGAAATCCTGAACATGCAAGGAAAAATCCAAATCTTCCGAGTTTTTTAAGCATCGGTTTGCCACATTTATCACAAACTTCATCTGTCTTCTCATCAAGAAAACCTTTTATACTTTCCTGATGTTCCATTACATCATCAACATTTTTTTTGAATGGAGAATAGAATTTTCCTATAACTTCATTCCAGACAAGTTCATCAGCTTCAACCTGGTCTAATTCTGTTTCTATCTTTGCAGTAAATTCTTCATTTATGACAGCAGGGAAGTTTTCCACAAGAATTTTGTTTATCATTCTTCCAAGTTGAGTAGGTACAAGTTGTTTATTTGATCTTGTAACGTAATAACGGTCAAGCAAAGTAGAAATGATTGTTGCATAAGTTGAAGGACGGCCAATTCCTTTTTCTTCAAGCATTTTTACGATAGAAGCATCTGTATATCTTGCAGGTCCTTGTGTAAAATGCTGTTCCGGATGGAAATTATCTACGTCAACAGTTTCCCCTTCTTTTAGAGATGGCAATGCTGAAGTTTTTTCTTCTTTGGAAGCCAAAAGTTTTATAACTTTGTAAAATCCTTTGTCAACAATTTTACTTGCTGATACTCTGAAAGTTGCCTCATCTGCATTTATTTCAATTGAAGTAGTTTCCATTTTTGCATTATTCATTTGACTTGAAACAAAACGTTCCCATATTATTGAATAAAGTTTAAACTGATCATGTGTCAAGTTCTCTTTTATGCTTTCTGGAGTATATGAAACATAAGTTGGACGAATACCTTCATGGGCATCTTGAGCAGATTTCCCAACTGCATAATGTATTGGTTGTTCTGGTAACTCTGAAGGATAATTTTTTGACAGAAAATCGCGAACATCAGCTAAAGCAGTTTCAGAAATTCGAACAGAGTCTGTACGCATATATGTTATTAAACCCACATGATTTGAACCAATCTGAATTCCTTCATAAAGCTGCTGTGCAATTTGCATTGTTTTTCGTGAAGTAAAGCCAAGTTTATTTGCAGCATCCTGTTGCAGTTTCGAAGTTGTAAACGGAGGTTTTGGGCGCACAGTTTTTTCTGTAGTTTTTTTTGTCGCAACTTTACATTCACTTGATTTGATTTTTTCTATAATCTTTTTAACTTCGTCTTCTGATTTTAGCTCAGGTTTTTCACCAGCATATTTTACAAGTTGTGCTGAAAATTTCGATTTTCCTTTCATAAAATCAGCATCGAGCGACCAATATTCTTCAGGCAGAAAATCTTCTACTTCTTTTTCTCGTTCACAAATAAGTCGCAAAGCTACAGACTGAACACGTCCTGCAGAAAGTCCATTTTTTACTTTCGACCACAAAAGTGGACTCAAATTGTATCCGACAAGTCTATCCAAAACTCGTCTTGCCTTCTGTGCATTTACTTTTGCTTCTACAATTTCTCCAGGATTTTTTACAGCCTCTGTGATTGCCTTTGGTGTAATTTCGTTAAAAACAATTCTGTTTATTTTAGCTTTTGTTTTATCTTTTAAAGCATTATTTAAATGCCATGCAATTGCTTCTCCTTCACGGTCATTATCGGATGCAAGCAGAACTGATTCAGACTTTTTTGCTTCCTTCTGCAATTCTTTTAAAAGTTTGGCTTTTCCTCTGACAGTGATATATTCTGGCTGAAAACCATTTTCGACATCAATTGCCATTCTGGATTTTGGTAAGTCTATCAAATGTCCAACAGAAGCACGAACAATATATCCTGGTCCTAAGTATTTTTCAATTGTATGTGCTTTGGTTGGAGATTCAACAATCACCAAAGTCTGTTTTGCATTTTTGTCAGTGTTTTTTTTGTTTTTTTCAGCCATATTCTATCCTTAAAAATAAAGTCTTTCAGTATCATCCTTTTTTTCATAGAATGAAAACCGGTTTAAAAATCTGCAGAAATTATACCGACTCAAACAATTCAGCCTGAACAATTTTTGCATTTCTTATTCCAGGTTCTTCATTCAAAACAGCACAAAAATCATCGAAATCTTCGATAACAGGAGCGCCCTCTTCCAAAAACTTTTGCACAGTATTTTCTAGTTTATATTTGCTTGCGGTTCCTTGAGAAAACTTCTTAAGCAAATCTTTTTTTACGATATCAGACATCTTCAATGCCATTTCGCTAAAACAAGCTTTATGTAGAAATACTTCCCTTCCATATTCCAATGCAAAATCTGCAGTTATAAGAGAACCGCTTCCATTGGGAGCTTCAATTACCACTGTAGATTCTGACAAACCTGCAATAATTCTATTTCTTGCAACAAAATGCCAGTTTGCAATATTCATTTTAGGTTCATATTCACTTATAATGCATCCACCAGTTTTTAAAATCATCTGAGCAAGCTGTTTATGCCTGTATGGAACAATTTCATCAATTCCGCTTGGTAACACAGCAATTGTGTGTCCTAAATTTTTCGAAATCTCTTCGTCATCCAAAAAATCAAAATATGCATCTACGGAACCTTTGTGTGCATATCCATCTGCCCCATAAGCAAGTCCACTAACAACACAGTATCCATTTTTT
This sequence comes from Spirochaetia bacterium, assembly GCA_022773305.1. Lineage (GTDB taxonomy): Bacteria > Spirochaetota > Spirochaetia > Treponematales > Treponemataceae > Treponema_D. The sequence goes on from JALFAW010000088.1 coordinate 20,083, forward strand.
GCTGCCTGATAAGCAAAATCCCAAGCACTATCTCTTCCCTGTGCAGAAAGTTTCCTGGTTCCTACAACAGAAACATATTTTCTTCTATTTAATAATTCTGCATTTCCACGACAAAACAAAAGTAAAGGCGGATCTGAAATCTGCTTTAACAAAAAAGGATAATTTTCATCTAAATTTAAAATTATCCTAATATTGAGAAATTTGCAATATTCTAATGTAATTTTTGCCATGCGAAGATTATCTTTTCCATTCCAAATCGCTTTTTCTGAAATCTGGCGATGAATCATTTTTGAAATTTCTTCTTTGGACAGTAAAGACAGTGTAGTATAATCGTCCAATTTTTTTAATAGCATCTCTTTTTCAAAGAACGACAAAAAAGTGATTCTATGCAAACACAAATAAAAAAGAATTATATCTTCATTTTGAATATTGTGCATTTAAAACTTTCTCCTTATTTTCTAATGCAATTTTTTTTGTTTCCTGTGATTTTGTTGTGTTTATTATTTTATCATACATTTCTGTGGATTTGTCAAATTCATAACACGAATAATATGCACGAGCTAGAACAAACATAGCATCAATATTTCTAGTATCTATTTCAATGGCTTTTTCAAGATAAGGAATTGCTTTCTGGCTTTCATCCAATTCAAAAACATAAAGCACACCAATTCCATACAAAGCTCTGACATATCTGTCTTCTATTGAAATTGCTCTCAGATAAGCTTCTTCTGCAAGTTTTAAATAATTATATTTCTGCTGAGTATTTCCAGTTCCACCAAAATCTAAAGCAGCATGAGACATATATCCTGCACAAACACCAACATAATAATATAAATTTTGATTATCAGGATAATATTTTAAAGCTTCTTGAAAACATTTTAATGCTTCCCCATACATTTTCTGATCAAGATATCTTGTTCCAAGAATCTTATACCAGATTCCAACCTGACCTACAGCCATCTGAACATCAGCGGCACGTTCTCCATATTTTTTTATTGCATCTTTGAGTTCATCTATTGTTGTTGGATTTGAAACACCTTCTTCAAGTTTCTGATAACGAAGAATTTTTTTATTTGAAACTTCACAGGAAACAAAAACTGTAATAACTGCTGAAAACCCCAAAATTATAATTATTTTATGCATAATACTTTTCATTTTGTCCCCCTTTTCACAAATCAATTTTTGTCAAAACATAAATACAATATATAATATACAAAATATAAGTTTATTTTTCTACAAATTTTTACTTATTTTAAATAAATATTTTTTACATTTTTTTCAATCACTTTTTTTATCTTTGCATGAAGTGTAAAAAAAATCTATAAATCCTGCATCTTTGCAGATTCAAAATATTTTTCATGAGCTTTTTCAAGCTGGTCGTCTGTCACATGTGTGTAAATTGTAGTTGTACTCAAATCACTATGTCCCAAAAGTTCCTGCACAGAACGCAAGTCTGCACCACCAGACAACAAATGCGTTGCAAACGAATGACGAAGAGTGTGCACTTTTGCATCTACTCCAGACAATGCTTCCAGTTCCTTAAACCTTTTCCAAACACCTTTTCTTGAAATCGGTTCCCCTTTATAATTCACAAAAAGCTGTGGAACATTTCTTCCTTTTGTCAGAGAAGGGCGCACTTCTTCCAAATAAATTTTGATTTTTTCAAATGCACGTTCACCAAAAGGAACAATTCTCTCTTTATCACCTTTTCCACGCACAAGAATCAACTTTTCTTCCAGATGAACGTTTGCAATCAAAAGACTGCACGCTTCGCTAATCCTTAAACCACAAGAATAAATCAGTTCAAACAGTGCATCATCCCGAATACCAGAAGCAGTCTTTGTATCTATTACACTTAAAAGATTATCAACTTGCTCTACAGAAAGCACTTTAGGAATTTTTTTTGAAGCTCTTGGTTTTTCAAGCAGTAATGTAATGTTTTCTTCCCAAAAACTTTTTCGCACAAGAAAATCACCAAAAGCTCGAAGAGCTGAAATATCTTTTGCAATTGTCAGTTCACTCACACCCTCTTCTTGTCTTTTTATCAAAAAAAGAATTAAATCTTGAGTAGAAACAGCACGTAACTTAATTTTTTCTTTAACCAGAAAATTCAAAAACTCTTCTACAGAAATTTTATAAGTCATTGCAGTTTGTTCTGAATCTCTTTTGACAAGAATCAAATCTGAATAAAACTGATTCAAAATTTCAAGGACAGTCATTTTTCACCTATTTTCAATTAAAAAAAGTTAATCATCTGACAGCTTGATTGAACGACTAAATTCTGGTTTTCTCCAGATTGCTGGCTGATTGATATCCGCTTCGTTTGGAACAAAACCAGCTGGAGGTGTAAATGATTTATAATTTGGCTGAGCAAAACTTCCATCTGAATTGCTTTTTTCATTAGGATATTCAGAATCAAAAAGTTCCTGACCAAAATTTTCTGCTCCCTTGTTTTTTTTATTTACGTTTTGGAGATTGTGTCCATTTTGATTTTGAATAGAAGATTGCCCTTCACTATTATGTCTTTCATTCTGTGAATTGTGACTGTTATTTGATAAATCTTTTTTTGAAATAAAATCTCCACCTAAATCATTCATCGCTCTATTTTGTCCACGTGAAACACTATTCAAAATATTTTCAAATTCTGAAGCACTTACTACATTTTCTGGAAGCTTCTTAGGTTTTGCTATTTCAACTATTTTTGTTGCTTCTTCAGTTTCTTTTATTTCATTTTGAGATTTTTCAAAACCAGTTGCTATTACAGTTACACTGATTTTTCCTTCAAGTTCTGGCTGGGTAACTTGACCCCAGAACATATTATATTCTTTGTCAGCAGAAGCAGTAACAATTTTACAGATTTCACCTACTTCTTTTAGAGTAATTTCTTCTGAACCACAAATATTTACAAGAAGATTTTTTGCACCATCAATTTTTGAATCTTCAAGCATTGGATTATTAATAGCATTATAAGCTGCATCGGTTGCCCTATTTTCACCTTCACCAATACCAATTCCAAAAATAGCATTTCCCTGACCAGCCATAGCATTTCTCACATCAGCAAAGTCTGTATTTACATCTCCAGGATTTGTAATTATATTTGAAATACCTTCAACGCCTTGACATAAAACTTCATCTGCTTTCCTAAAAGATTCTTTTACAGTGAGATTTTTATCAATATTTTTAAAAAGCTGTTCATTTGGAATCACAATCAAAGAATCAACTTGTTCATGCAAACGTTCAAGTCCTTCTTTTGCCTGACGCATTCTGACATTACCTTCGAATTCAAAAGGAGTTGTTACAACTGCAACAGTAAGACATCCAAGTTCTTTTGCAATTTTTGCAACAACAGGAGCAGAACCAGTCCCAGTTCCACCACCCATTCCTGCAGTAATAAAAACCATATCTGCACCACGTAAAGTGTTTGTGATTAATTCTTTATCCTCTTCTGCAGCTTGTTCACCAATAGAAGGTCTACCACCAGCTCCTAATCCTTTTGTAACTTTTTGTCCGATTGCAAGTCTAGTAGGAGCTCGAGAACGATTTAATGCCTGTAAATCTGTATTCAAAACGATAAATTCAACATTACTCAATTCACGAGAAATCATTCGGTTTACGGCATTTGACCCACCTCCACCGCATCCAACTACTTTTATAACAGTAGGATTTCCTCTCAAATCATCATTGTAATCATTTGAATCAACATACGAATCATCATCATTTACTATAGAAATTCCCAAACCACCCATAATTTCCTCCCATAGAATTACCATATTAGTAAAACTTAAACAGATTTTGAACCTGCTAAGCAAACCTTATAAAAGATTAAATAAATTTCGAATTCTGATTCATTAAATTCAGGGTGGCTTTTTGCTTCGCAAAAAACAGGCTATCCGGGGTTTCGCTATCGCTCCAGCCGCTTCCCTCGCTCCGCTCAGTCCAGTGGCCGCCTTCGGCGCCCCTACTATCCTTGCCACGGTTTAAAACCAAAAACTCGAAATAAATCTAAATATCTTAATTTCTAAAATAATTTTTTTATCATTGATTTAAAAAATCCATCCCCACCTTTTTTTGTTACTTTCTTTCCAGTTGACCTTTTTTTTATTCTTTTAGAATCACTTTTTTGAAGCACTGACTGATAAGAAACAACAAGTCCAATCGCAGTTGCAAAATCAGGTTTTCTATAATCTTCTTCAATGCCCCCAAGACTATCAGGATAACCTATTCTGACAGATGAAGTTTTAAAAACATACTGTGCAAGATCTACAACACCATCCATATTTGCACCACCACCAGTCAAAATAATATTCCCAGAAAGTTGCTTAATCGAATCTTTTGTATTTTTAACTACAACATTTTTTACCATAACAAAAATCTGTTCCATTCTAGCCTGTATTATCTGACAAATCTGAGATTGTTTTGTAATATCAGGTGATTTTCCACCAACCCCTGGTAAAATAACCTCTAGATCATTTTCTGGATTTATGTTAGGAAGCCAACAACAACCTGATTCAATTTTGATTTTTTCCGCAGCTTGAGTTGTAATACCAGTAACAATTGCTATATCGTTTGTAACAAGATTGCCACCAACTGGAATTGACGCTGTACTAATTGGTGCTCCCTTAAAAAGAACAAGAACATCTGTTGTTCCAGCCCCCAAATCAATAAGGATTGATCCTAATTCCATTTCATCTTGATGACAAACAGAATGTGTCTGAGCCAAAGTCTTGAGCATCACTCCTTCAAGAAAATAATCTGCACGAGAAATACAGGAACGTAAATTCTGAATAATAGATTTTGATACAGTTACTATATGCACTTCAGCTTCAAGTCTAGTTCCCATTCTGTGAATTGGATCTGTAATACCACTCACACCATCTACAATAAAATTCTGTGGAATAACGTGAAGTTTTTCTTTATCATCTGAAACTTTAATTGCAGTTGCACTATCAATAACTCGCTGAATATCAGCTGGTCCAATTTCCTTTGTAGATTTATTTGTGCTAGAAACAGGAACAACACCTTTTGAATTCTGGCTTTCAATCAACTCGCCACCTACAGCCGTCACCACAGATTCAACTGTAGTTCCAGCATTTTGTTCCACAGCATCTATTGCTTCTTTGATTGCATTTTTTGCATCTTCTATGTTTACGATTACACCGTTTCTTAAACCTGCTGATTTTTTTTGAGCTGTTCCAGTGATTACCATTTTATTAGTTTCAGGATCAATTTCTCCAATGGCAACACGAATTACGCTTGTTCCAATATCAAGACCAACAATTTTATTCTCTGTCATAATACTTCCTCAAAAATCATATTTGCATCAGATTTCAACAAAACACTTTTGCTTTTCCATAATTTATTTCTTCTGGAAAAGACTTTTCATTCTATAATAATATCAATTATTTAAAATAATTTCATCATTTTTTACTTGATTTTTAGTTCGATAAGAAACAGAACCATACCTTAAATCAATTTCGCAAACATCAGAACCAAGTTGTTTGACAACATCAAGAACAACCATCATATATTTTAACGCTTCTTCATTCAAAGAACGATCAGTTAACACTTTTATATGAGACTGTGAAGGAATTAACGCAAGTTCGTAATTTCCAAACTCTTTGGGTTGAACACAAATTTCGGAAATTCCAGCAAAATAGGATTGAGGAAGTTCACTGATTTTTGTAATCTGATCAATCAAAGGTCTATATTTAGCTGGAATTCTCATTCCCTGAGCAAGATATTCAATCGGAAGTCCTGAAATAATCGGAACTTTATTTGAATCAACATTTAATCCTTTTTTTCCTTCAAAAATTACTCCATTTTTGTCAATCTGCATTGCAATTGTATCATCTTTTGTTGACACAAATGTAAGTGCAACAGGTTCTCTTTCTACAATATTAATAAATACTTTATCAGGAAATTTTTTTTCCACAATAACACTTTCAATTTCTGGATTAGAAGAAATGAGTGCATTTGCCTTTTCTACATCAAAAGTATGCCAATTATCATTACACATTGGAAGAATCATCTGCCCTATATCCTGTGCAGTAAATTTATTCTGTCCAGAAACAGTAATCTTAGGGCTAGAAAAACCAGGCATGATAACTTTATAGTAAAAAAACTCCCCAGCCAAAACAAGACACAAAAACACAAATACAACTTTAATGATTTTGATTTTCTTTTCAGTTTTTTCAGATGAACTACTGCTATTTATATCAGAACTGAGAAAATAATCTTTATCTAGATATTCATCCGATGTTAATACACTAATATCACTCATAATCTACCTACTTTTTATGATAAGTACGAAAAATCTTCTAAACTTACTTCATCGAATTCAGAAATATTTTCAATACTTTCTTCTCCTCTTGATGTATTTAAAATAAAACCACACATTGCAAGTGTTATTATTATCGAAGAACCTCCAAGTGAAAAAAAAGGTAAAGGAATTCCTGTTGACGGCAATAATCCACATACAACCATAATATTCACCATTGATTGCATAAAAATTACAGAAACACAACCAAACCCTGCATAAGACGAAAATCTATCCCCGCAATTTATAGCACTTTTATATCCCCGCCATGCAAAAAATAAAAGCAAAATGATGTAAGCAATTACACCTACAAATCCCATTGCTTCAGCCCATCCAGCAAAAATATAGTCAGCCTGATTTTCTGGAATAGAATTTATTTTTACAAGACCAGAACCTATTCCACTACCCCATATTCCACCTGAACTAATTGCATTTTTTGCCGCTCTAGCCTGATAATTAAGTGTAGAATTAAACTGATCAGGATGAAGCCATCCTAAAATTCGCTTAATTCTATATTTTTCTAAAAACATTGCTATAAGACCTGTTGGAATTGCCAAAATAGAAAAAGGTATAATCCATAATAATTTCTGTCCAGCCACAAAAAATAGCAAAATTCCTATCAAAAGGATAAAGAGACTTGTTGACATATCTTTTTGCAAAATCACAACGCCCACAAAAACAACAAGAATAATCACACTTGGTAAAAGATTCTTTTCATCTGGATTTTCAAGGCGTTCCTGTTTATCAAAATAATTTGCCAAAAATAATACAACTGCAAACTTCACAAGTTCCGATGGTTGAAAACTAAAATTTCCAGGCATTTTTAACCATCTTCTAGCTCCATTTTTTTCGATTGAAAGAGGTTTTATAAAAGTTAAAAGGCATAATACAAAAGAAACAATCACAATAATTCCGATAAATCTCCTTATCACTTTTATATCAGTAAATAAAAATACAAAAAAAAGTACAAAACCAATTGCCGATGAAATTAATTGTCTTTTTACATATCCAAACGAATTATTACTAAAATGATTTTTAGTACAAGCAAATAAAGTAAAGATTCCAAGTCCCCACAAAAGCAAAATAGAAACGACTAGCCACATATCAACTTTATGGTAATTTTCCGAGGGCTTTTTCGCATAAAAATTAAACTCGCTCACTGAATTTCCCCCTCATTTTTTGAAAGTACAAAATAAGGAATAAGTTTATCAAGCTCCATGCTATGAGAACCTTTTAAAAGTATTATTTCATTACCATTTACTTTTTCAAGAATTTTTTCACCAATTATTTCAAAATTCATAGGGGAGCTTTCACCAAACCAAAACACATTTTCCATATCCTTGATTACGTTATAACAAAACTTCATTTCAGTACCAATTAAAAAAACAAAATATGGAGAAAGATTTTTTATTTTTTCACCAATAACTTTATGACTATTTTCAGATTCTTCTCCAAGTTCTTTCATATCCGCGAGAACAAGAATTTTCTTTTCATAAGCAATGTCATCAAGATTTTGACAAAAATCTAGCACTTTAAGCATAGAATCTAGATTAGCATTATAACAATCTTTGATAAGAACAGATTTTTTATGATTTTTTAATTCGGTTTTTAAAATTTCCATTCTACCGCCAATCGAACAAACATTTTCAATTCCATGTTTTATTGAAACAGCATCAATTCCAAGTTTCTTTGCAAGAGCGATGACTCCAAGTGCATTTTGAAAATTATATTCTCCCGAAAGACTTAAATGAATTTTTATTCCATCCACAAAAAAATCAGTTCCAAAAAGCCCCAAATCTTTACCAAATTCCACACCAGATTTAGAAACAGGGACAGACCTTCCAAATTTTATTTTTTCCCCTTTCACATTTTCTAAACAAAAATCAGCAAAAACATCATTAAATGGAACAAAAGCAGCACCGTCTTCTGGAATATAATCAAAAGAATGACGTTTCTCTCTAGCGATATTTTCCTTTGTTTTTAAAATTCCAATATGTGCAGTTCCAATATTCGTGATTATACCATACTTTGATTTCCAAATATTAGATATTTCTTCTATCTCTCCAAATCGGTTCATTCCCATCTCAAAGATACCAATTTTTTCATCACCTTTTATTTTAAACACCGACAAAGGAAGTCCAGTTTCTGAATTAAAATTTCCTTTTGTATAAGCAACATTTTTTTCACCAAAATATTCTTTACAAATACTAACAAGCATTTCTTTAGTCGTAGTTTTTCCACTCGAACCTGTTATGCTAACTTTAATCATATTGGAACATTTTTTTTCGACATACGCTTTTGCAGCGTCTTGCAGAGCATGTAAAGTATTTTCCACTTTTATAAAGCAGATTTCTTTATTTTTTTCAGCAAGTTCATCATAAAAATCAGATTTCTTTTGATATTCACTTTCATTTAAAAGAATAACACCTGGTTTTTTTTCCAAAACAGAAGGAATATATTTATGACCATCTTGAAATTCACCAAGCAGAGGCACAAACATTACTTTTGAATCTTGAGAAACATTTCTGCTATCTGTCTGAACATCACAAAAAAAGCACTCAGCATTTCCACTGCCAATTTCATTTCCTTGAACAGCTTTTATAAGTTCATCTTTTTCAAGTAAAGTATCCATTTTTGATTTTCCCCTCTGCTTTCTAACCATCTATCTTACAAAAAATCTTTGTAACTATTTTTTTTCACCTGTCATTTCCACTCGCACAATATCTTCTGCCTGAGCCTTATGCATTCCAAGTTCTTCTACCGCCATTTTTTCAATTCTGTCAGCACTTGAAAGAATCGAAATTTCATTCACAATTTTTTTATTTTCTTCAATCAGTTTTTCCTGTTTTTGTTCTAAAGCTTTTATTTCAATCTTTAGTTTTGAATACCTTTTAGCCTGAAATCCATACATAAAAAGCATAAAAGGAATTAAAAGTACAAAAAGACAGATTCCAATCCTTATAAAAATATTTTTTACATTAACTTTTGTTTTATTTTTCATATCAATACCCTATTACCCCATCAAGATGATAAGGAGTATCATCTCTCAACTTTCTGATTACCCTAAGTTTTGCACTTCTAGACGGAGAATTCTGTTTAATTTCTTCTTCAGTCGGAATGACAGGTTTTCTAGTCAAAATTTCAGCACATTTTTCACCACCACAACGACACACTGCCACCTGAGGAGGACAAACGCACTGTTTTCCAAGATTTCTAAAATAATTTTTTACAATTCTGTCTTCCAGCGAATGAAAAGTTATCACACCCATTTTTCCACCAGGTTTTAAGCATTTAAAAGCATCGCTCAAAGCTTGCGGAAGTCGTTTCAATTCACTATTAACAGCAATACGTAAAGCCTGAAAAGTTCTTGTTGCCGGATGAATATTAGCATATCGATAATTTGCAGGTACAGCATCCCAAATAATCTGAGCTAAGGCCTTAGCAGATTCAATTTTTCCACCGTTACGTGCTTGAACTATTGCAGCAGCAATTCTACGACTCAACTTTTCTTCTCCATAAAGATAGATTAAATCAGCAAGTTTATCTTCTGGAAGTTCATTAACTAAATCACCAGCAGATTTTTCAGTTCCAGAATTTAACCGCATATCAAGTTTTTCATCATATCTAAAAGAAAAACCACGGTTAGACTTTTCATAATGAAAAACAGAAATCCCCAAATCAAACAAAATTAAATCAGGTTTTTCATATTCAGATGGATAATCAGCATAAAAATCATTAAACCAACCGTTATAAAAATGAATTCGCTGTTCAAATTCCTTCAAACGTTCTTTTGCACGTGCCTGAATAACATTATCTGCATCAAGTCCAACAACACTAAGACCTTTAAATTTTGTCAAAAAGTTATAGGTGTGTCCCCCTTCACCCAAAGTCGAATCAATCATAAGACAATGGTTTTCATAAGGTTCACCCACAGGAGAAAGATATTTTAAACATTCATTTAATAAAACAGGAGTATGAACAACTTCCAATTTAACCTACCAATATTTAAAATCAGTAAAATTTCAAGTTATTTAATCAAAATACAAATTTTTATATTTTGAGTGGCTTTTTGCTTCACAAAAATCAGGCTTTGCGCCCTTCGCTAACGCTCATCCGCTTCCCTCGCTACGCTCAGTCCAGTGGACTGCTTCGCAGGGGCTACAATCCTTGCCACGGTTTAAAATTAAAAAACTTGAAATAAACCACTGTGATATAACAACAAAAAGCCTAAAAACTTATGTCGTTAAATTCTTCAGCAGCATCTCTAAAAGATTCTTCTGTACTTGTAAGATATTCTTTGTAAGTATTGAAGTCCCACAATTCCATATATTTTGCAATACCTAAAATTGTGCATTCTTTTGAAAGATTAGCATATTCGCGTAAGCTTTGTGGGATTGAAAGGCGACCATTTTTATCAAACTCGACAGGTTGTGCTGGCGCAATAAAATGACGCACAACATTCAAGCTTTTGCTTTTCATCATTGAAGCATTCGCCATCAATTTGTTCTGAAAGTTTTCCCATTCATCAGAAGTAAAAAGCCATAAGCAGCGATCTAAACCTTTAGTGACCATAACTACATTTTGATTTATAGCAGTTCTCAATTTTACTGGAAATGAGACTCTACCTTTTTCATCAATTGTATTATTGTATTCACCAGTTAACAGATTCATACCCACTTATTTCCACTTTTTACCACTTTTTCCCACTTATTACTAATTTTATAATATTTTTAACTAAAGTCAATGCTTTTTTATACCAATAATATATAAAATTGTTTTTTTTCCAAAAAAATATTCCATACAGTTTGATAGTGATTTTAAATGCAGTTTTCCACACTCAATGAAAGCAGTTTACATAAAAGTCTCAAAAACATTTACGCTGCAATTTACAGTGGGCAAACCGAAATTGAAAAAGACAATCATGTTTACGATATAATCACAAAAAAACAGAATGTTATCGAAATTCAAACCAAAAATCTTTCTAAGCTTTTACCAAAAATACTTGATACTATCAAAAAAGGTCACAACATAAAAATTGTTCATCCTATCATTGTAGAAAATACAATAGAAATATATGATTCTGATGATAATCTGATATCAAGAAGAAAAAGTCCAAAAAAACAAAATATTTATTCAATATTTAATGAATTAACAGGAATTTATGATGTTTTGTTAAATAAACATTTTTCATTAGAAATCATATTTATTAAAATGACAGAAGTAAGAATGCGTACAATCGAAAATATTCAATCGCAGAATAAACGGAGAAGGTTTAAAAAAAATTGGATTAAAACAGACAAACGACTTGAACAAATAATTGAAACCAAACGCTTTTCCAACAAAGAAGATTATTTAAAACTCTTACCAGATTTACCAGAAAAGTTTTGTTCAAAAGATTTAGAAGAAAGAATCGGTAAAAAAAATAATCCAAATCTGATCTTATGGGTTCTTTCGCACATGAACATAATAAAACATGTTGAATCACAAGGCAGAAAAAAAATCTACAAAATAATATAATTTTAAAACCCTTGCCACGGTTTGTAAATCAAATACTCGAAATTGAACAAAATAATTATTTTAATCAAAAAAGAAAAAAAATCCCCTGTAATTGCCAAAACAATCACAGGGGATTTTCTGCATCAAAAAAAGAGATTACCAGTTATCAAGCATATCATCTTCGTCATGATTTTCCATATCATAAAGATCTGTAACTGCACGCAAATCATCAAGGTACATATAATATGAACCACGAGCCTGCATAGGATTACAATCAACACGGAAACCAAGAACTTTTAAACCTGGTTTATCACCATAGTAAGCACTACTTTGAACAATACCATGTTCTCCATCTGGACTAGGAGGAACTACACAAGTAAGTTTTTTCCATCCACTGAATCCAAGATTTCCTAAATATAATTCATAATTACTTCCAAAATAATCCTGAACAAGAACATACATATCGTGAGATTGATTACGTCCACAAACCCACAAAGAAATAGTTTTTGTAGTTCCTTCAATAGGAATAGGTCTAGCAGATTTAATTGTAAACGAATTTTTACCGCGTTTAAAGAAATCTACTCGAACACCATAAACCATTTTATCTTCATCTTCTTTACCTTCATCTTCAGCTAATGGTTCCTTCATAGAAGGAGCACCTTCAAAAAGACGGGCAGCAATTGTACCATCATCAGATGAAATATGAACTTTCCATGAACCTTCCCTTTCAAATTTATCAAGAGAAACTTCACGTAAAGATGCCATTGCAGAATCTGCTCCAACATTTTCAGGATTTGGTTCTTGCAAACTTGAAGTCTGTGCAAAAATAAAACCTGAGGTCAATATTGCCAAAACACCAAAAGTCAAAAACTTTTTCATTCTATTCTGCCTCCGAAACTTCATCAGAATTATCATTGCTGTCACCAAATTCAATATCTTTCAATTCATATCCATCAAAGATATATGAAAGTGAATTAGATGTATATTTTATCTGATCAAAGAAAATTACATAATCATCAACATATTCTTCTGCATCCGAACGCACTCTAAAACCAACAAATGTTAAATTTGCAGGACCCGAACGCAAATGTGATTTCTGCTGAATCCAACCAGGAATTTTTATAATAATATTTTTCCAACCATTAAATGCAAGACTTCCAGCTGGTAATACATGTACAACACCGTTTGGATCACGTACCATCAATTCAAGATAATAATTGTAGTTAGCACCCCAAACCCAGAAATCAATTGCTGTTACATTTCCAATAAAAGGAATCTCAAAAGGCTTATCATCTGCTGTTGGATAAACTTCAAACCAGTTATCACCTTTTCTATTAAAAGCAGTTTTCACACCAAAAACTTTAAAATCCTTTTCTGTTCCTTTATATAACTGTTTGAGTGAATTTGGAACGCCTTCGTAATATCCAATTTTAGGATATCCTTCTGCAACAAAGCGGCTTGGATTAACCGTCCAATCCCAGCTATATGCTTTTCCATCATACATATAATTCTGTTCACCAGCAGAATCAAAATCTTCCATTAAAAATGTCTCAATACTTTTTGAACTTGGCTGTGCGAACAAAGGCAAACCAATAACAAAAGTAAATGCAAGACCAACTAAGACTCTAAGTCCCCTTTTCATGCAAAACTCCTTGAATTATATCATTTCGATAATAAAATTCTTTCAAAATTATTATCGGCATAATTATTCAAAAATATAACTTTTGTCAATTATATTTCCTATATTATTCTTTGTCAAACCAAAATTGAAATAAAATTACAAAAAACAAAAAAAAATCAGGCTTCAATTAATAATGAAAACCTGATTTTTTTTGATTATTTCAGATAATTTCCTAGAAACTTCTTTTGAATTTTTTATTTAACTCAATTTTCTAGGTTTAATTACTGGAATTAGTCATCAAGATGACCAGCACTTCCCAATACTTCTCTGTTTTTGCGTGAATACATTTTTACAAGTTCATCACGAGCAGGTTTGAGATACTGACGTGGGTCAAAATCTCCAGGGTTTTCTGCAAGATGTTTACGAACTGCAGCAGTCATTGCAAGACGACCATCTGAATCAATATTGATTTTACAAACAGCAGATTTAGCAGCTTTTCTAAGCTGTTCTTCTGGAATTCCAACTGAGTCAGGGATTTTTCCACCATATTGTTCGATAATTTTTACATATTCCTGTGGTACAGAAGAAGAACCATGAAGTACGATTGGGAAACCAGGAATCTTTTTTTCAATAGCTTCGAGTACATCGAAAGCTAATGGAGGAGGATTCAAAACTCCATCTGGTCCACGTGTACACTGTTCAGGTGTAAATTTACAGCGTCCATGAGATGTTCCAATAGAAATTGCAAGAGAGTCACATCCAGTTTTAGTAACGAAATCTACAACTTCTTCAGGTTTTGTATATTTTGATTCTTCAGCAGCAACATCATCTTCTACACCACCAAGAACACCAAGTTCAGCTTCTACTGTGACTCCACGAGCATGTGCATATTCAACAACCTTCTTTGTTTCAGCAACATTTTCATCATAAGGAAGAGCCGAACCGTCGAACATTACTGAAGAAAAACCTGAATCGATACAATCTTTACATACTTCAAAATTTGGACCGTGATCAAGGTGAAGAACAATTTGTGGTTTTTCACATCCAAGTTCCTTTGCATATTCTACAGCACCCTGAGCCATATAGCGAAGAAGTGTTGCATTTGCATAAGCACGTGCACCTTTTGAAACCTGAAGGATGACTGGAGATTTTGTTTCAACTGCAGCTTGAATGATTGCCTGAAGTTGTTCCATGTTATTGAAGTTATATGCAGGAATTGCATATCCACCTTTAATAGCCTTTGCAAACATTTCTTTTGTGTTTACAAGGCCAAGTTCTTTGTAACTTACATTAGCCATTATATCTTCCTTTTTTCGAGAAATCCCGAATTTGTATTGATTATAATATAAGTGATTTTAATGTTTTTTTCAAGTTTTTTAATTAATATCAAAAATATTTTCAAATTGGACAAACAAAAACTAATGCTTCAACAATAGAAGGTAATATCATAAATATAATAAAAACAATAGCATAAATAATAATCTGAATAATTTTTTTTAAAACAATAGATTTATATAATAGTTTTACAGAAAATGAACAGGCAAAGATCATCATTACATATAAAACAGGTTTTATAAACAATAAAAAACCTGAATACAAACCTTCCGCTGTCGTAAGAATAATAAAAGGAAGATAAACTGCAAAAAAACTCAACTCTAAAGGGAGAAAATTTTCTATTTTGTATTCCCAATTATCTCTTGAAAAAACTACAAACAAAAAATAAGGAATTAACAGAGGTAAAACTGTCTGATTTAACAGGAGATATGTTAAATTTTCTCTAAAATCATATGGGATAATTCTATGCGAAAAAGTAAATAAAACTAAAAACAAACTTAGGACTACTGCACAAATCATTCCAAATAAAATAGAAGGTAATAACTTGGAATTTTTCTTATAAAAACAGAACCATACAAGTAAAACTGGTAATACTAAAAAAGAAAACAAAAACATCTTTTCCCCATAAAAACCACCGTATACGGTGAACCAATAATGGCGAGATTTTTTTTTAGTTTATAAATAATAACATAAATTATAAACTTGAGTGATAAATATAAAATGAAAGTATCTTTTTCACTCTTTTTAACAATACAACAAACAGTTTTATTTTGCCGAAATTTTCATAATTTTTGCAGAACCTTCTACAGTCACTTTTTCTCCAGGTAAAACTGCATAAATTTCTTCAGCTTTGATTGGAGAAGCAATTTTTTCATTCGAAGCTTTGATTACTGCGTTTTGTGAAGACAAAACATATAAAAGTTGAGTTGATTTTGGAGCACTTCCTTGAGGACATAGCATACTCCATCCACCTTTTACATCAATCTCATCTAAAGAAAAATATTCACATTCAAAATGTTTGTCAAACTGGGCAATAGGAATCATATCATCCTTTTTTATTACTGAAAGACCTTTTTCTATATGAACCTCTCTTCCCCGCCCCCAATCATAAAGGCGGTAAGTTAAATCACAAGATTGTTGAACTTCCAAAAGTCGAAGACCAGCTCCAATAGCATGAACTGTACCTGCAGGAATGTAAATAAAATCTCCTTTTTGTACTTTTACAAAATTTAGATACTGTTCCAAAGTATTATCTTTTATAGCTTTTGCAAGAACTTCATTTGAAAAACCATCTCTGATACCGTAAACTAATTTTGCATCTTCTGTGGCATCCAATACATACCAACACTCTGTTTTTCCACAGTTACCAACACCTTCCAATTTCACGGCAAATTCATCATCAGGATGAACCTGAATAGAAAGAGTGTCATTTGCCTGAATAATTTTCACGAGCAAAGGATATTCTCCGCCTATGGCGTTTTTTAAATCATTTTGACAACCATTTGGATGTGTAGAAGCTATCCAAAGTTCATGACCCCAAATTTTCTCTGATTTTATTGATTCTAGTTTAAGCATTTTTTATTTTTCCCACAATTTTTCAGGATAATAACCAGATTGTATTTTTTTAGCTATTTCATCTTTTACAATCTGTCTATCTTCGGGATAAGTCATACCAAACCAAGTTTCAGTAGAATTAAAGAACTTAATAATCCCTTTTTTATGTTCAATAATATCACCAGCCGAAACAGGTAAAAGTGCTTCTGCTTTTGGAGCTTCAACGTTATTTTTGATAAAATTTTCCCAATAAACATTAAATTCTTCAAATGCTTTTGGTGAAAAACCAAAAAGGTTCATACTTACCCATTCTTTTCCAGTAAGAATTTTCTTTTCTCCATCTGGCATTTCACTAATAATTTTATCATTTTCATCATAGTAAATTTTTAAATTCTCAACAATAGAATCAAGCTGACCGTCTTTTACAGTACAAACACCACGACTAACTGAACCAGAGCGACTCATTGTATTTCCTAAAACATAACCAACCATTGCATGCTCAGTTGAATCATTATCTATAGAAGAAAGATAACCACCAAGAACTTCAAAAGCCTGTCTTCCATAATAATCATCTGAATTTATAACCGCAAAAGGAGTATTAATTGCTTTTTCTGCACACAAAACAGCATGAGTTGTTCCCCAAGGTTTCTGTCGGTTTTCAGACAATTTTATCTGTTCAGGTGTCAAAAGAGATTCTCTTTGCTGGAAAACATATTCTGCATCACAATTTTTTGCAATTCTGTCAAAAAGTCTTTCTCTAAAAGCCTGTTCAATATCTTTTCTGATGATAAATACTACTTTTCCAAAACCGCTTTTTATTGCATCATAAGTTGCAAAATCCAAAAGACATTCGTTATTCTGTCCAACTGCATCAATCTGTTTTACACCACCATAACGGCTTCCCATTCCAGCTGCCAATACTAATAAAGTTGGTTTCATTTATTTACCTCATTTTCAATTAATTTTTATATTTTTTTTACTTCATTTTAAGTAAAATAACTTTACTACAATTTTAATGCTGTTTCAAGTGCCAAAACCATCATATCTTTAAAAGTTGTTTGACGCTCGAGAGCAGTTGTCTGTTCGCCCGTTGCAATATTATCACTTATAGTTAAAATTGCTAAAGCTTTTCTATTAAACTCTGCTGCAAGTGTATACAATTCTGCTGCTTCCATTTCTATGGCTGCAATGCCAAACTTTTTCCACATTTTCCAGGTTTCTCTTTCATCGTAAAAACGGTCAGATGAAACACAGGGTTTAACAATCGGTTTTAATTCCAGTTCAAGTGCAGTATGATAAGCTTTATCGAGAAGTTCAAAATCAGGAATTGGAGCAAAATGATTGATACCAAAACGCTGAGTTTGCAAAGCTGAATCTGAACAAGCTGCATTTGCAATCACAATACTTCTACATGGTACATTTTCACTGACTGAACCTGCTGTTCCAATTCTAATGGCATTTTTTACATCATAGAATTGAAAAAGTTCCTGAACATAGATTGATAAAGAAGGTTGTCCCATTCCAGTTCCCTGAACTGAAATTTTTTTTCCTTTATAATAACCTGTAAACCCAAACATTCCACGAACTTCGTTATAACATTCTGCATTTTCTAAGAAATTTTCTGCGATAAACTTAGCACGGAGAGGATCACCAGGCAACAATATTGTATCCGCAATTACTCCTTGTGGAGCTTGAATATGTGTACTCATACTTTTGATTATATCAATAAACAAAAAAAAATAAAGCGAAAATTTTATATTTTTTGAAAAATATACAAATTTTTACTTGTATTTAATAATAATTATGCTATACTAAAAAATATGAATGAATTTATTATTAATTATGGATCATGGATTTGGATTGGAATTCTTGTTATCAGTTGTTTTATAGAAGCTTTCACCTTCGGACTTACTACTATTTGGGCAGCAATAGCAGCTATTCCATTAATTTTTATTGCACGAACAGGATTAGCTTTTCAGTGGCAAATTCTCATATTTTTACTGATTACTTTAGTCTTAATCATATTTACTAGACCTTTTGCCATCAAAAAGTTAAAAACTGGAAAATCAAAAACTAATGCTGAAACAATTATCGGGCAGGAAGTTTTGATTACAAAAACAATCAGTAATTTTGAAAAGGGGGAAGCTAAGGCAAAAAATGGTGTTATTTGGACTGCTATATCTAAGGATAATATTATATTGAAAAAAGGAACAGTTTGTTCTGTCGTTTCTATTGAAGGAAACACAATTTGTGTAGAAGAAAAAAAAGAGGTAAATTAATGATTTATATTTTTATTGCAATTTTTATTATTATTTTGATTATGATTATTGTGAACATTCGCGTTGTTTCACAATCACAAGCATTTATTATTGAAAGATTGGGCGGTTATCATTCTACGTGGAATGTTGGAATTCATGTAAAGATGCCGTTTATCGATAAGATTATTAACAAAATGTCACTAAAGGAAAAAGTTTTTGATTTTCCGCCTCAGCCTGTCATCACAAAAGATAACGTAACTATGATGATTGACACTGTTGTTTATTTTCAAATTACAGATCCAAAACTTTACACTTATGGCGTGGAAAAACCTATAAATGCACTTGAAAACCTTTCTGCAACCACTTTGCGAAATATTATCGGTGAACTTGAACTTGATGAATCACTAACTAGTAGAGATGTGATTAACACAAAAATGCGTTCAATTCTAGATGAAGCAACAGACCCATGGGGCATAAAAGTGAACCGTGTTGAAGTAAAGAATATTGAACCTCCACAAGCAATCAGGGAAGCTATGGAAAAACAGATGAAAGCAGAACGTGAACGTCGTGAACAGATTTTGATTGCTGAAGGACATAAACAATCTGCTATTTTGGAAGCTGAAGGAAAAAAACAGGCTTTAATTCTTGAAGCAGAAGCTGAAAAAGAAGCTGCCATTCAAAAAGCAAAAGGCGAAGCACAAGCCATTCTTGAAGTTCAACAGGCAAAAGCTGAAGGTTTAAAAATGATAAAAGAAGCTGGCATGGACGATAAAGTGATTAAACTTAGGAGTCTTGAAGCATTTGAAGTAGCTGCAAATGGTCAGGCAACAAAAATAATTATTCCGTCAGAGATTCAAAACATGGCTGGAGTTGTAGAATCAATCACTCAAGTAATTAAAAAATAACCTTACAAACACAATAATCAAATGGTATCGCTAATACTGATTGATTATTGTGTTCATGTTATTGGAACTATCCTTCAGAAATACTTACTAAATTAGATTTACAAATGTTATATTATATTATTACTTGAATGTAAGTTTACTGTTACTATAACACATGTTCCGCTTGGTTTATTTTGTTCTATTTTGAATTCAGCTCCAATTTGATTAGCACGATATTCCATAGAATTCATTCCAATACCTTTTTTCTCTTTTATTGCATTTTTGCTTATACCACAACCATTATCACAAACTTTGGCGATTATTTTATTTTTTTCAGAGTTAACAGAAACTTCAACTTTTGACGCTTTAGAATGTTTAAGAACATTATGTAAAGCTTCCTGAATGATTCTAAAAAGATTTAACAATTTGATTTTATCAAAAACTAGATTTTCATTAACATTCCATTTATAATCACACGAAATTCCTGATTGAATCGAAAACGAATTACACAAATTACACAAACTGTTATTCATACCTAGACTATCTAGTTCCACAGGATATGAATTATGAGCATATTGTCGAGTACACTGCAAAGTTTCTCCTGTAAGCTGAGCAAGTTCAACCATCTGTTCTTTTGTGACAGGTACAGTTTGATTTGAATAACTACGACATAACATTGAAATACCAGCCAAACGTTGGCATATATCATCATGCAAATCATTGCTGAACCGTTGTCGTTCAAGTTCGCTTATCTTTAACACTTCTGCTTCAACTTTCATTCGTTGATTATTTGCTTTTACAAGTTCTTTTGTTCGCTTTGTAACTTCTTTTTCAAGATATTCAGAATATTTTTCTTTTTCCTCTAGAGATTTTAATCGGTTTAATACTTGTGCAATATTATTTGAAATTGAAGTAATGTATGGGAGTAAAACATGAGAAGCTTCATAAAGTATACACCCAATAATATCATCACCAGAACGCAGGTATTTAAATATCAAAGAAGTTTGTTTTGAATTATCAATTCCAAGGAATTTTTGATAAAAATCTCCAAAAGTAATAGTTTTTCCTTTTGAAAAATCAAAAAATTCGTTTTTATTTCTTTTAACATAAATAGGAAGAACATATAATTGATTATTTTTTACTGATTTTTTTAATTCATATTCTTTAAACTTCAAAATGCAGAAACTAGTAACTTCAAGTTGTGAAATATTTTCAGATATCACATAATTCAATCCGTCAATAGAGGAAATATTATTCATCTGCTGAGCAATTCTGTTTACAATTCGCAAAATATTTTCAGAACGAACATATTTTGACTGAATATGCTTTAAAAATTTTTGCATATCATTATTTTTATTCTGTTCTATTAATATGTCTTCTGTTTGTTTTAGTAAATCATAATTACATCCACAGGAATTTCTATACATCACTTTTGATTCAATGAAAGTTTCATCACTTACTGATTTTTTTTCAACAAATTCTTTAATCAATTCCAATGATTTTTCACCAATCTCTTCTAAAGGTTGATGAATTGTTGTCAAAGCTGGAATTTCAAATTTTGCTTGAGGAACATCATCGAAACCAGTTACGGCACATTCTTTCATGTTTAATCTTTCGCTATTCATTTTGAAAAATTTATAAATTCCAAGTGCCATATTATCATTTGCACAAACTACGACATCAGGCAGATTATCATCATTTTCCTGCAGATATTCTTCCAAAGCTTGAATAGCCACATGCTCCAAAAAAAAACCATATTTTATCGTATATTGCAAATCGGAAAACCATGGTTGATATGCATCAAGAGTTTTTTTGAAAATCTGTTCTCGTAAAATAGCATCGTGGTGTTTAGGACTTCCTCCAATATACAAAAATTTTTTGTAATTGTGTTTTAAAATAAGATGTTCCACAAGTTCTTTCATTGACTCATCAGTTTCAATCATTAAAGAAGGCACATTTTTGATTTTTTGTCCTACAGAAATGACAGGAATATTTTCCCAATATTTTTGAATATCTTCTTTTTTTGAAAAAGCAAAATTATCAGTAATAACAGACGTTAGTAAAATTATTCCATCTACATTAAAAAAATGTTTCTTTGGAAATTGAGAAACAAGTTCCTCCATTGACATATTTTTATTGTCTTGTTGAAAACAAACTATTTCAACCCCATGTTCTTTTGCTTTTTTTACGATACCTTTGTATACAGATATCTGATATTCTTCATCTAAAAGATTTAAAAACAATCCTATGCGCATATAAATAATTATACAATATTTTTGAATTTGTGGTATAATTATTTTTATGGAATGTTCAGTTATTATTATAGATGACCATCCGCTTTTCAGTCGCGGATTAGCACAACTCATAGAAACTCAAAAAGATTTTAAAGTTGTTGGAATGGCAAAAGACAGAATCGAAGCACTAGATTTGATTAATAAAACCACTACAGATTTAGTGATTCTCGATTTAAATCTAGGACAAGAAGATGGACTTGAATTGATTAAAGATATTCTTTCATTTAATTCCCACATAAAAATTCTCGTTCTTTCAATGCATGATGAAAGATTTTATGCAGAACGTGCTTTAAAAGCTGGTGCAAAAGGTTACATAATGAAAGCCGAAGCAGAATCTCAAGTCATAAATGCATTAAAAACAGTTAAAAATGGCGATATTTATTTAAGTGAAAATGAAAAGAAAAGGATGAAGGAACTTCTTCAAGGAGATTCAGATAATTCTGATAAGTTTGCAACAATTTCTACTCTTTCCGATAGACAATTACAGATTTTTTCATTGATTGGAAAAGGTTTAGGTACAGTAGATATTGCAAAAAAACTTAATTTAAGTATTAAAACTATTGATACTCACAAAGAGAATATAAAAGCAAAACTTCACTGCACTTCTTCAGCCGAATTGAGACAAATGGCAATAAACTGGACTAGCAAAGCAGACTAAAAATCACTTTTTTATAATTATTAACTAATAAACGAAAAAAGACAGGTTTGTTCAAAAGCCTGTCTTTTTTTATATTAAAAAAAACTATTAACTATTGTCTATTGCAAAACTTTAGCAATACGTTCCAAAACCTTTTTGCGGTCAAGAGGTTTTATAATATAACTCTTTGCACCAGTCATTAAAGATTTTTTTACCAGTTCTTCTTTACCAAGAGCACTTACCATTACAACCTTTGCATTTTTATCAAAAGCCATAATCTGTTCCAAAGCAGTAATTCCGTCCATCTTTGGCATTGTAATATCCATAGTTACAAGGTCAACATTTGGACACAATTCCTTATATTTATCAACACCTTCTTTTCCATCAGCTGCAGTTGCAATAACTTCGTAACATTCGCTTGACAGAATCTGACTAAGCTGTTTTGCAACGAACATTGAGTCATCTACAACTAAAACTTTATATGGAGTTCCATCTGCTTTTTTTCCTTCAGGTGGACGGTCATTGATAGTTGGATAATCTTGTGTTGTTTTCATATTGTCTCCTAAGAGAGCAAATAAATTGCTCTATTTATTTTTTTTAAGCACGTTCCCTAATAGAAACATTAACTTCAATTTTACCACAATCTGAAAGAAGAGGTACAATTAAAGCTTCAACGCTATCTGTAGTTCCACCCAAAGCAGCAATTTCCATTTTCTGACCAACAAAAAGAGCTGGAGGTGTTAAGTCGAACCGGAATCCCAATTCATGCAACTTTGTAACAGCCTGAGCAGTAATCAAATTTGCCAATTCACTGATTGTAGCTTTTGCCAAATCATCAAATTCTGGCAATTTCTCACCATTCATTGCAGAAGCAATATTTAAAGCAGTTTCCATAGTCATATCAAAAAGAACACGACCTTCTACATCACCTGCCAAGCCAACCAAAGCAGCAACACCCATAACCGGCATAGCAGTTGATTTTAAATACAAATCTCCACGTTTTACTTCTGCACCACCAAGAACTTCTTGAAGAACTCTAAAAGAAGTTTCAACAAATGGATTAATATACTCTACTCGCATATTTATCTCCTATATTTTTTTAATCCTTGCCATAAGCAACTATTTTATCTACAGTTTTTTCGCCAAAATTGAAATTAGATGGCATAGCTTCATTTTCACCAATTATTACTATACCATTTCCTTTCATTTTTTCCAAGAAGTCAGAAACAACAGTTTCCTGAGCATTCTCGTCAAGCAAAGAAAGAATATCTCTTGCAAAAATAATGTCTACCATTGGTAAAGCATTTGTATTTTTGCAATCATGATATTCAAACATAATACTTTCTTTTATTTCTTGACTAAAAGTATATTCTCCATTTGCTTTTTTTGTCAAAAATGGAGCATACCAATCTGTAGACAAATTAGCTGGAACAGAAATCAAAGCTGCATTTGAAACACTCAACAAATCAATATCCTGAGCATAAATCCTGATTCTTGCAGCCGGATAACGTTTCTTTAAAACACAGGCCAATGAATAAGTTTCCATTCCTTTTGCACAACCTGGATTCCAAACAACAATTTGTTTTGCAGTATTATCAGGTAATGCTTTCTCTAAATTCTTCGCATATTCTTTTGTCCACCATGCTTCTGAACAGGTTGACCAGAATGTTTTTAAAAACTCAGCAGAATCTTTATCATTATTAATCTGAGGATTATCTTCATTTTTGATTTTTTTCCACTCTTCATAACGATGATTTACCCAAGACTTATTTACTGATGTTACAAAAAACTTTGAATATTTTTGTAAACTGTCAGCGATGAATTTCAAATCAACTGGATTAGATTTTGCAGATGTTTGAGAAATTGTTTTTGCAATATCAGTAGCTGATTTTTCCTGAGCAGCAGCAAGAACTGGAGCAGAAGGTGCACCTACCGATTTTGAAAAAACAGTCTGTGGTTTTGTATAATGAGCCTTAAGCATTTCATCATTATTTGAATCAAATGTTTCTTTTGAAGAAAAAATTCTAGTTACATCTAAAAGAACATAAAGTCTATTATTACTTTCAACAACACCATCAATATATTTAATATTAATATCACCAAAAAGAGGATGAGGTGGTTGAATAGTACTTTTCTGAACGCCCACAACTTTATCAATTTTATCTACAACTATACCAAAAATTTGATCATCAACAGTAAGAATAATCATATTTTCAAGTTTGTTTTCATCTCGTGGAGGAACTTCAATATTAAAAAATAAACGTAAATCAAGAATTGGAATGATTTCACCACGAAGATTATAAACACCAAGTACAAAAGGTAATGTATTTGGCACGTATGTAAAACGCCCTGCTTTTGCAATTTCTTTTACATACATAATATCAACTGAGTAATCTTTATCTGCCAACGAAAAAGTAACCATTTTAAAATCAATAACAGTTGCATTTTCATTTTTTTGTTCAACCTGTTCTGCCACATCAATAGCCACAAGTGTTTTATTATCTAGTTCCATAAAAATACTCCTAATATTGACCTGCTACATATATTGATTTTGCTGTTGTGCAAGAAGTTCCTGTTTTACGCCAAGTTCAAGTAACTGACTAACATCAATAATTAAAGAAACAGAACCATCACCTAGAATTGAAGCCCCAGCAATTGCTGGAGAATTTGTAAACTGATCTTTCAGTGGTTTGATTACAACATCTTCTTCACCGATTAGAGCATCTACCATAACACCAATTTTCTTTTCCTGAGAACCAACAATTACAATATAGCATTCATCTGACTGAACAGTTTCTTTTATGCCGAAAAGTCGTGAAAGACGCAAAATGCTTATAACTTCATTTCGAACATTCATAATTTCATAATTATCAATATGATTGATTTCCTTGATATTTATGCACTGACTTTCAATAACATTTGCAATTGGAATTGAGTAAACTTCACGTCCAACACGAACCAAAAGACCTTGAATAATAGCCAAAGTCAATGGAAGTTTTATGATAAACGAAGTGCCTTTCCCTTTTGCAGAATTTACAGAAATTGTTCCTTTCAAGTTTTGAATCATTGTTTTTACAACATCAAGACCTACTCCACGTCCAGAAATGTTTGAAATCTTATCTGCAGTTGAAAAACCTGGCTGCATTATCAACTGATATGCATCCTGATCTGAAAGAACTTTATCTGGATGAATAAGACCTTTTTCTATAGCTTTGCGTTTTACTTTTTCTACATCAATTCCAGCACCATCATCTTTGATTTCGATGACAATCATATTTCCTTCATTTGATGCTTTGAGCAAAACTGTTCCTGTTTCAGGTTTGCCATTTGCAACACGAACATCTGGCATTTCAATTCCATGGTCAACAGAATTTCGCACACAATGCATGATTGGGTCAAGCAAATCTTCTACTACTGATTTATCAAGTTCTGTGTCTTCACCTTCAATCACTAAATCGATTTTCTTATTCAAATCTCTTTGTAAATCGCGAACAACACGAGGGAAACGACTGAAAATCTGATTGATTGGAACCATTCGGATTTTCATTACGCCTTCCTGTAAATCTCCTGCAATTGTACCCAGATTTTGAGTGTAAGAACGGAATTTTGCATATATATTTTTTGTTTCAGCTTCATATTCATCAAAAATATTTCCAAGAGTACTGTATTCCTGCATAATATTTTTTCTGATTTCATTTGCAGAAGCACCATTTTTTGCTTCTTCAATATAATCTGGAAGTTTATCAAACAGAGAATGAAGTTTTTCTTTAAATTCAGCTTCCAAAGTCTGGAAATGAGAAATTTCACTTGCATTTTGCATTGCAAGCTGATTGAAAGAAGCTTTATTGATAACGGCTTCTGAAACAAGATTCATAAGATTATCAATTCGTCTTGAATCTACACGTAAAATTGAACCTTGCTGTGGATGAACTCCTTCTTTTTTTGGCTCAACTTTCTTCTGTTCTTTTACTTCTGATGTTCCTGCCGGTTTTGAAGCATTTTCTGCAGGGGCAGATGCTGAACCTTTAGAACTTTCTGGTTTTAGAATATTATCATTTAAAATATCTTTCAATAAATCATTTTGAGCATCTGAGATATTTCCTTGCGGTAAATCAAGTGATGGAGTAATTGGTGCTGAAGAAACTGTTGACTGAGAAGCAACTGGAGATTGAACTGGAGCTGCTGAATGAGAAACATCAGAAGCTGTACCAGTAGTATTATCTACAAGATAATGTGCATCAGTTATTAATGTTACATCACTTAAAAAAGATGCATCTTCAAGTTGAGAACCGTCTGCTTCTGTAGCAATATAATAATATACATCTTCATAAAACTGATCTTCGTAAAGTGCATCAAAATCAGGAACTGTTTTAAGGACATTTCCAACTGATTTTAAAGCGGCAAAAACTTGAATACCACCTACAGTATTCATAGGATTGTTTTCATCAAATTTAACGGCAACACACCAAAGTTTTTGAGAACCTTCACAAGTTTCCTTTAATTCAGCGAATTCTGCTTCTGATAAATCTGGTAAAATCATGCCAGAACTTTGAGCAGGGGCTTTCTGAACAGGTGCAACAGTTTGTACTGGTGCAGAAACTGGAGATGCTGGTTTTGGTGCAGATGCTTTTGTTTTTGCATCTCCTTTTTGAGGAATGTAAGCATGAAGTTTATTTTCAAGATCATCAATATTTTCCTGATAAATACTTCCATTTTGACGTGCTTCAAGCATAGCTTTGATAACATCGATAGAAGTAAGCAAAATGTCAACAACAGCTTCATCAACTTTCAATCTATCAGAACGAATTTCATCCAGCACATCTTCTACTGTATGTGTAAAATGAGAAAGTTCCATCATCTCTACTGTTGCAGAACCGCCTTTCAAAGTATGGGCTGCACGGAAAATTTCATCAATAGCCTCATGATTTGAAGGGTCGTTTTCTATTACAAGAACATTACTTTCCAGCTGTTCTACCTGCTGTTCAGCTTCAGCAAAGAAATCTTTTAAGAGTTCTTCGTTATTTGGGTCAAGATAATCACTCATATTAAAATATTATATACCGAAAACAATAGATTTCAAGCAAAATTATAAAAAAAATCAAAAAAAAATAATATTTGATTAATTCTATAATTTTTTACTTGAATCTTTAAAATTCAATCTCTTGTTTAAACCGTGGCAAGGATAGTAGCCCCTGCGAAGCAGTCCACTGGACTGAGCGAAGCGAGGGAAGCGGATGAGCGTTAGCGAAGGGCGAATAGCCTGTTTTTTGCGGAGCAAAAAGCCACCCAAAATAAAAAATAAATAATGTATATTTTACTTTATCAAAAAAATAAAATTTTTCACAACTTGAGATAAATCATACTGAAAATTTCATGTCATTTACTTTGGAAGAATCAAAATTTTCCCAGAACGGCATTTGTGAATCATCGCAGTCTTTGCCGTTCGGATCACCTGTTTTGATGAAATTGCACAAATAATTGCACATTTTTCTGGAAACATCATAATGCTTTCCTGTGAACGGACGCCAGCATTTTGCAAGAGTTTCAAACCAGAACCACAAATCTACTGAATGGAATTTTCCAGGATTGTCCCAGCCTGGAATATCAACATCAAAATGATAAAAATAATTTTTGTCTTTGATGCCATGTTTTTCCATGTACTGCTGGTACATAATGTTTGCCTGTTTGATTGGATTTTCAGTTTTTCCGTCAGGTGTCTGGAAATTAAATTCGTCTGAAGTGTAGCCGAACATCATAGGGACTGATTTAAAATCATTTTTTTCTACTGCTGAAAAGAAATCTGAATGTATGAATTTGTTGTCAAGAACTGGTGTCCATGTTTGAATTGATTTTGCATGTCCGCCGTATTCATCCCATTTTTTGCGAAGTTCTGCTGTAGTGAATTTTCTCATTTCTGCAAGATTTTTTGCCCCGCAAAATTCAAAAAACTGTTTCCCCATTTCTTCTGCTGTGCTTAAAGGCTTTGGATTCATTACGGTGTTTCCCGGCATGTAAAACATTCCGCTGTGGCAGACTGCACGATTGAAAAGTCCGTCTGAACCTTTAAGAATCTGGGTTAGAACGCTTGCTCCGCCCGCAGATTGACCACCGATTGTGATATTCTGGTTATCACCACCGAATGCTTCGATATTATCTTTGACCCACTGAATTGCCATTCTCTGGTCAAGAAGTCCGAAATTTGTCGGAGCTTCCGGGTTTTCTTTTGTAATTTCAGGGTGGCTCATAAATCCAAACATATTCAAACGGTAAGCTATTGTTACCACAACAATGCCGCGTCTTGCAATTCTTTCTCCGTCAAATTCCATTTCGGCTGTAAAACCTGTCTGAAATCCTCCGCCAAAAATCCAAACGTAAACAGGAAGTTTTTGTGCATCTTTTTTTTCAAGGTCAGCTGGTGTCCAAACATTTAAATAAAGACAATCTTCGCTCATCGGGATGTCTTTATCTACCGACCACTCGCGGCAATATAAATCATCTGGATTGTAATAAGGTGTTGGTTGTACCGAAATGGGACCAAACTTATATGCCTGGAGCGCACCTTCCCACTTTTCTACTGGAACAGGTGCGTGAAACCGCAAATTGCCAACTGGAGGCTTTGCAAAAGGAATGCCTTTGAATGAAGTGATTCTTGGATCTGCGGCTGGCAAACCTTCAATTTTTCCAAGTTTTGTTTCGACTGTTCTAATCATTTTTCCTCCCTTTAAAAGTCAAGAAGATTGTTTCAACAATCGACTGACTTTTTTACGCTGTTCCGTAATGTAATGAGGAACAGCAGTTTAATGTAAGATAAAGCCGCGCTATTTTAGCGGTTTTATCACACTCCTATTAAAACACCGCGTTAGCGGCGAGCCAGGATGGCGAGTATCCAAGTTTATGAAGTGCAGAGCACGAAATAAACTTGGTGATAAAAATTACATGGACGTAATTTTTATCACACCTCCTATAATTTTATGGATTTGAGCTGTCCTGCTCCATATCCTTTAAATGTAAGATAAATTGCATTAATTCCGTCTGGAATTGAAACCTGAGCGGAATTTTCTTCCCAAAAGTTTGAATATATAACTTTGATTTTTCCAAGAATTTCTCCATCCCATTTTGTGCGAACTTCGAACTCTCCATCAAAATAACCGCGATTTACTATTGTAAGTTTTTTGATGTTTTTGCAATCAAAATATTTAAATCCTATGGTTGTATTATTTTGAATATTCACAATGTAGCCGGTTTCCTGGTCACCATCGCGTCCATCCTGTGTGATTCTTGCAAACTTTTCTCCGCCAACATATTTACTTGGCATTTGAGTGTTAAAAATGTTGCAGGCAATGCAGGCTGGATATTCACCAACAGCACGTAAAGGTCCGCCGTTTAATCCACAGGAAGTAATTTCTACCTGGTCTATAGTTCCGTCTTCTGCAATTTTGATTTTTTCGGCACAGCCCTGACGACTGTACCAGGTTCCGTTTGTATGACGATGATAGAAAATGTAATACTCTCCGTTGATTTTTTCAAATCCGCCATGATTATTTGCCCCATAAGCAGCTGGCATATCTGAAGGTTTGTAAGATGAAATTCCAACATCACAATTACTCACAATCACACCGCGGTATTGAAAATCTTTGACAGGATTTTTACTTGTGGCATAACAAAGTTCGTGCATTGCGCTGGAAGAATATACAAAATAATAAGTATCACCAACTTTTCTGATAGAAGGAGCTTCGAAAAATTCGTGGTTTTCAAAAGATGTATTTTTACCGTAACAGTCTCCTGGAACTATGACATTGTAGTCTTCTTCGATGGTAAGCATATCTGCTCCTAAAACAGTTGCCATCGCTCCAAGTCTGTCTTGCATTTGATGTCCACAAAATCCTGTGTAAAGGTAAGTTTTATTTCCTTCTGTGAGAACTGCAGGATCAAACTGAGGCATATTTCCCTGTCTTTCTCCAAGTTTTGTTCCGTCTTTGTAATGAACGTAACCGTAAAATTCATATTTTCCAGCCGGAGTGTCGCAAACAGCAACTGAAACAAAACTTGCTTTATCTAAAACATAATAAAGATAATATCTTCCGTCAGGACCTTGCGTTACATCAGGAGCATACAAAACCATTCTGCCGTCTTGAGCAGGATCCTGGTCTTTTTTATAGATTACCCCTTCATATTTCCAGTCAGTTAAATCTGTAACATTCGCTGAATAACAGACATAGTCTCCTAGACAAAAAACTGCACCATTAAACATATCGTGTGAACCAAAAACATAAACTCTGTCTCCAAAAACATGAGGTTCACCATCAGGTACATATTCCCAAAATGGCATATATGGATTAAAACACTGTTTTTTCATCTGTCATCTATCTCCTGAAAAAAATTGTTTCATTATAGTTTTATTGATTACTGAAAAACTCTAAGCATGAATTGATAGAATCCGCCACGAATTGCAACTGAATTGTGATCGGCACTCATAATTTCAAACCAAAGATGCTCTACACCATTATCATTGAAAATTTTATGATAAGATTTTGGGAATTGACCAACAGTTCCATCGTTTGTGCCACAACAAATCATAAAAAGTTTTGGAAGAGGATTTGATCCAACAAATTTCATATCCTCTACAGCAAGCTGACCTTCGTGACTCATAGCCCAGTCTTTTGCAGGAACAAGTCCTGGAGCTGGAGCAATGGCACCAATATAACCAAAAAGGTCAGAACGTTGTAAACCGATAAAAATTGATTCACGTCCGCCCATTGAAAAACCACAAGCAGCGGTATTCTCACGACCAGTTAATACTGAATAGTTTTTTTCAATGTATGGCATGATGTCATTTACAAGTTCATTGATAAAATTGTCATAAGGAAGAACGGCTTCGCTTGAAAAACCAGGTTTTAAATTCGGGTCGCTTGAAGCATACATATGACCAAAAACCATGATGACTTCTTTTGCAAGTCCATCAGCAGCAAGATTTGCCGTAATCTGGCGGAATTTATTATTGTCATCATTAATCATACAATTTTCGTCGCCAAAAATTCCATGTTGAAAATAGATGACTGGATATTTTTTTGTGCCGTCATAACTTGCTGGTAAAAGAATGGAAAAAGCACGTTCCATATTACAAGTATTTGAATGATATTTCACATGTTCAACTTTGCCAAGTTTTACATCGCTTCTCTGTTCAGAAACTTCTTTTGGGCAGTCAAAAGCAATTTCATTTCTGATCTGATATTTTTCCAAATACTCCATTTTTTTTGTTTCCTCATTTTGCTGATTTGATTGATTGTTTAATTGAATTTCTTCTTTTTTGCTAACACAACTAATGATAAGCGGAAAACTCAATAAAACACATGCTAATTTTACTGTTGATTTCATAATTAACAACTCCATATTTATGACAACACAAGGCTTACGAAAATTCCACTTTATATAAAAACAAGAAGTGGTAATCCATGAGAAATTGTAAGAATATTTATAGAAGAAAACAATAAGTGAAAACCACCAATTTTGCATGAATCATGCACGAGGGAGTGAAATTTTTAATGATTTTAAAAGTTAGGTCTGTCCCTAGGGCAAACGCATTATAAAATGATTAGTTGTAATATCTGGCTCCCGGTCGTAATTCACAGGTCAAAAACGCGCAATAATGCGCTAGACGTTTTTTGGGGTATAGAAACTATTATAATGCCGCTCTCGCGGCAGCCCCAAAAAAAGTCTTTTTGCCCTGTGTCTCACTCCCTCGTGCCAACTTTTATGAAAATATTTTTTATAATGCGTTTGCCCTGGGATAACAAACTAGCATTATTGAATAATTATAAGCATAATATTTTTTCTATCATGTTTTTCTTCAACATTTATTTCAAAACTGTAACCTTTTTTACTCACTTTTATATTTTTTTATTTCAAAAGTGTAACTATTTTTTATTTCTTTAAAAAAAGATTTATTTCAAAACTGTAACTATATTAAACAAAAATCAACATCACTGAAACGGCTCTTCTTTTCATTTTCCAGCGTTTATTATGTAAATCAATAAATTACTCAAAAAAGTAAAAAAATCCTCTCAAAACAAAGATTTGAACGTTTTTTTTAAATATTAATTTTGATTAAATCGTTTAATCTCTGTTTATCTGACATTTATTGGTTTAACTATTATATTATTTAATAGTTTAACTTATTATTACTTTTTGTTTAACATCTGTTTAATAACTAATAAATAATTAAAGTATTTACTAGCCATTAACTTGACATTTTATGATTAAATGGTTAAATATGTATTAAACCTAAAAACAATCAAGGAGGCAAACGTGAAATCTTATGCATTTGCTTTGCAAAAAGGCGGAACTGGAAAAACAAGCATCAGTGTATCACTTGCTGTTGAACTTGCTTCAAAAGGAAAAAAAGTTGTATACATCGACTGCGATCCTCAGGGAAATTCCAGTTCATGGCTTTTAAACAGTTTTGAACATGAATTGGCTGATATACTTTATGAAAAAGCGCAGGTTTTAGAATGTGTTTATAAATCAGATGTTGAAAATCTTTATGTAATTCCAACTTTTGGTGTCGGAGGTGAACTAAAAGTCTGGGCAAAAAAAGAAACATATCCTTTTATTTTCCAAAAAAACATTCTCCCTCAGCTTCAAGAACATTTTGACTATTGTATTTTTGATACATCACCTGCTTTTGATGAATTTGAAAAATCAGTTTTTATTGGTTGTGATGAAGTAGTTCCAGTTTTGAAATTGGATGAATTTTCAAAAGACGGATGGGAAATTTTTACAAAAAATCTTTCTCAAATTGACAAACAATATGGTGTACGTCCTAAATATAAAAAAATCATTTTAAATCAGCAGGATAAACGTCTTTCAAATCAAGCTGCATATCTTGAAGCATATAATTCATCTGAAACTTCATTTGAATTTATTGTAATTCCAAAAGACCCTGCATTTGAAAAAAGTCAAAGTGCGCACACAACTATTCAGGATAAAAGAGTTCGTGCAAAAAAAGAAACTCTAGAATCTATATCAAATTTAGCACAGAGGTTAATGTAATGGCAGTACACGAAAAAAACTTATCATTTGCTGAAGAACAAAAGTTGAAAATTGCGGAAAGCGTAAAAAATACTACAAGTCTATCTGAAAGTGTAATTCCGGAAAAGAAAGTTGAAGATAACTTGTCTTTCAAAACTGTAACTATTCAATCTTCTGTATCACAGAATTCCAGAAAAAAAGATGTATTGATTGGAATTCATGTTACAAAAGAAGAACAAACAGAGCTTCGTCAAATGTTTTGCTCAAATGGTTTTTCTCTTGCTACTGCATATAGAGCAGCAATGACTTATTTGAGACAAGATATTAGTGATGGAAAAGCAATAATTACAAACAATGGTGAAATCTTAAGAAAATAAAAAAATCCTTACAAACTTAAAAATAATGGATATTTTGAAGAAGACGACATATTTCTCGATGGATATCGTTTCAAGCCCGTAGAACCCCTTTTTTGAGCATTTGAGAGGACTTTTTCTTATTACCAGAATTTTCAAAAGTTTTTCCTCATAAAGGAGGGTATAGTGAAAAAAAACAAAAAAGACCAGAAAAATGAAATAATCTCAGCAGATAATTCTGATGCAGAATTATTCAATTTTGATTATAAGCCTGATATAAAACAGTCATTAGCTTATTTGCCAGCTCTTTTTACAACAGCTTCTTTACCTTTCAGAAATGTAAATAAAACTGTATTTGTACGAAAAGGCACAAAAGGAATTACATTAAAACTTACATCGCCTTTTAATGTACCTTATGGACGTTATGGAAGATTACTTTTAAGTGTTTTAACTACACATGCAGTAATTAATAAAGGAAAAGGTTCTGGACCTGTGTATATGGAATATGCAAAACTTAGCGATTTATTAAAAGAATTACAATTACCAAAAAGTAGAGGACCTGAAATCAAAGAACAACTTGAATGCTTTTCAAACGCAGCATTTTCTTTTACACAAAAGGTTACAGAATTGAAAGCGGGATATCTTTTTGAAGATTTATATGATGGAAATTATCCAAAACAAGATATACAAGTAACAACACATACTACCGGAAATATTCGTTTCACAGAAGGAGTTCAATATAAAGAAGCTGATGATGGAAGTGGTGATAAAAAAAGTTTTGCTTTTAAAATAGTTTTATCACCAGAGTTTGCAGCATTTTGTCAATCTCACGCAGTTCCTATAAATTATACAGTTTACAAAAATATATCTTCTCCAATTGCAAAAGATATTTATGCTTGGCTTGTGTACAGAAATAATTCAATAACAGAACCGTTGTTTATTCCAAGACATCATCTTGTTGAACAATTTAATCCTGTAGATGATGCAAAAAACGAAAATCAGGAGAATGTAAGTTATTTTAGAATAATCGAATATATTAAAGAAATAAAAGAAAAGCATTATCCTGAATTAAAGGTAAGTTTTGATAAAACAGGGGAGGGGATTACTCTTTATAAAAGTAAACCTCCTGTTCTAGAAAAAGATACAAGATATGCATTAATAACAACTGATATTTAAATCTTAGAAAAAAAATAGTTACACTTTTGAAAGATTTTATTCAGTTATCCACATATCCACAATCTCTATTAATTGTTTAAATATATTAATTGTTAATTAATTGTTTTTATAGAAGATATTTCAAAACTGTAATTATTTATTTCAAAACTGTAACCATAGAAAAATTTATAAGGTTTCTAAATCTATAAATAACATAAAAATAGGTCCTGAAAAACAGCATTTCAAAAGTGTAACTAAAAAAGTACGTTATCCACAAGAAAATGTGGATAACTATTTCAAAAGTGTAACTATTTTAAGAATAAATTTAAGAATAAAAAACTCATAATCTGAATTTCTATAATACTTTAGTTCAGAAAAATTTGAATATGATTTCGAATATTGGGAATCATATCAGAAAAAATATAAAAATAATAAAAAGAAGATAATGTTATTTCAAAACTGTAACTAAAAAAAAGCAAACAAACAGATTTCCATTTCAAAACTGTAACTATTTATGTTTATTAAAAAATATGTTTTATTTCAAAAGTGTAACTAGGTTCAATTTCGAGTATTTGATTTACAAACCGTGGCAAGGATTGTAAGGGCTGGCGAAGCCAGTTCCGAAGCGGAGCGAAGGAATGAAGGTAGCACGAAGTGCGTACGTAACCCTGAAAAGCGCGAGTTTGCAATGCAAACTCGGGACGAGAAATGCATAGCATTTC
>JALFAW010000089.1 GCA_022773305.1 Spirochaetia bacterium
TTTTGCACGCTATTGAAGAACAGCAGGATGATTATGGTTCTTTTATGTCGGACGGAACAAAACCTTTAGCTGGACGTCGTGTAATGGTGGAATTTTCTTCGCCAAATACAAACAAACCTCTTCATCTTGGACATCTGCGAAATGATGCTTTGGGAGAATCTGTGAGCCGCATTTTGAAAAAGGCTGGTGCTGAAGTATTTAAAGTTGACCTTATTAATAATCGTGGTGTTCATATTTGTAAATCAATGCTTGCATACAAATGGTTTCATGAAAAAAACGGCGACACTCCTGAATCACTTGGAATAAAAGGCGACCATTTTGTTGGTCAATGTTATGTTGAGTTTGACCGTTATCTGAAAGGCGAAAAAGACAAACCAGAAACTGCCCATCCTGAAGCTGCACAAATGGCAGAAGATATGCTTGTGGAATGGGAAAAAGGAAATCCTGAAGTTCGTGCTTTATGGGAGAAAATGAATAAATGGACGCTTGATGGTGTAAAAGAAACTTACGATAGAACGAATGTTAGTTTTGACAAGCTTTATATGGAAAGCGAAACTTATCTAAAAGGAAAAGATGAAATCCTCAAGGGGCTTGAAAAAGGTATTTTCTTTAAAGCAGATGATGGTTCTGTGCGCATTGATGTAACTGATGTTGTCGGAAAAGGAAAAGATGAAGATGCTCATGAAAAAGTTCTTCTTAGAAAAGATGGAACTTCAGTTTACATTACTCAAGATATAGGAACTGCAATAAGTCGTCATGATGATTGGGATTTTAATCAACTTGTATACGTTGTGGCAAGCGAACAGAATTATCATTTCAAGATTTTATTCCATATTTTGAAAAAACTTGGTTTTGATTGGACTGAAAATCTTTATCACCTCAGTTATGGACTTGTAAATCTTCCAAGTGGCAGAATGAAAAGCCGTGAGGGAACTATTGTTGATGCAGATGACCTTCTTGATTCTTTGCATGCCGATGCCCTTTGTGCTATTAAAGAGCGTGGACGTGATGAGCAGGTTGGAGATGCTGATGATGTTGCAGAAAAAGTTGCACTTGGAGCTTTACATTATTATTTGTTGCAGGCAACTCCAATCAAAGATATGCTTTTCAATCCTGAAGAAAGTTTAAGTTTCAATGGAAATACAGGACCTTATCTTCAGTATATGGGGGCCAGAATTAATTCAATTCTTGCAAAAGCAAGCGAATCTGGTATAAAAATAGACAGTAGCGATGAAGCTGTAGCTTTGCTCTCTGGAGAAGATGAATGGGCTTTGATTAAGCAACTTGGTGATTTTCCATCAGTGGTAAAACGTGCTGCAGAAAATCTTGATCCAAGTTGTGTTGCAATTTATTTGTATGATACGGCAAAACTTTTCAGCAAATTTTATCAGAATTGTTCCATTTTAAATGCTGAAAACAGTATGCTTGCAGGCGCACGACTTTATTTGGCAAACTGTACTCTTACCGTTATTAAAAATGCCATGAATCTTGTGCTTGTGCCATATCTTGAAAAAATGTAATGGGTTCAATTTCGAGTATTTGATTTACGAACCGTGGCAAGGATTGTAAGGGCTGGCGAAGCCAGTTCCGAAGCGGAGCGAAGGAATGAAGGTAGCACGAAGTGCGTACGTAACCCTGAAAAGCGCGAGTTTGCAATGCAAACTCGGGACGAGAAATGCATAGCATTTCTCGCATTTTTTGCGAAGCAAAAAGCCACCCAAAGAACAAAAATTTAAAACTCGACATTTGTCCTAATATATTAATGACTGGAGGGAAATAAGATAAATTATGTTTGAAATTAAAAATATTTCCAAAGTTTATACTAAAAAAGGGGTAAAAGCAGTAGATTCTATCAATCTGACTGTTAATAATGGAGAAATTTTTGGTTTTCTTGGACCAAATGGTGCTGGAAAAACAACTACAATCAAAATGGTGACAGGAATTCTTTCAAGTGATGAAGGTGATATTTTTTTGAACGGAATTTCGCTTCATGATAATCCTTTGAAGGCTAAAACCCAGTTTGCATTTGTACCTGACAATCCAGAAACTTTTTCGCGGCTTAAGGCAATAGAATACTTAAATTTTATTGCAGATGTTTACAAAGTACCTTCAGATGTTCGCAAACAGAGAATTGAAGAACTTTGTGAACGTTTTGGCCTGAACGATGTTCTTTTAAACAAGATTTCTTCGTTCAGTCATGGCATGAAACAAAAGCTTTTCTTGATTGCAAGTCTTGTTACCGACCCTGAAAACTGGATTTTGGATGAACCTATGGTTGGTCTTGACCCAGAAGCTGCATTCATTGTCAAAGAAATTATGAAAGAACGTGCTGCTTCAGGAAAAACTGTATTTTTTTCAACACATGTTATGGAAGTAGCTGAAAAAATTTGTGACAGAATCGGCATCATCAATCATGGAAAACTGATTTTTACAGGAACAATGGACGAATTGCAAAAACAGCATGGAAAAGAAGGTGAATCTCTTGAGAACATTTTCCTGAAACTGATTGGAAGCGAAGCGGCAGGTGAATTATGATTTTCAAACTTTTCAGAATATTTTCTTCAAATCTTTTTTCATTTGAAAACTTCTTTGTAGGATTCAAAAAAGGTGCAAAAGGCATTGCAAAAACCATCCTTTTTGGTTTGTTATTTTTGTATCTAATCTGCTGTTTTGGT
Source organism: Spirochaetia bacterium (assembly GCA_022773305.1). Lineage (GTDB taxonomy): Bacteria > Spirochaetota > Spirochaetia > Treponematales > Treponemataceae > Treponema_D. The sequence continues at coordinate 2,676 of JALFAW010000089.1, forward strand.
GGTATGTATACATTAACAATGTATTCGACTTATAATTACCTGGAAATGGCAGGTGAACCTCAATTTATGCCTGTAGTATCCGTGATTTTTATCTTTTTGATGTTGATTTTTTTTGGAATTACTTCAGTTGCGTCCAATTATTTTTCAAATTCTGGTGAAGAACAATTTCTTTCCATGCCCATTTCTCCAGCTGAGTTTTTTGGAGCAAAGTTTGGTGTTTCATTTGTGACAGATGCAGTACTTGCCATCGTTCTTTTTATGATTGCAAACTTTATTTATGCTTATAAACAAGGCATTTTGGGAAATCCGCTCCTTTATGTTGGAATTTTAACAGCTGGAATTGCGATTTCGCTTTTTTGCATCTTTATGATTTATTTTCTGCTGATTATTCCGCTTTACTTTTTTCCTGTTTTACGCAAAAAGCAGATTTTGTCTGGTATTTCAGTTTTCTTATTGATTATCTTCTGCGGTTTTTATGGATTTTTTTCTTCTATAACAGGTTATTCTTTCAGTTCAGGTAATTATGAAAAAATGGCTTCTCCAATTGTGGGTTTAAGTCAAACCGTTTTAACAAAAATTCCTGTTTTGAAATTTATTGTAGATGCGATAAACGGAAAAATAATTCCGATATTAGGACTTGTTCTTGTTTCGGCTGTAATTTTGTTTATCTTTGTTCCGCTTTTGGGCAGACTTTATGTAAAAACTTTGAACGGTTTTTCTGAAACTAAAACCAAAAAAAATTCTTCTGAAAAATTGAAGTTTGCGATGCAAAAAGATTTACAGGCTAACAACGTAATAAAATCATTATTTCTGCGTGACATACGGACAGTTTTGCGCGAACCGTCATTTTTTGTGAATGGTCCGCTTATGGTGTTTTTATTTCCATTTCTTTTACTTTTTGGAACTCTTTTCGGATTGTTTTCAGGAATGGAAAATATACGTCAGGAACTTCCACAACTGCTTTTAGACATCAAACTTAAACTTGAAACGCTGGATATGGATTTGATTCGTTATTATTTAAGTCTTGGTGGAGCAATTTTTGTTGTTTTAATCGGAAATATGTCTTCGATTGCTATAACTTCATTTTCCAGAGACGGAAAATCACTTTTTGACTTAAAAGCCATGCCGATTAGTAACGAACAGATTTTAAAAGTAAAACTTTATCATGCGATTTTGTATATTTTGATTACAGATGCTATCACTTTGCTTATACTTTTAAGTGCATATTTTTTCCTTGGCATGCCTTTCAGTTTCTTAATGCTTTTTTCTTCTATTATAAATATAATTGTCATAAGCATGGCAGCCTCACTTGTTATAATTGTGATTGATATGTTTGTGGATACCGCAAATCCAAAACTTTTGTGGGAAAACCCCGTTGCAGCATTTAAACAAAATCTGAATACGCTTGCTGGAATGTTGCTTGATTTTATTGTGATTGCAATAATGGCTGCTTTAGGATTTTTTCTTCTGCCAAAAAATCAGTTTGGACTTGTGATTCTAACTGCGTTGTTCATAATAATTGCAGCACCACTTGGCAGTCAATATTTTAAATATGCAAAAAAAAGAATCTCGCAGATGTAAAAAAATAATAGGTTCAATTTCAAGTATTTGATTTACAAACCGTGGCAAGGATTGTAAGGGCTGGCGAAGCCAGTTCCGAAGCGTAGCAAAGGAATGAAGCGATAGCGGAACCCTGAAAAGCCTGTTTTTTGCGAAGCAAAAAGCCACCCTAAAAAGAAAAATTCAAAACTCGACATTTGTCTTAATAAGATGGAAAAAAAAGATTTTGATAAGAAAAAACAGGAAAACTCATTGAATAAAATTGTTTCAAAAAGATTAATTTTCGTAGTTTTAATTCTCGTTTCAATCTCATTTTCGCTTTTTGCAAAAAATGATGATAATAAAACAAAAAATCAACTGTTTGCAGTAAAAACAAAATATTTTGAAATAATTTATCCACAAGAGTGCAAAAAATCAGCGGAAATTCTCTTTGAAAATGCTGATAAAATCTACCTGGAAGTTGCAGATCAATATGGACTTACACCCTCATTCTCCATGCCGATTGTTCTTACCCCTGCGACTGATTCGTTTAATGCGTTCTGGACATCCGCACCATATAATCATATTGTCATTTATGACACTTCATTTTCCATCTCAAGCGATTTGGCAGTTTTTTCAGAAACTTTGATTCAAACATTTCGTCATGAATTGACACACGCTGTTACATATAATATGAAATCTCCCTTTTGGAATGCTGTGTCAACAATTTTTGGTGATTGCATTACCCCGGCATCACTTTGGATTTCTTCTGGAATGGCAGAAGGAGCTACTGTTACAAGTGAAAGTGCAGCTGGTGAAGGAAGACTGAACGACGAGTTTGCAAAACACATGGTCAAACAAGCCAAAATAGAAAATCAGTTTCCTTCTTATTATGATGTATTGGGCTCAAGAGATAAATATCCAGCCGGATCCTTTTATTATTTCAATGGAGCATTTCATCAGTGGCTCCAGCAGAAATTTGGAATGGAAAAATATGCAGAGTTCTGGTATAAACTTGTTAATTTAAAAGCCCTCACAGTTGGTATCGCTTTTAACAAGGTTTATGGAATAAAACTCAAAGATGCTTGGAAAGAGTTTGAAGAATCTTATCCAGTTCCAGAAATACCCTCAAATCCTTTGGAAACGGGATTGATTCAGGATTTTTTTAATTCACAAAATGACTGTTTTTCCAAACAAAATAAAACAGGATTTTATATTAACTCTCTCACACAATCTCAAAATGCAATAGCCTGGCTTGATAATTATGGCGGACGAGTTTTTTATGTTTCCAGGACAGATTTACAAAATAAAATACATAAAAGTGATATTGAGATTAAGCCAAAAATGCTTTTTCAGCTGAAAAATGCCCAGTCGATTAGTTTGTCCGATGACGGCAAATTTTTAACAGTGTCATATTTTTCAGAAAACTCCAACGGTGAAAAATCCCGAACAAAAATCTACAATATCGACACAAAAAAATTCTTTACAGTGAAAACAAAAAGTATCAAAGATAGTGCCATCATAAAAAATCAAGAAAAATATTTCCTTGTTTCAACAAAATATACATCGCCAGCGAATTCTATTTATATAGAAGAAATTGCATTAAATGATTCGGGTGATATTAAAAGTACAGAATTTTTTGTACAGATAGATTTACCTTTGAATGTGAATGTTTCAAATTTTATTCAGACAAAAGAAGACGAATTTGCTTTTATCCAGAAAAACAAACTGAATTATTCAATAGTAACGTATTCATTTACAAAAGGAGAATTCACACAATATCCGTTGCCTGAAGAAAAAATGAAAATCCGTTCGCTTTCTTATGATAAAGAAGAAAATGCATTCTATTATAGCTGGGTTTATCCAGGAACAATGCCTCGCATTGGACAGTTCAAACTTGATGAAAAAAAATACACACTCAGTGGCTCATTTTGCGATAAATCAGGTGACAAAAGTGACGCTGGGGACACAGCTGATGCGGGTGACGCTGGGGACATATCTGGTGGAGTTTTTAATCCAGTTTCTTTTGACAGAGAGATAGTTTTTATCGGACAGTTTTATCAGTTTTCCAAAATCATGAAAATACCTTCTGTCAAAGATTATTTTCAAACTACTGGAAAAACAGAATATTTTTGCAAAAATGACAATTCTGTGGAAGTAAAACTTACAGATGATAAAACTATTCTTCAGTTTGAAAATAAGGATTATGAACATAAGTATAATAGTATGACAGCTGCATCGAAAACAAGTTATGAAAATTCTGCAGAAAACATTCCAGAAAAAAAATTCATTCCTTTTAAATATTATTTACAAGGAGTTTTTATTCCATTTACAAGTTTTGTTCCCGATAATTTTGGATGCAATGCAGGTTTAACAGAGCTTTCAGGATATTCTTTAGGACTTACATTTATTACAGCAGACCCATGGACAGATGGTTCTACAAGTTTATACACATCAACTTTTGGCTGGGATATTTTTCACAATAGTTTTGGCTTTGAATTTACAGGGCAGAACGCGACTATTTCAAATCTTTTCCAGATGAACTGGGATTTAAAAACCGAAATTGATGAAAAAGGCTGGAAAAACAGTTCTGCTTTGCTGACTTTTCAAATGAATTTAGAGATTGGAAACAACAGTTCACTGACATTTGCCAATCAAACAGGAGCAAAAATCGGACGTCAAAATAATCTTCAGAATCTTTTGAACTCCGAAACAAAAAAAATATACAATTCAATATATTCCGAAAATAAAAACTATTATAGCCTATCAGATGCATTTTCTGCAACGTTTTCTTCCATAAGAAAAGCAGGTTCGGGACGTTACGAAAAAAAAGGAGGTGCGTACACACTAGGACTTGGATACCGATATGACAGTGATTTAGGTCTGTCCCCTCTTGAATATGTCAACGCAATCCAAATTGAACAGAATTTAAAGTTTTACATCCCTCATCTTATGCCGTACAGTTCAGTTTATGGAAAAACGACAAATTTTCCGGCAAAAATAGCATTTTCAGTTTTTCCTATTGAACCAGAATACTTAAAAAAAACAAATTACACAGATTCTGGAAAATCCTTTTTAGATATGAAATGCGAAGTGATACTGTTTGCAGCAGAAATACAAAAAGCAATTCCAGTTTTGCAGGCAGTTTACATGAATGATTTTGCAGTTTCTGCTGGATACAATTCTTCATTAGCAACAGGAAAAAAACGCACACTTTCAAATCTGGAAGATTATGGAAACTTTGCCAGCACAATAAAACAGTTTTTTCAAGGAGAGTGTTATTACCTGGATACAGTATATATAAAAGGTTCTTGGGCAATCACGCCAAACCTTGGAGGCCTTGCAAAATCAAGTTTAAAAACAACATTATATTTGCAGGCAGCCTGCTCGTTACGCAAGTCATTTCTCCAAAAAAATAAAAATCCGTTTATATTCGACATAGGTTTTTCCTCAACTTTTTAGCAAAATTCAGTTAGTCAGTCGCCTTCCGCCACTCCGCTATCGCTCCGGTCTTTCAGACCCGCCAAAGGCGGCGGCTCCACGCTCGGT